>JANQJG010000169.1 GCA_028281785.1 Rhodospirillales bacterium
GTGCCCATCATGGACGGTTCAGAGGCCAGTTGAAATTTGATAGCGCCACAACAGCAGCTTCCCTCAATCATCCCACAAATCTCCCAGTGTGGTACACGCCAATGAGAACAATACAAGAACATTAGGCGCGGCGCAATGTCAAAGAAGGGCTCAAAGCGGTCATGCGCAGCAGGCGCTCGGAAGGTCCACAGCCTGATTATAGCGGCGTAGCGCTTGCGTATTGCTTGGCAGCACTGATCATTGCAGCGCACCGGGCAGTCATGTCATCGTAGTGCGATGGTGAAGGAATAGTTCGTATTTCCATCTCGCATGGCCCGCCATCCGCCGCTTTCACGATTTTCTACGATCCTCGCCGCTGACCTTTATATGCTCGCCGTGTTCCGTCTCTCGCCTAAACGCCGCGCGCAATCTGTCTGTCGTCAGGCCAGCGCGGATGCAGATCGTCGATCACATATGGATGGCTATGACGGGGCTCCGTGGCGATATGCGGATGGCCGGCCGGAAGGTCGTCATGACGATGCGCGATCTCGACGGGATCGTGACGCGGCCAGAGCGCGAAAGCGGCCCCAAGCCCGGCCAGGCTGAGCATGGCGAGCGTCAGCATCGCCGTCACGCTGCCATATGCGCTTTGCAGCCAACCGGCCAGCGGATAAGTGACGAGCCAGCAGGCATGCGACAGCGCGAATTGCGCGGCGAACAGCGCCGGGCGGTCCTCGGCGTGTCCTGAGCGGCGCAGGAGCCGCCCCGACGGCGTGAGCGTCGCCGAATAGCCCACGCCCACCAGGAACCAGGCGGTCAGTAGCCAGCTCCACTGAACGCCCCAGATCGCGCTTGCGGCGCCCAGCGCGGCGAGCGCCTGTGTGATGCCCGCCGCTCCGACCATCATGACGCGCCGGTCGCCGAGCTGCTCCAGAAGGCGCGGCAGACCGAGCGCCGCAACCATCGATCCGGCGCCGAAAGCGGCAAGCGTCAGCGCCACTGCCTCTTCGGACAGACCGAGATCCTGGCGCACGACAACCACCGTGTTGACGATCACCATCGCGCCGGCGGTCGCGACGGAGAACGACAGCGCGAGCAGCGCCCTCAGCCGCGGCGTCGCGAGATAGATCCGGCTTCCGCGGGTGATGCGCGTCCAGATGCCTCGCTGCTCGGCCGGTCGCGGCCATGGTAGCGTGACCGACAGAACCAATGCCGCGGAAGCGATGAAGCCGATCACCGTGCCGCCAAAGAGAACCGGAAAGCTCACCACCGTCAGCAAGGCAGCGGCCAGCATGGGCGAAAGCAGGCTCTCCAGGTCATAGGCCAGCCGCGAGAGCGACAGCGCCTTTGTGTAGTCCTCTTCATCGGTCAGCACGTCGGGAATCGTCGCCTGAAAAGCGGGCGTGAACCCCGCTGAAGCCGCCTGTAGCAGGAAGATCAGCACATAGATCTGCCAGACCTCGGACACGAAGGGCAGCGCCAGCGCGACGCCCGCCCGTATCAGGTCGAGCGCCACCAGCATGGCGCGCCGCGAGACGCGGTCGGCAAAAGCCTGCGCCACCGGCGACAGCGTGACATAGGCAACCATCTTGATCGCCAGTGCCGTCCCCAGAACCTGGCCCGCATCGCCGCCCGCCAGATCCCAGGCCAGCAACCCCAACGCCACGGTCGCGAGTCCCGTGCCGACGAGGGCGATGACCTGCGCCGCGAACAGATGACGGTAGGTGCGGTTGGATAGAACGCTGAGCATCGCGGGCTACAGGCCCTAAAGCAGCTTGGCGAGCGCCTTCATCTCGGTGAGGTCCGAGTCGCCGCCGGCGCCAAGGCAGTGGTCGATATGATCGTGGATGAGGGCGCGCTTGGCGGCGACCACCGCTTTCTCCACGGCCTGGAGCTGCACCGCGATGTCGGTACAGGGCTGGCCTTCCTCGATCATGCCAATGACGTGACGCAGATGGCCGTCGGCGCGTTTCAGCCGCTTGACTATACCGGGATGGGTTGCGTGCTGGTGCGATTGTGTCATATACACACAATATCCCCCCTGGGGGGATATGACAAGACGAAGCCGTGACAACGCACGAACGACACAAGAGAATGCAGCGCATGGGCAAAACGCCCTTCCATCATAGAATGTCTCACACAGCACGCCGCATGATCGTGCTGGCGACCGTCTTTGCGTTCATCGTTGCCCCCCTTGTCGTGATCCTGACGCACGGCCCTGCGGCCCATGCGGCCGCCGCGTCGATGGCCGCAGAGATGGCCGCAGAGATGGCCGGGGAGATCGCCGCGCACGGTCACGCCCATGACGAAGCAGGCCACGATCACCCAGGCGGATCGCTTGGGGGCCACAATCCGGCGGACCACGACCACCAGCTTCACGCGTTGCTTTGCCAAGCGACTGGCGCTGCGAAACCGTTTCCCGACAAGGCGCCTTGCGCGTTTGGCGACGTCTTTCGACACCTGACGCCGGACGGGCCGAGACGCCCGCCCCGCCCCGCCTGAACAGCCCCCGGAACCGGGCCTTACCGGCTCACCGTCAGACTGTTCGGACAAGGACTACGACATGACATGTTCACCGGCCGCGCCGCGCGGGCGGGGGTTCGGCGCGCGCAGCGTGTCCATGCTCCTGCTCATCGTCGCGCTCTCTCTCGCTTGGGTCGAAACGGCCCTCGCCCATGCCGTCACGCTCGGCGACAAGGGCTATATCCAGGAGGTCACGGGGATTCATCTCATCCCGTTCCTCTATCTCGGCGCCAAGCACATGGTGACGGGATACGACCATATTCTCTTTCTCTTCGGCGTGATCTTCTTCCTCTACGGGATGAGGCAGATCGCGACCTATGTCTCGCTGTTCGCCATCGGGCATTCGACCACGATGCTCTTGGGCGTCTGGCTCGACTTCGGCATCTCGAGCTACATCATCGACGCCATCATCGGCTTTTCGGTCGTCTATAAGGCGCTCGACAATCTCGGGGCGTTCCGGCTCTGGTTCGGCTTTCAACCCTCGACCAAGGCCGCCACGCTGATCTTCGGCTTTCTGCACGGCTTCGGCCTCGCCTCGCGGATCATCGACTACGACATCTCGCCCGACGGGCTCTGGCCGAACCTCATCGCCTTCAATCTGGGCGTCGAGGTGGGGCAGCTTCTCGCGCTCGCGGCGATCCTCGTCGTGATGCGCTATTGGCGCGCCATGCCGTCCTTCGCGCGGCAGGCCCATGCCGTGAATGTCCTGTTGATGACGGCCGGATTTGCCCTGATGGGGCTGCAGATGACCGGCTATTTCGTGGCCGCTTGAGCGGCGGGAGACCTGACACATGACCAATCATCCTTATGACAACGCCGGTTCAGATGCTTCGCCGCTGCGCGCCGAACGCCGCTACGCGCCCGACCCGCGGCCGCAAACCCGGCGCCCTCCCTATGACGCCGGACATATCCAGGGCGTCAACGCGACACCTGGCGGGCTTGTGCGGGCGACACTTGGCTCAATGGCCGCCGCCTTGGCCATTTTGATCCTGTTCTGGCTTCCCTCGGAGTATGGCGTTGATGCAACAGGACTAGGCCGCGTGATGGGGCTGACGCAGATGGGCGAGATCAAGCAGCAGCTCTACGCGGAGGCCGTCGAGGAGGACGCCGTTCTCGCGGCCCAGGCGGCCGCCGCGCAAGTCTCTGCCGATCCGGCTCTCATCGCGCGGCTCGACGCGCTGGAAGCACGGCTCTCAAACATCGCCGCCGGGCTTGGCGTCGCCCCGCTGCCGCCTTCCGCACCCGCGGCCGTGGCGCCTCCGGCGGTCGCGCCTGCGCCCGTTGCACCCGCGCCGGCAGCACCCGCGTTGCCGGCGTGGCGCGACGAGGTGAGTTACACGCTTGCCCCCACGGAAGGCATCGAGATCAAGCTCGTGATGACCGAAGGCGCCCGCGCCGAGTTCGCATGGACGGCCAACGGTTCGATCCTGAACTATGACACCCATGGCGACGGCGGCGGGCAACGCATCACCTACGAGCAGGGGCGCGGCGTGCCCGGGCAGTCCGGAGAACTTGTCGCGGCCTTCGACGGCAATCACGGCTGGTTCTGGCGCAACCGCACCGACGCGCCGGTGACCTTCACCCTGCGCACCCGTGGGGACTACTCGCGGATGACAGCGCCCTGACACATCCCGCCGCGCCGGCCGGAATTTGGTTGGCGCGGCGGACCGAGCGAAGCGAAGCCAATCCCACCCCATCCGCCACCCGCCGCCGAACGCGCGGCGTGACACGACATCTCCGCAAACGTCCGCTTTGCGGACATCGGGACATTGGGTGTCGATCCGTCTACGGCCAACCGTGACCCAAGTCGGACCTAAAGCATTCGCGCGTGAGCCGCTAAGAGCCTGTTTGAGAAGCCCCATGGAGGCTGCGCGATACCTTCCTTCTCGTGCCGTAGAAGCACAAGCCCCCGCAAGGAATAAGCGCTCCAGGGCCCGGGAAATAAACTCGCGACTTCATTTTCCTACGGATTTCTCCCGTTTTTGCAAGTCTTTTCCCTGAGAATCTCTCCATAGGTCATGTGATGACCATCACTTTCAACAATAGGTTTACAATATTAATATTATTTCTTTTCCAGTTTGACGAAATACATCATGTTTAAATCTTAAAAAGATCAAATTTCATAAAAATTTTTAGAAATTTATCTATAAGTCAATCGATATCGGCTTTCTACCACTACTGATTCAGAAGGAGCTAGGGAATATGGGGGCTCATCGGAAAGGTTGAATGAACGTCCATACTTAGCTCTGATACGGAAGTCCATACGTCAAAACTATCTTTATAATGTAACAATGTTGAAACAAAATTGCTTAATTTTGACATTTTTACGAAACACACAACCGATACGATATTTTCTATATAAACTAGAAGATAAATCATGTTCATGGTTACCAAATTTTCAACTTTTTAACATGATCTTATGGGATACCACAAAGAAACCTGATCGTTTCCCATGCGTCACTGGTGATCGCCCATAGAAAATATAGGTGATCGTTCCAAAGAGGATCTATTTATTGGGAAATAAAAAAGACCTTCTAATTTCTTTTTTTGATTCCACTTTTTGTGTCTCAAAGACACAAAAAAGCTCCCCTGTTTCAATATATCTTGGCTTTAGAAATACACTTTTACTAATCACTTTTTCATTCCTGGGTTGCCTTTTAAGCGACCCCGCCTTCGCCATTCCGTCTCCCGACATCGCGGTCAGCTTCTTTTCGAATATGGCCCAGTTGATCGGTCTGACGACGGTCACGGTCGGGGGCCTTTTCGTCTCCCGCAAACTCCACCTGAGGCAATCGGGCGAAGTCTCGTGCCCTCGTTCCGGAAGGTTTCTTAAGTGGTCATTGCGCGCCGCCATCGCTCTCCTCCTTGCCTCGGCTGCCCTCAATGTCCTGCAATGGGCGGATCGCCTCGACGAACGGGAGAGGCGGCTGCAGGCCAACCTCTTCCGTTCCTCGACCGAGGGCGGCAACGCCGTCGGCGATGTCTCGCTCAAGACCCTGCCCTACAGCGAACAGATCACTCATCCGCTCGGGATCACGACCGACGAATTGGCGCGCCTCATGGAAACGGCGCGGATCCAAGACGGAACGGAAATCAATTTCATCGACCTGCGCGAACCGGAAGAGCGGGAGATGGGAACCGTGTCGGGCTTCATCCACGTTCCCTACCCCGATCTTCGCTATGGAGATCCACGGCCCGTCGTTCGTGCCCTCGGCCTCGATAGGCGGAAGAACATCCTGCTCTGCTATTCGGGTAACCGGAGCAGCGAAATCTGCGGAGCGCTCGCCGCCAAGGGGATTCCGTGCAACTTCGTCAAGGGTGGCTATGAGAAATGGCTGGCCGAAGGCCGTTCCGACCGGGTTTCGGGCGACCGGACACCGGATGTCGTTCGAAGCCTGCCGAAGTACCCGAACGACGATGTGCTTCTAGATACACCGGAGGTGCGGCGTCTCGTCCGGAAGGAAGGCGCGCAATTCGTGGACGTTCGGTACCCCGACGAGTTCCAGCTCGGACATTTGCCCGGCGCGATCAATCTCCCTATCCGCAAGCTGAGATCGCCCGAGATGACGGCGGGGCTGAAAAGTCTTCCGGAAAAGCCCGTCATCGCCGCGTGCTATGACAAAAGAAGCTGCTTTTATTCGAGGATCCTGGGGTTGCGGCTTCATCGTCTCGGCCGCGATTTCCGGGGCCGCTACACCGTCCCGCATGACTATTTCGTTGCCCCCCAGGCCGAAACCCAGGTCGCCCTTTGGCTCGCAGCCGGCAACCGCGTCCTTGAACAACGGCTGCGAGCACCGCTGGAAAGCCTGCTCATCTGGGCCAAGGATCAGACCGGAAGCTTGGCTCTGGCGATCTTCATCGTCGTCGCCGCGCTGCGCCTCGCGATGATGCCCTTCACGATCAAGGCGGAAAGAGACCAGGTGGTCCAACTGCGCCTCGCCCCGCGCATCGGTGAACTGAAGGAGCGGATAACCGGCGATCCGCAGCGGCTGTCGCGTGCCATTCGGGCTCTTAACCGCAAACACCATCTCACGCCGGGTCTGAACCTGCTCGGCCTCGGTATCCAGATCGTTCTATTTCTCGCCTTCTTCACGGTCGTCTCCAAGGTTGCCGGGCAAAGCAGCGAGGGATTTCTGTGGGCAGCCGCCCTCTCGCGGCCGGATCCGCTGTTCTTGCTTCCGGTTGCCGTGGGGGCGCTTGTCGCCATCCATCTTCACGGGGTCGCCGTCAAGCGCGCGCCCTTGTACCTAGGGATGCGCGTGCTCGTCGGCTGGATGTTCACCGCCATCACGTTGCATCTCGGATCGGGGTTGAACCTCTACCTCGTTTTCAGCCTTGGGATGATGATCCTTCAAAGCCGATTCTTGAGGCTTCTTCTCAGGCCCAGGGCCACCCGGACTCGCGCTGAACCGCCGCTGCCGGGCTGTGACGTGGTTCCGATAGAGCTCGCGCACCGGGTACCGGGCGCCGGGAACAAGGCCCGCCGGCTCGGCCGATTGATCAAGGCGGGACTTCCCGTACCGAAGGGTTTCGTGATTCCCAGTGTCCGGCTCTCGACGAAAGGCAAGGTTCTGAATTTCCCGCTGCATCACCGCCAGAGGATCGAGTCCTATTGGTGCAAGTTGCGGCTCGAACGGGCCGCCGTACGCAGTTCGGGTTTGAACGAGGATGGGGCGGATCAGAGCTACGCGGGCGTTTTCAACTCCGTGTTGAACGTCTCTCGAGCCAATCTCTTCGAAGCGCTCCGTGAGGTTCAGACGTCGCTTGTTAGCCCCGGCGCCAAGACCTACGGGAGGGGCCACGCCGAGACCGGAGGGATTTTGGTGCAGGACATGGTGGACCCCGAATACGCCGGCGTCCTGTTCACCGAACACCCGATGAAAAGTGGCAGCATGATCGTCGAAATGGTGTCCGGGTTGGGCGACGCGGTCACGGATGGCGCGACGGTTCCGCAGACATACAGCTTTGGTCGGTGGACCCGGAAACCGATGGATGATGCCGAGGCGCCAGTCGACCTGTCCCCGCTTTTGGAGCTCGGGGCACGGGCGGAGCGGCTCCTCGGTCACCCGCAGGATATCGAGTGGGCCTGGCGGAATGGGCGCTTCTACCTGCTTCAATCTCGCGATATCACGACGCTTTCCAGAACGAGGAAGGCGGATACGACACCGCGGACGCTCTTCGAAAGGGAACGGCATCGGCTTCTCCAGTTGACGTCGATGAGCGCCGCGGATGAGGTCGCGCTTGCCCAGAACGAGCTATCCGAACTGCTTCCCCGCCCCACGCCCCTGAGCCTCTCGATGATGGAAGCCCTTTGGAGGCCTGGCGGAAGCATGGATTTGGCTTGCCGCACTCTCGGGATTCCCTACGACATCGAGGAGGACGGCCCTCCTCTCCTCACCTCCGTGTTCGGCGCGCTTTATGTGGACGTCCGCGAAGAGCGGCGGCGCTCGCAGCGGGCGCCGAGCGCGCTTTCATCGTTCCGGCTTCAGCGGGCGGCGGAAGGCCTGGAGCACGAGTTTCGTGACCGCTTCCTTCCGCGCTTCCTCCAGCAGGTCCGATTGCTTGAGGCGATCGACTTTTCCCGGATGAAAACCGAGGAGCTCTTCGATTTGCTGACGGAAACCTGCCGCCGGTTCACCACAGAAACCCACCTGCATGCCGATCTCATCAACGTGGCGGCCGGCTTCTACTTGAAAGCCGCCGAAAGAAAACTGAAGAGGTACAAGCTGCCGCCAAGTCTTTACTTGGCGGACCTGCCAGAGACGGTCGTACATCAGGCCCTGTCGCTGCTTCCCGGCATCCGCGCCAATTCGGAGGAACTCGGAACGTTCCTGGAGTTGTTCGGGCATCGATCACTGGTCGACTATGAATTGGCCCAGCCGCGCTATGCCGAAGACCCGGAAACGGTCAAGAAGCTCGCCGCCAATGCGGCCGAAAGCCCGGGAACCTTCAGGGCCGAACGCAGGGAGGCCGAAAAGCCGGGGAATCGGGCGCTGGCGCTGACCGTCGAGCGGGCACGCCGCTTCCAGGCTCTGAAAGAGGAAGCAAAACACCACTGTCTCCGGGAGCTGGCCGTCATACGCCGAATGTTCGTCGAGTTGGACCGGCATCTCGAACTCGACGGTGGCATCTTCTATCTCGACCTCGACGAGCTGATGTCCTTGAGGCAGGCAAGACTGCCCCGGGATCTGGCCCTGCGGATTTCCGAACGGAAGACCGCGGCGGATTTCTTCGCCAAGCTCACCCCCCCGCCCAGCCGCCTCACACCACGTCATCTGGAGAGTCTGGCATCGGATGGGACGACGAGCGTCGGCCACCCCACCTCGAACAACCTTCAGGGGACGCTGGTTGCCGGAGAGGCGGCGGTGGTCGGGCGTGCACGGGTCGCCAATGGAAGGGAAAACCAGACGATTCAGGAGGGTGAAATCCTGGTCACCCGTTACATGCATCCGGGCTGGACGCCCATGTTCTCCCGCGCCGCGGGCATTGTGACCGAAGTCGGGGGGTGGCTGAGCCACACCTCCATCCTGGCGAGGGAGTACAACGTCACCACCATTGTCGGTGTTTGCGGCGCTGCGGAGCGGATATCGACCGGCGACGTGTTGAGGCTGAATCTCGACGGCACCGTGGAGTTTGCGCAATCGGAGGATGGGCTCTTTCGAAATGAACGTAAGTCCGGGAAACCGTCGGTTAGCGCGTTGTCCGGATCCGTCATGCGCGGCGCCCCGGTCACAGTGGAATAAGAAAAGGACTTTATTGAAGTAGTTGGGAATGAAGTCTTTCTAGGAGCAAAACGATGAAATGGATCACTGTACTCCCCTTTGCAGCGTTGATGGCGATTGGAGCCATTCCCATCGCCGCTCAAGCCGATGTCAATCTCACGTTCGGCGTCTATGCGTCGGACAAACCTTCGGCAATGGTCCGGCAGTTCCGTCCGATTCTCAACATCCTGGAATCGAAGATGTCCAAACGGCTGGGCGAGCCGGTCAAGATCACCATGCATGTCGCGAAGACATATGAGCAGGGCATCGACGACTTGGTTTCGGGACGCGTCGACTTCGCTCGGTTTGGGCCGGCTTCATACATCGAGGCGAAGGAGAGCGAGCCCGGCGTTTCTATCCTCGTCGTTGAGAGCAACAAGGGGAAAAAGGTCTTCCATGGCGTCATCTGCGTGGCAAAGGGCAGCCCGATCAAAGGCGTCGAAGATCTTAGGGGCGCGCGCTTCGCGTTCGGCGACGAACGGTCCACGATCGGCCGCTACCTGTCCCAGCTGTATCTCCTGAGGCATGACATCAGGGCTGCGGACCTCGGCTATTTCGAATACCTGGGTCGGCATGACAAGGTCGGGGCCGCCGTGGGCGCCGGTCGCTTCGAGGCCGGCGCGCTTAAAGAAAGCACGTTCAACAAGCTGGTCGAAAAAGGCGTGCCCCTGGTCAGCATCGGTTCTTTTCCGAACGTCACGAAACCCTGGATCGCCCGAAGCGGCTTGTCGGAGAAGGTCTCGAGAACCCTCCGTGCGGTGTTGCTCAACATCAAGGACAAAAACGCCCTGAAGAACCTGAGCAAAGACGGGTTCCTTCTGGGAAGCGATGAAGACTACGCGTTCATTCGCGAGTCCATTCTGACCAATCACCTCTTTTTCCGAGGTGCCAATAAACCGAATGATTCGTCATAGAGCGTTCAAATGAAACATGTCGGCATGCGCGTGATGGCGGCAAGGCGGTTGGAGGGATTCTTGCCCAGAACCAACCGGCGTGACGGCGGAGGGAGACGAGACGGGTCCGGCTCACGCCCCTGACGCTGACCCCGGGGGCCAGGACAGAGTTGATGACATGAAGCAATCCAGATCGAGAGGCTCCAAGGTATTGTCCCTTCGGCTACAGGTCATGGTGACGCTCGCTTGCGTGGCGGTCATCATGGCGCTGGTGTCCGGCACGGTTCTCAGGAATCTGGAAACCGACTACCTGGTGGAGTCCGTGTACGAGAGAAGCGAAGAAACCTTCGATGTCCTGACCGCCGCCGCGCTCGAGGCCGTGATCACCGAGGACGGTCCTCTCCTCGAAACCATCATCGAGCAGGTGGTCCGGAATGCCCGCGATATCATGTCCATCGATATCCAGAACGAGAGCGGCGCAACACTCGTTCATTGGACGAACAAGAAGAACCAGCCCTACAAGGGATCTCCTCTTTCCTTCTCGAAGGAAATCGTGTTCGAGGGAGAGCACTTCGGAAATATCACGATAGCGTGGACGGTTACGCGCATGCTGGACGAGATAAGCCGGCATGGCTGGATCATCCAGGGCGTCGTGGGGCTCGGGCTTTTCCTACTGACCTTGATCATCATCGGCTTGATGGATTTCCTGGTGATCAAGCCCGTTCATGTGATCAACCAGCGTCTTCTCAAATTCACGAAAGGAAATTTCGACGACGACCTTGCGTCGTTCAAGTTTGCGTCGAACGAGCTGCGAAATCTCAACGAGTCGGCCAATGTGTTGGGCCGGGTTAAGGGACAGCTTGCGATCGCGCGGGAGCAGGCCGAGCTGGCGAGCAAAGCCAAGTCCGAGTTCCTGGCCAATATGAGCCATGAGCTGCGCACGCCTCTCAACGCCATACTCGGCTACACGGAAATGCTCCTGGAAGACGCGGAAGAGCAAGGACGGAAGGAGCTGACGAAGGATTTGGCGAAGATCAATTTCTCAAGCAAGCATTTGCTGAACCTCATCAACGGCATCCTCGACATCTCCAAGATCGAAGCCGGAAAAATGGACGTCTACCTCGAAGATGTTGACGTGCCCGACCTGGTCGATGGGGTTGTCGACACCGTGCAGCCCCTTGTCGCCGAAAATGCCAACCAACTCGAGGTTCGGCTCGAGCCGGGGCTCGGCGCCATGCGGGTTGACAGCACGATGTTGAGGCAGGCCCTGTTCAACCTTCTCAGCAACGCCGCCAAATTCACCAAAAACGGCGCCATTTCACTCCATGTCCGCGTTGAAGCCAGCGACGGGCGGGATTGGATCGTTTTCGCGGTGACGGATTCGGGCGTCGGCATCAGTTCCGAGAACCTGCCCAGGTTGTTTCAGCAGTTCACGCAGGTCGACGGCTCCACCACCCGGAATTATGGCGGCACGGGCCTTGGGCTGGCCCTGACGCGTGGTTTCTGCGACCTCCTGGGAGGAACCATCGACGTTCGAAGCGAGCTGGGGAAAGGCTCCACCTTCACAATGACGATTCCCCGTGAAGTCAAGCCGAAGACGGGCGAGGAGATCGAAGCGGAGTTGGTGGAAGCGGACTTGGTGGAAACGGAACTCTCCTCCGATCTGTCCCCGCAAGTCCAGGATGTCGTTCTCGTCATCGACGACGATCCGGCCGCCCGCGACATGCTGCAACGGAACCTCGCGCGGGATGGATACAAGGTCGCCTCAGCCGGGAGTGGCGCCGAGGGGATGGAACTCGCTCGGCAACTACGGCCCGACATTATCGCCTTGGACATCGGGATGCCCGACGTGGATGGTTGGAACCTTTTACGGGAGTTCAAACGAGACCCGGAGCTCCAGGAAATACCCGTGATTGTCGTGACGATACGGGATGAAAGGGGACACGCCTATGCGCTGGGAGCGGCCGACTACATCAGAAAACCGTTCAGCCGGCGCCAGCTTACCCGGGTCTTCGACAAGCATCGCGGCGGAAAGAGACCTCGAAGGATCCTTCTCGTGGAAGACGATCCTGAAACCCGGCGGATGATGGCACGAGCCTTGGAGAAAGCGGGATCGGATGTCGCCATCGCCGAAAACGGGCAGGAAGCCTTGAACAGGGTATCGGAATCGACTCCCGATCTGATCCTCCTCGATCTCTTGATGCCGGGGATGGACGGCTTCGAGTTTCTCGATCGCTTCCGGAAAACGCCGGCCGCCGGCAAGGTCCCCATCATTTCCGTGACCGGCAAGGACCTTACGAAAAAAGACGAGGACCGCCTCAGGGGAGCCGTCACCAGGATCGTGAAGAAAGGAACCCGAAGCCAGGACGACTTGCTGAGTGAAATCCGCTCCCTGACGGACGCGTCGCCGCCGGACGTGTCCAAGGTTTCCGCGGAGGAACGCAGATTTGACGAAGACCCTGTTGGTTGAAGACGACGAGCTGAACCGGGACATGCTCGCTCGGCGGCTGACGCGCAGAGCGTATGAGGTCGTGATCGCCCCCGACGGAAGGACGGCGATCGACCTGGCGGAATCGGAGATTCCCGACGTGATCCTCATGGATCTGAATCTGCCGGAGATCGATGGGTGGGAGGCTACTCGGCGGCTGAAATCCGATCACATGACCCGGCACATTCCCATCATCGCGCTGACGGCTTACGCGATGACCTACGATCGGGACTCGGCGCTGGAGGCGGGATGCAATGACTTCGAAACCAAGCCGGTAGACTTCTGCCAGTTGCTCGGAAAGATCGACAAATGGTTGGCAACACCCGCAGGTTGACACCCGCGCCGGAGGCGCGCGAGCAGCCGATCGGCAACCTTCTTGTCGTCGACGACAAGGAGAATAATCGGGATTTTCTCTCTCGGCGTCTCAGCAGGAAAGGGTTCTCGGTCGCCACCGCCGAGAGCGGCCGGCAAGCGCTGGAGATGATCGGAGCCGGTGGCTTCGACGTCGTTCTCCTCGACGTCATGATGCCCGAGCTCGACGGGCTCACGGTCCTCAAGATGATCCGGGACACCCATTCCCCGACCGAACTGCCCGTCATCATGGTCACCGCCAAGGATCGGAGCAGGGATGTGGTCACCGCGCTGGAGAGGGGCGCCAACGACTATGTAACCAAGCCCATCGACTTTCAGGTGGTGCTTGCACGAGTCCAAACACAGGTGTCGCTGAAAAGGACCGGTGACGAGTTACGCGATAGCCAGGAGCGTTACGCCCTGGCCTTTCGCGGAGCCAACGACGGGCTTTGGGACTGGGATTTGAAGAACGGGACGATCTTTTTCTCCAATCGCTGGAAAGCGATGCTGGGCCATGACGAGAACGAGATCGGCGAGAGTCCGGATGAATGGATGAGCCGCGTACATCCGGCGGAGCTGGACAGCCTCAAGGCGGCGATAGACGCTCATTTCGAGGGGGTCTCACCTACCTTCGAGCAGGAGTACCGCGCCTTGTGCAAGGCTGGCGAATACCGCTGGATGCTGGGTCGGGGGGTGGTCGTCCGTGACGCCAGCGGAAAGCCCACCCGGTTCGCGGGATCCCAGACCGATATTACGTCGAGCAAGGCATTCGATCCGCTCACCGGGCTGCCCAATCGTCTCCTGTTCTCGGATCGGCTTGAGACCGTGCTGGCGCGTGCGAGACGCAAGGAGGCTCCCTACTTCGCGGTCGTCCTCGTCTACCTCGACCGCTTCAAGGTCATCACCAACAGCCTCGGGGCCGTGTGCGGAGACCAACTGATGGTGGCGGCCGCGAAGCGGCTCGAGGAGTGCTTCCGTCTAGACGACTACATTTCGCGTTTGGCGGGGAACAATCATCCCGTCAGCCGCCTGAGAAGCGTCGAGTTCGCCATCCTCGTGGAGGGCATCATGGACGTGGTCACCGTGATGCGCATCGCCAGGCGGATCCAGAATGAAATCGGCCGCCCTTATGATCTGGATGGAACCGAGGTCTTCACGCCCGCGAGCATCGGCATCGCCCTGGGCGACAAGTCTTACGAGTCTTCTGATGAGGTGCTGCGTGACGCGGGGGCTGCGCTCGATCTTGCGAGGGAGCAAGGTCAGGGCTGTTGCAGGATCTTCGATGAGAAGATGCACGATAGCGCGCTTGCCCAGCTCAGGCTTGAGGCCGATCTCAGGAAGGCGATCAAGGAGAGCCAGCTCCTGCTCTATTGTCAGCCCGTGGTGAACATGGAGACCCTGGCGGTCGTCGGTTTCGAGGCGCTGGTTCGATGGGCGCATAGCCGACACGGCCTGCTTTTGCCGGCGTCCTTTATCCCCGTCGCCGAGCAGACGGGGCTGATTGATCAGATCGGCGAATGGGTGTTCCGGGAAGCATGTACCCTTCATCAAAAATGGCGCGATGCGGGCCTGCCCGCCGTGAACGTGGCGGTCAACCTCTCGGTTCGACAGCTTGAAAACCCCGAACTCATACAAGTCTTCTCGAATATCATCGATGAGACGGGAATCGATCCTTCTTTCATTGAGATCGAATTAACAGAAACGGTTCTTATGAGGGACATGAAAAGTCACGCTTATTTATTTAAAAAACTATTTGATATGGGCATTAAAATATCTATTGATGACTTCGGAACTGGATATTCTTCATTTTCTTATCTAAACAGTCTGCCAATTTCGTTTATCAAAATTGACAAGTCTTTTGTCGGCGACATGCTTACGAACAGCAACTCCCGATCCATCGTGAAAAGCACGATCAGCATGTCTCACAGCCTGGATATTCAAGTCATTGCCGAGGGCATCGAGACGGAGGCCCAGGCATTGATTCTCCGTTCATTGAATTGCGAGAGGGGTCAGGGGTTCTATTTCGGCAAGCCGCAACCGCCCGAGGTATTTGCGTCCCTGTTGTCCTCAAGCGTTACGGAGGGGGTACTTGCCTGATAGCGCTCCTCCCGCCGGGTGGGAAAAGCGCTGGCCCAAACCGGTCAGACAGGTTTGTCGACGACGGGCGCAGGCCTGCCTGGACCCGCTGACGAGACTCGTTTCCATGCGGGTGTGACGACCGATTTCACTCGCCTTTGTCGTCACTTTGCCGCATCGGCGAGCCGCGACCGCGAGGTTGTCGCGAACCGCTCCAAGTCGTCATCGATGTGGAGCCAGGTCAGACGCTGCGACTCGTGGCCGTGAAATTGCGGGGCGAGATCGTTGGCCTGGTCGAGAATTCCCACCGCGATATACACCTGCCCGGGCAGGTAATCGTACCGCCCCGTGAGCGGAGACCCGCAGGCCGAACAGAACGTCCGCGTCACGCCGGGATTGGCGACCACCTTGCGCCCCTCGTCCGGCGAGAACGTCACCGCCGTCTCGTCGAACGCCGCGAACGCCGCGACGGGTGCGCCCGTCACCCGCCGGCAGTCACTACAGTGGCAATAGGCGATGGCCTGCGGCGCTTGCGTCGCGCTGATCGTCGTCGCACCGCAATAGCACCGCCCCGTAATCACAGCCGCAGTATCGTCGCTCGCCTTCATCATGTTCTCCTCGCATCGTCCCCAAGCCAAGAAGTTGTCGGTATCTATCGGCGCTTCGCCCGCTTTCGCCAGTTGCGGGCGCGGGCGCGCACCGATGCCGCGGGGTCCTGTTCGGCGGCGGCCAACGCGGCCTCGGCGCGCCCGGCCAGTTTCCTGCTTCGCGATGCCAGATGCTGCAAGGCGTCCATCGACCATGCCCGCAGAAAGGGCCGATCGCTTTGCAGCAGCGGTGTCAGCCAGTCGGCGCAGGCGTCCGTCAGATGCGCCGGTGTCTCCATGCGCCCGACCGATTGACAGATATGGAGCTGGGCCTGCCAGGACGAGATCGCGTCCAGACGGCCGAGAAGGTCCTCGGTCTGGGACGGTGTCAGGCGCACGCCATCGTCAAGAAGATCCTTGATCAGCCAGGTCGCGCCATCGGAGACCCGCGTATCGTCATGGGCCGCGAGCCGGACCAGTTCGGACAGGAACGTTTGCCGGCCGCCGAACGCCGCACGGATCTCGGAGAGCGTGGCGGTCGCCTTGCCGTCATAGCTCTTGAGCGCGTCCTCGAGCCTGTTCATCGACCCACCCCAGAGTACGGAGCCTACAGCGACCGATAGAGATACAGGCTGGGAAGCGCGGGACCGAAGCCGGCCTTTTGGTACGCCCTGCGGGCGGGCGCATGGCTTGGATCACCGCCGGTTCCGACTGTCGCGACGCGCATCCCGGCTTCCCGCATTCGGTCGAGCGCATATTCGAACATCACGGTGCCGATGCCCTTGCCCTGATAATCGGGCTGGACGGCGTTCAAACCGATTTCGCCGACTTTCGAGTCCAGATCCAAGGACACCGAGCAGAATGCCACGATGTCCGGTCCGCACGCGACAACGATCACATCGTGCGAGGACCCGGCCTCGCAGATACGGTCGAGCAACTCGGCCTGCTCACGTTCCGCGCTGGCGAATGCGACCGCCGCGATCTTCTCGCCCACGATCCGCCTGAAGGACCCGAAGATCGGCTTGAAGGCGGCCTCGCGGATCTCGTGCAGCTTGGGAAGATCGCCCGGTTCATACGCGCGAATACGGCAATTCTCGATCACGCGATGGCCTCCTGTTGATGTAACGCGGCGACCCAGCTCTAAGCGCCGCGCTCAAGCATCCAGATGGCCGAAACGAAATTGGTCTCCAAATGCGCGTATTCCCGCCGCTGGTTCTCAAGGTACCTCATCACGTCCGCTTTCAGTTCCGGGTGCCGCGCGGCCAGTCCTTCCGCCCGCTTTTCAATCTGCGCGATCTCGCGCGCGTAGGCCTCGGTGTGGTCTGTCGGCTCGATCACTTCCCGCCTCAACACGTCGCCATGCGAGTGCAGCCGCCGCAGGATCTCGTCACGAGAGGCATAGCTCTCGAATCCCGGGAAATCGGACGTCCCGCCATCCTTGATATAGCCATCGCAGATCAGCAAGAACCCGCCCGGCCGCACGAAGCGCCGGATCACGCCGATCGAGTCGTCGAGCGGCCCCAGAACGTCGCCGAGCGCCGCAAAGACCGCCACGTCGAAGGGCTCGGTCCGGCCGGCCAACTTCAGAATGTCGGCGTGGCGAAAGCTGCAGAGGTCCGACACGCCGGCCGAGGCGGCCCGGTGACGACAACTTTCGATGAACGGCTCGAAAAGCTCGATGCCTTCCACCCGACAGCCCAGTTCCTTCGCAATCGCAACCGCCACGGCGCCCTTGCCGCACCCCAGGTCCACGACGCGCGTTGACGCCGACACATCAAGCTCCCTGAGTATCTCGACGATGGGCGCGGCGTCGCTGCCCAATTCGTCGAAATCGGACAGAAGCTCGGGAATCCAGGGCAGCAGACCCGGATCGACCTCAAGCGCATAGGCGACCATTTCGGTTTCGGTGCGTGTGCCGATCATCTCACCTTCTCCGTCGGTGATGCCCCGGGGACGGCCTCGAGCACGGCCGGCTGAGCGAAGCGATGCGAGTCTCCATGTTAACACCTGCCCCACCTCGTGTCCCGATCGCGAGATTCGATACACTGAATCTCGCGTGGCTCGGCACGTTCGGCAACCTGCTCTCGATGAGGGCCGAGGATTACGAACTCGCCCAATCTCTGCGCTGTATCTATTCGGCGGGCCCCGAGATTGAATTTAGCATTGCCAGCCCTGATTGGTGCACCCCACCGATCGACGTCGGGACTGCGAACGCTATCCGCGATCGGCCTCTGCCATGGCCGCGGGAGCCGGCCGCGGATGCCAGGACTAAGCACCTAGATCAGATCGCGATGACATGGCATCGCTCTGCGAGACCATTTCATCGCGTGACTCTCATCTAGGAGCATCGAGCTGCCTTGCCTCGTCCTTCGACACGCCGCCTTCGGCGGCTGCTCAGGATGAGGCAAGTTTTGAAAAGATTGACCTCATGCTGAGCTTGTCGAAGCATGAGGGCAATCATGGAGGCACCCTTTGTCAGCAGCCTGCTAGCTCATTGAAGGAGAACGGAGTCACGTGATCAATCGGAAAATTGATCACGATCCGCTCTAGCGAGCGCATTGTCGAGGATCGTCTCGGCCATCTTACGGGCACGCCACGCGGCACCGCCTCGGCCGCTCGTGTGGGCCGTGACGATTGCGCCTTCCATCAGGATCATGAGCTGCTCCGTGACTTCCCGGGGATTCTCGATGCCCGCGTCCGCGACCTCGTTGCAGACATGATTGGCGAAAAGCCGTTTGTGCTCGGCGGCCGCCTGATGGATCGGATTGTCCTGGTCGGCGAACTCGACCGTCGCGTTGATGAACATGCATCCCTGAAAGCCGGGTTCCTCGAACCAGTCGGCAAGGGCCTCGAAAAGCGCGAGAACCTTCCCGCGCGGCGTGTCGGCCCGCTTGTCCATCTCGCCGCGCAGCCAGCCGCGCGACTCCTCGTCCCAACTGCGCAACGCCGCGATGATGAGCTCGTCCTTGGAGCGGAAGTGCCGGTAGAGCGTCGGTTTGGACACGCCTGACGCATTCAGGATCTTCTCGATTCCCGTCGCGTGGTAGCCGTTCTGATAGAACAATTGAACCGCGGTCCTCACGAGTTGCTCCCGCCGGCTTGCCGTCATCCTTCGCGACCTCTCCATAATCTACGCTATCTCTTAGCCTGGGCTTCCTACCGTGGATGACTCCTCACGCCCTTCTCACGATATCTTTATTAGAGCATTTCCAAAACAGCATGTAACTTTTACGCCGCATAGTTACTGACCGGTAATGGTACCATGAACGGTCAGGTCATGCAAACAGCGGTCTGCGTTTACTCCGCGACGAGGCCAGGTGGGGGCCGGGCATGTTTTGGAGACAGATTGCAGCAAGAGGCAAATCTCGCGGCCCTGTGCCGTCCAGCGGCATGTCCATCCCCCTCACTTCGGTCAACGGCTTCCGGCTTGGCAAGAGCGTGACCGCGTTTCCATCGGTGGCTGCGCCATCCGGCCAGCTTCGTCCGCTGGCGGCGTTGAGACTGCCAGCGGTCCATCACGGCGACGTCGGCACCCTCCTGTCCCAAGGCGGCCCGTATCCAACCACCCTATCAGCAAGGATTGAGCGTTATGAGTACTCCTCGAGACTTCCTGCGATCCGCTAGAGCGTCTGACGCGACGGTCATCCCCGACGGCGACAATCAGGCGCGGACCAGCCAGGTCGATGGCGAAACCTTCTTTCTCGGCCGTGGCGATTCCACCACCGTGGACGGCGCGCCCGTGGTGACCTTCGCCAACGACCGTGTCACCTTCCGAAACGAAGGCTCGGCCAACACCACCGGCGACACCGCCACCGTCTCCATCGAGGGCGACCGCGGTACCGTGAAAAACTCCCGGCGAGCCGAGATCACCGCGGAACAGACGGCGGTCGATATCTCCGGCGAGGACGCGCTGATCCGCAACAGCGGCACCATCGCCGGCGGCTTCAACGGCGTCAACTTCGTCAACGGCGGCGAGTCCTCGGGCACCCTGCGCAACGACGGCACCGTCACCAGCGACAGCCGCGCCGTCAACATCGGCGGCGAAGACATCCGGGTCGACAACTACGGCCGCATCCTCGGGACCGGCGATCAGCGCAACGGCACGGTCTATTCCGACGCCACCGCCGATGACTACACCGTCAACAACTTCCGGCGCGCCGTGATCGATGCCGGCGAAGGCAACGACGGCGCCGGCATCGCGCTGCAGCTCGGCGAGGAGGTCGAGGGCGACATCTATAACGCCGGCCTCGTGCAGGGCCGCGGCCAGGCGCCGGCACTGAATCCGGACGGGACTCCCAACGGGCTGGCCGGCGACGGCATCCGCCTGTTCTCCGGCGTCGAGGGTCCCTCCACCTTCGAGGGCAACATCACCAATGACGGCCGAATCCTCTCCGAAAGCGAGCAGGGTCCCGTGGCCGCGCTGCGCATCGCCAACGGCGTGGGCTTTGACGGCACCATCACGAACGGCCGGCGTGGCGTGATCGACGGGGTCAACAACGGCCTCTACTTCGGCACCGGCGAACACGACGCGCTGGTGAACAACTTCGGCCGCATTCTCAGCGACAGCCGGGCGGTCAATATCGACGGCAGCGGTGTCGAGCTGAACAATTTCGGCCGCATCCTGGGCACCGGCGATCAGCGCAACGGCACCGTCTATGCCGATGCCACGGCGGAAGACTACCGGATCTTCAACGGCCAGCGGGGCGTGATCGATGCCGGCCGGGACAACAACGGCAGCGGCGTCTCGCTGCAGACCGGCGATGAGGACGGCGACGTGGTGGAGGCCGAGGTCGTGAATTTCGGTAGGATCTCCGGCCGGGGCAACGCCGAAGGCAACCTCATCGGCCATGGCGTCCGCGTGTTCTCCGGGGTCGCCGACGGCACGCCCGTCTTTCGCGGCGACATCCTGAACTATGGCCGTATTACTTCGGAGCCGTCCGACCTCACCGCTCTCGCCTCCGGCATCCTTGTCGAGGACGTCGCCTTCGAAGGTGACATCCGCAACTTCGGCAGGATCGTCGGCGGCGACGACGGCATCGCCACCGAGCCCGGCGTGGTCTTCACCGGCGACATCGTCAACCGCGGCAGGATCGAGGCCGGCGACGATGGAATCTTCATCGACGACAATGCCAACTTCACCGGCGACATCGTCAACGACGGTAGAATCGACACCGAAGACGAGGGTGTCGAGTTCGATCCCAACGCCTCCTTCACCGGCGACCTCGTCAATAACGGCAGGATCGACGTCGAGGACGACGGAATCTTCCTCGAGGACGGCGTTTCCTTCACGGGCGATATCGTCAACAACGGCAGGATCGACGCCGACGAGTTCGGCATCGTCATCAACGACGTTGCCGCCTTCGACGGTGAAATCGTCAACCATGGCACCATCACCGGCGACGACGATCGCGACGGCACCGGCGAGGCGATTGACGCCAGTCAGGCCCAGGTGGATCTGACGGTGGTCAACCGCGGCGTGCTCAACGGCGATGTCCTGCTGGGCGGCGGCAACGATCTCTTCGACGGGGCCAACGGCCGGGTCGACGGCGAGGTCAGCGGCGGCGGCGGTGACGACCAGATCGTCGCGGTCGGCCTGGACGGGCGCATCGACGGCGGAACGGGCGTCGACACCATCGACTTCTCGGGCCGCGGTTCCGGCGTGATCATCGATCTCGACGTGAACAGCGCGGGCGCCGCTGGAACGCCGAGCCAGGACGGCGGCATCTTGGATGCCCCTCCCGCCGCCGGTGGCGAGGTTCTTCAAGAAGTCGACGACGTGGAGAACATCATCGGCACCGCGTTCGACGACGGCCTGTTCGGCAACAACGAGGCCAACGAGATCCGGGGCGGCGAGGGCAACGACGTGATCCACGGCTTCGCCGGTGACGACACGCTGGACGGTGGTGAGGGCATCGACACCGCTCTCTTTACCGCCGGCCCCGGCGACGTAACCGTCGATCTGGACCTCCAGGGCGTGGCCCAGGACACCGGAGCGGCCGGCGTCGACACCCTCATCGGCATCGAGAACGTGAACGGGTCCGCGGTCGGCAACGACACCCTGCTGGGTGACGCCGGCGCCAATCAGCTTTTCGGCAATGGCGGCGACGATACGTTGAACGGCCGTGGCGCAAACGATGTCCTCATCGGTGGCGAGGGCACGGATACCTTCGTGTTCGAGCAGGGCACCGCGTCGGACACGGTGACCGACTTCACCTTCGCCGACGAGCGGCTCGATGTCGCCGCGTTCTTCGCCGATCAGGCGACCGCGCTGGCGGCTGCCCGTCAGGACGGCGACGACACGGTGGTCGATCTGGACGTTGGGGCTGGCGACGAGGTCCGACTCGTCGGCGTCGACGTCAACGACCTCCAGACGGAGAACTTCATCGTCTGAATGCGTTGAAGGCGAGGGTCCGGCCGTCTGGCCGGGCCCTCCTCCGCCCCGCTCCTGTCGCAAACCGGTCACGGGACAACGGGTTTCCAGCCATGAAACGGAGTCAGCATTCCGAGTTGCGCGCCGCCTTCGACCGCTGTCGAAGCAATCTCGTCATGACCGGCGTGTTCAGCTTCTTCATCAACTTGCTGATGCTGTCCGGACCGCTCTACATGATGCAGGTCTACGACCGCGTGCTGACCAGCCGCAGCGTCTCCACCCTGATGGCGCTGTCGGTTCTGGTGGGGGTGCTGCTCCTGTTCATGGGTATGCTGGAGCTGATCCGCTCCCGGCTCCTGGTGCGGGTGGGTACCCGCATCGACGCCCAGCTCGGCGGCCGGGTATTCGGCGCCATCGTCCAGGAGCGGTTATGGCGCGCGGACGGCGGCAACGCGCAACCCCTGAACGATCTCAAATCGGTCCGTGAGTTCCTGTCGGGACAGGGGCCCTTCGCCCTTTTCGACGCGCCCTGGGTGCCGATCTATCTGGGCGTCATCTTTCTGCTGCACCCGCTGCTGTTCCTTGTGTCGGTCAGTGGCGCCCTGGTCCTCTTCGTCATCGCCCTGCTGAACGAGGCGCTGACCCGACGGCCGCTTGCGGCGGCATCCCATCAGTTTTTCGAGGGCGCCACCATCGCCGAGGCCGGCCGGCGCAGCGCCGAGGCGGTACAGGCCATGGGCATGCTGCCGGGGCTCCGCCGGCGCTGGCTGGAGCGGCACGGCTACGCGCTCTGGTATCAGAGGGTGGCCAGCGACCGGGCCGGAACGCTCACCGCCGCCTCGAAGACCATACGCTTGATTCTTCAGTCGGCGATCCTGGGCGTCGGCGCGGCACTGGCCATCGAGCAGATCATCAGCCCCGGCGCCATGATCGCCGCATCGATCATCATGGGCCGGGCCTTGGCGCCGGTCGACCAGGCCATTGGCAACTGGCGCGGTTTCATCGGTGCCCGCGCCGCCGCTCGCCGCCTGCGCGCGCTCCTCGACGAGGTCCCCGCTCCCCCCTCTCGCATGGGGCTGCCCGCGGCTCGGGGCCATCTCGCGGTGCAGAACCTGATCGCCGGCCCGCCCGGAGCGGCCAGGGCCATCGTCTCCGGAATCGCCTTCGAATTGTCTGCCGGCTCGGCGCTTGGCGTGATCGGCCCCAGCGCCTCGGGCAAGTCGACCCTGGCCCGGCTTCTCACCGGCGTCTGGCAGCCGCAGATCGGCTCGGTCCGACTGGACGGCGCCGCGCTGGAACAGTGGGACAACGAGGCGCTCGGCCGCCAGATCGGCTACCTGCCCCAGGACGTCGAGTTGTTCACCGGCACGGTGGGGGAAAACATCTCCCGCTTCGCCGATGACCCTGACCCCGAGGCGATCGTCGCCGCGGCCAGGTCGGCCGGCGCGCACGACATGATCCTCGGACTCCCCGATGGCTACAACACCCAGATCGGCGACGGCGGCGGCAGGCTTTCCGGCGGCCAGCGCCAGCGGTTGGGCCTGGCCCGGGCGCTCTATGGCGACCCGGTCCTGGTGGTGCTCGATGAGCCCAATGCCAATCTCGATGCCGAGGGCGACCTCGCGCTCACCGAGGCCATTCAAGGCATCAAGGCCCGCGGTGGCATCGCCATCGTCATGACGCACCGGCCGAGCGCCATCCAGGCCGTCGACTGGCTGCTCATCCTCCAGGGCGGGCGTCAGCGGGCGTTCGGCCCCAAGACCGATGTGCTGGCCGCGAAAACCCGGAACACGGCGGCGATCGACGCCAAGGTAACCCAGCTGCAACAGAGGCATGTGTCATGAGTCAGCAACTCGCCACGATCAATCCCCGCGCGGTCGCCGTGCCTGACCGGGACGGATCGCGCCGGTATCTTTGGTTTGGGCTCCTGGTCATGCTGCTGCTGGTCGGTGGCCTGGGCAGCTGGTCGGTCCTCGCCGATCTCAGCGGCGCCGTCATCGCGCCGGGCAAGGTCACCGTGGAGTCCAACCGCAAGACGGTGCAGCATCTCGAGGGCGGTATCGTCAGCGAGATTCTGGTGCGTCCCGGCGACCGTGTCCAACCGGGGCAGGTGCTGGTCCGCCTCGACGACACGATCGACCGCGCCAATCAAAAGGCGGTCATGAGCCAGCTCGACGAGCTCATGGCGCGCCGCGCGCGCCTTCTGGCGGAGAACGCGGGCACCGAGAAGATCGCCTTCCCGGCGGCGTTTTCGCCACGGCAGCAAGAGCCGGAGCTGCGCCAGGTCATGCGTGGACAACAGACCCTGTTTCGGGCGCGCCGCGACGCCCGGGCCGGGCGGCTGGCCCTGCTGCGCCAACGCATCGCCCGATTCGAGCATGAGATTGCCGGCCTCAAGGCGCAGCGCCGTGCCGAGGAGCGGCAGATCGCGCTCCTCGCCAGGGAGTTGTCGGGTCTTCGGGAGCTTCACAGGAAGGGGTATGCGCGCCTCACCCGCATTCTGGCGCTGGAACGGGAGGAAGCCCGGATCGCCAGCACGGTCGCGGGCCGTGACGCCGAGATCGCCCGTGCCCGCAACGGCATCGACGAGATCAAGCTGCAGATTATCCAGGCCGATCAGGACCTGCGCGAGTCCGTCGCCTTGGAGATAAGGGAGTCGGAGGCCCGGATCGCCGTGCTGAAAGAGCGTTTGATCGCCGCGAGCGAGCGCTACAAGCGGGTGGACATCCGGGCATCCCAGGCAGGGACCGTGCTGGCGCTGAACGTGCACACGGTCGGGGGTGTGGTTCAGCCCGGCGAGACCATTCTGGAGATCGTGCCGGATGGCGATGACCTGGTCGTCGAGGCCCGCGTCCCGGTCGAGGACGTCGACAGGATCTCGGCGGGCATGGCCTCCACGGTCCGCCTTTCCGCCCTCGACCAGCAGGCGACGCCGGAACTCTCCGGCGAGGTCACCTGGGTGTCCGCCGATAGCGTCCTCGACGAGCGGACCAACCTGCCCCATTATCTGGCGCGAATTCGGGTCGCCGGAGCCCCGTCGAAGGCCGGCGTCGCGCTCGTGCCCGGGATGCCGGCCGAGGTGTTCATCAAGACGGGGGACCGCTCGCCGATCAGCTACTTTCTCAAACCGCTGACGGACCGCCTCGCCCACAGCTTCCGCGAGGGATAGAGCACTTGTCTTTAGGTATGCTCTAGCCGCCGGACACCATCCGCCACAATATGCCCAGGCTCTCGCGTGCCTGTCCGCGGTGGGTCTGGTAGCGCGCATGCGCCGTCGGCGGCGCTTCGGGTCCAAGCTGGATCGACCAGAGCGCGCTCACGCTGTTCGGCACGAACGAGTACCTGACATCGATAACGCGGTTGGGGTGTTCCGGGTCTTCCGCCACGAAGCCATTGCTGAACCAGCGGAAACGCTCGATATCCCGGGCCTGCTGGGAGGCCGGATCCAGCCAGGGCAGGTCGCGGTCGTAATCGAGCTTCGGAATTGAAACGCCGGGAAACACCTGCGGCTGGACGCCTGCCCGCACCGCATCCACATAGTACCGATCCGGCGTCTCGTAGATCACCCTCCACACCAGGATATTGGCGAAGCTCGGCTTCACCTCCAGGCGGATCGGCGTATGCCCGCGGGATGCCGCGATCTCTTCGCCCATGGCCAGCGCCGCGTGGTGCTGCAGCAAGCCGGCGGTCAGATAGAGGCCCGCCCAGGCAAGGGCGATGCGCGCCAGCACCGGTCTTCGCCGGAGCCCGGCAAGCACGACCAGGATCGCGACGGGCACCGTAAACAGCGGATCGACGATGGAAATGATGCTCCACGCGAATCTCTCGTTGCTGAACGGCCAGAACAACACCGTACCGTAGGACGTGGATGCGTCGAGAAAGGCATGCGTGGCGAAGCCTAGCGTGCAGAAAAGGAAGGTCTGCAGATACGTCAGTTGCCAGCGTCGCCCCAGCAGCCAGTGGAGCGCCAGCGCGCAGATCGCGCCGCCGACGGGAATGAAGATCAGCGAATGCGTGAACTGGCGATGGTATTCGAGATACAGCAACGGGTCGGTTTCGGAGCGTATGAGAACGTCCAAATCCGGCGCCATGCCGGCGAGGAACCCCAGGGCACCCGCAATGCCGACATGGGTCTTGTTCTTGCTCCGTGTTGCTTGCGGCAGCGCCGCACCCAGCGCGCCCTGTGTCAGCGGATCCATTTAGCCAGCGGTGTCCATTATTGTCTCGAAAGCGCGCAGCATGATTACCCGGCCAGCCGGCGTCGACGCAACCGCTCGTGGTTTGATCGTGACGCTTGGTACCCGAGCGTCACGTGAATCGAACCACAGAATCTATGAACCCCGTGGTGCGGCCGCCAAGCTGAAAACGGGCTCGCCACCCCACTGAGAAAGAGTCTACGATCCCTGTCATCGGGCCGCGTTCGTCGCCACGTATAGGAAAGGAACGGCGTGGCATTGAGCGGCGGGGAGACCTCTTGGCCAACATTCTGATCATTGGCGCCAGCAAGGGAATCGGCCTCGAAGCCGTGAAGCGCGGGCTCGCCTGCGGACACATCGTCCGCGCCTTCGCGCGCTCGGCCGAAAGGATCGCGATCGGCCATCGCAATCTCGAAAAGCGCAAGGGAGATGCCCGCAGCTCGACCGACGTGGCGTCGGCGCTCGACGGGATGGATGCGGTCATTCAGGCGATCGGCGTCTCCGTGACTCCCGACATGCTCCTCAAGCGCACGACGCTGTTCTCCGCGTCGACCCGTGTTCTCCTTGACGCCATGGGCAAGACCGGCGTCAAGCGGCTGATTTGCGTCACAGGGTTCGGCGCCGCCGACAGCCGCTCGCGGATGGGTCACCTCCAACGAACCGCGTTCCGGCTGTTCCTCGGGCGCATCTACGACGACAAGGACGTTCAGGAGAGCCTGATCCGCAACAGTGATCTCGATTGGGTCATCGCCCGACCCGTCATCCTTCGCAACGGGCCGCGCACCGGTCGCTACCAGGTGCTGGTCGATCCCCGGCAATGGCGCGGCGGCGTGATCTCCCGGGCCAATGTCGCCGATTTCCTGATCAATCAGGTCGAGGACGACAGCTGTCTCCGGAAGACGCCGGTTCTGACCACCTAAGGTGTGATGCAATCGGGGATGGTCGCCTGCGTCGCCCGTATAGCCCTTTTCCTAGTCAACACGGATGCTCAGATTCCAAACTCTTTGGGAATAAAGAAGATCCAGCCCAAAGTCGTGACGATTTAGCGGAGGACGTTGTATCCCCGCCCGCGCAGGCAGTTCTTAATGACCTCGACCTGACCTGCGGCACCGCTCGCACCGCCCGCAGCCGCACCTGCGGTGCCGCCCACCGCCGAGCCGTAGGCAGCTCCGAACCCGGCGTCACCGTAAAAGGAACCTGTGACAGCGCCCAATGCAGCACCGAGCAAGGCGGCAACGATGGCGCCCGCCACCGCCTCGCCCGCCGGATTGATCTGCTCGGCGTACTTCTGGCACTCGGCTAGGTCCCGCTCATAGCTGGCGGCGTCCACGCCCTTCATGTCGACAATAGGCCGATAGCTAGCGCAGGAGACGAGTGCTAAGCACACGAGACCGATCACAGCTCTTTTGGATTTCATGGATTCACTCCCCATAGTCGTATTGTTTTTGAGGCCTCGACTATATTGTTGAGTGTATCAGAGCACCCCCAACCTGTAAGTTCTCCAAAGTGGGTAGCCATTCTCCCTTCTGCGCTTCAGACGGATCGAATGATTGGGATTCTCTAGACCACACCCAAACGAACCAGCACCACCAGGCCGGCGAGCAGCTGGGCTCCGTTGATCCACATGGACAGCCGATGCAGGCGCGCGAAGCTCCTCTCCGCCTCCGGCTCACCCGCCAGCTTTCGATCCCGGTGATGATTGATTCGCGGCATCAGCACTTCGCGGACGAGGACGGCGCCCAGCGCGACGACGCCCATGATCGCGCCGTCGATCGGGCGCGGGCCCAGCAGCGAGACCATGGCGACCAGCCCAAGCCCCCCCGACCACAAGGTAGTACCAGGGGAAGATGCCGCGGATGAACCGCCCCGCCGTCTCCGCCTCTAGTTTGATGAATACGAGCGGCGCGACCACGCAGGAGAAAAACGCCATCGACCCGAACAGGGCCCACGGATACCAGGCCGACGACATCGAGAAAGCTTGCCGTCGCGCGGCCGGCAAGCCAGTCTCTCAGCGCCCCAGTCTGCGGATCGCGATGAAATGGAATCGCTCGGCGAGACCATGTCATCGCGTGACTCCGATCCGGTTCATTGAAGGGGGGCGGATTGGGGTTTGAACTACTTCGGTGCCACCCCTCCCTCCTAACGGTTGGCTTGATGTTGATGCGGCAGTACTTTGCCGGCTGATTGCCAATGGTCATTGGCACGGGAACAGGTTGCGGAACCTGCGGAGGATTGAGTAGTTTTGAACACATTCTCTCCGCTCACTCCACATTTTGCAAAACCGTCAAACAGCTGCTCCGCATGCCCTTCCCTTTACTCGGTCGGTGTCTAAGTCTGTTTCGAAAATGCATGCAAAACTTAGGTGACGCCTATGTCAAACCAGCCCGCGACCATGTTCCCGCGTATCAAGCTCGCGCTTTTTCAAAAACTCATCAATCTCACGATGACCCGTTTGTTCAAGGACTACGGTTATGACATCACGCGGGAACAGGAGGTGATACTGCGCGAGCTTCGGCAACGTGACGGCGTAAACCAAGTCGACCTCGCATCCCGCGTGGGACAGGATCGGAACAATCTATCGAGAACGCTGACCATTCTCGAATCAAAGGAACTTATCGTTCGTGACGTGTGCAGCAACGACAAACGAAACAGCCTTGTTTATATCACGGACGCGGGCCGCGCCCTTCACCAGGGTGCATATCGGGCGATCAACGAGTATCGCCAAATACTCTTCCGGGGTTGCACCCAGGAGGAAGTCGATGAATTCGCGAACATGGTCCACCGTCTCTCGGACAACCTGGCGTCCTTTCTCGATCAGAACGGTGCCAGCAAGCCCCCCTCCTCCTCCGACAGCCGGGAAAACTGAGATCCCTCACTGAAAACAGTCTCTACGGTTTCCTTGACATGAAACGTTGCCGCAATAATGTTTCACCCATATAAATGTTATTACATTAAACTCTCGTCGTTGGGAGAACGCGCTGCTTTTCATGCGTTGCCCAATCCCACATCGACAGGTTTCCGGGTTTTGCTGGAGAGAAGCATGAACATGAAGAGCCCCCCAAGGAAACAGGGGCGTGCCCGGCGATGGCCGTCGCGGCCACATCCAGAATAGCCCCATAAGGTCGAGAACCGCTCTCGTGACCAATCTTTTTGACCAGTATCTAAAGCTTGCGCGCAGGATTAGCACCCACACCATCAGCCATGGATTCCCGCCGTGGGACAGCGTGCGCGCCTTCAAGCTGATCGACAGGCGAAGCGAGGATCTCGCTCACACTGTTCTCGATCCTTGAACACCGGGGCAGATCTTGATTTTGCTAGCGTCGCCCAATAAGATGTAGCTACGTTTTATTCTGCGCCTTACCATCATAAATTTGAACTTTCGGAACACCATGCCAAGCCTCATCACTTTCGGAGAAACGAGCGCGGTCTTCGTCGCACGCGAGATCGGCCGCATGCGGTACTGCCGCGATTTCACAATCCGCCCGGGCGGCGCCGAGGCCACCGTCGCCGTCGGAGTCCGGCGTCTGGGCTTCGACACGGCTTGGATCAGCGCTCTTGGTGAGGACGAGATGGGGCATTACATCCGTGGCTTGGTGGCTGGAGAAGGGGTCGACGTCTCCCGGGTTACGATGACGCGCCATAAGCCGACGGCAGTCTTTTTGCGTGAGCGCCTGCCATGCGGCGATGCCCGACATTTCTACTATCGCAAGGACTCTGCGTTTGCCAACTATACGCCGGCCATGCTGGACGACACCTTCATCGCGTCCGCGAAGATCCTTCACATCACCGGTATCACGCCCGCCCTTTCACCCAGTTGCGACGCGGCCGCGTGGCGCGCGATCGAGATCGCCAGGGCGCACGACGTCAAGGTCAGCTTCGACCCCAACATGCGGTTCACCCTTTGGAGTCGGGACAAGGCGCGCGAGACCCTGGAACGGTATCTGGCTGTGGCGGACATCGTGTTCCCCGGCATCGAGGACATGCGGATGCTTTATGGACCGCTCGGCGTGGAGGAGGCGCTCTCTCGCCTCGGGAAGCTGGGCTGCGGCAACATCGCGATGAAGACGGGAGACGGCGACGTGGTGGTTTCCATCGAAGGTCGCGTCGTTTCTCTACCGGTTGAGAAAATCGCCTTTCCGATCGACCTGATGGGGGCTGGCGATGCCTTCGCCGCCGGATCCCTCGCTGGCCTTCTCAAGGGACGGGATCTGGTGACATCGGTCGAGCTGGGCATCGTCGTGGCGGGTCTCGCAATCCAGATGCCCGGCAATATCGAGGCCATGCCGACATGGGAAGAAATCGAGCGGAAAATGCATGGCAGCGAGACCTGGAAACGATAGCGCCGAACGCCCCCTTGCCCCGTGAAGGAATTGGACCGCCCCGTTTGCGCCGGGCTCTAACAGGCCTCTGAAACAGGAAAGGGAGACCTATGTACCAGGTTCTTGTCCTTGGTAACGTCCGCCCCGAGGGACTCGACATCCTACGCGCCTTCGCCGACCTTACGATCTTGCCGGAACCGGCGCAGAAGCCCGACATCCTCGCCTGCATTGGCAATATGGACGCCATCTTCCACAAGATCGGCAAGGTCGACCGCGACATCATGGCACGCCAGAAAAAACTGCGGATCATCGCCCGTCATGGCGTCGGCCTCGACGACCTCGATCTGGAAGCGGTCCGCGAGCAGGGCATCCCCGTGTCCATCACCGCCGACGCCAACTCCAACGCCGTCGCCGAGGCGACCGTGGGCTTGCTTTTCAGCGCGTTGCGCCATCTCTCGCGCGCCGAGGCAATGATCAAACGCGATCGCCGTTGGAACCGCGAAAGCCTCGCCGGGCGCGAACTCAAAGGGTTGACCGTGGGCATTATCGGCTTTGGCCGCATCGGCGAGTTGGTGGCCACACTCCTGTCTGGATTCGGCTGCCGAATCGTCGTCCACGATGCGGACCCAGCCGTAACCTCGCGTTGCGGCTACCCAATTCTGTCCTTCGAGGAGCTGATGCGAACCTCGGACGTCATCTCCATCCACTGTCCGCTCGTCGCCGCGACCCGGCATCTCATCGGCGAAGACGCGCTTAAGCTCGTGAAGAACGACTGCATCATCGTCAACACCTCGCGTGGCGGGCTGATCGACAAAAAGGCACTCGCCGCCGCCGCCGAGGAAGGCCGCATCGGCGGTGCCGCTTTGGACGTCTTCGACAAGGAACCCCCGGACTTCGACGACGCCATCTTCTCCTGCGACAACATCGTCACCACTCCCCATGTCGCGGCCATGACCGTAAACGCCCAGACCGCCATGGCCGTCGGCGCGGCCAATGAGATCCGTCGCGTTCTCGTGGAGGGCCTGCCGCCGACCAACAATGTGTTGAGCTGATGAAGAGAGGGGCAATCAGTCGCGAGTCCTCTCTTCCACGTCACGGTCTTCAGCCCCAATGCCGGTCACTCGGAGCATTTCCCGCCGGGGACGAAACAACACGTTGCGCGGCTCCCCCCGAATGCTCTCGACATCCCCCGTCCCACACCGTCCATATGGGGCCGTGTATCGTAGAGCGGCGCCCTACTTCAGGTGCGGATAGCGGTCGAGCGCCGCGCGGACTCTGGCTTCGCCTTCGGCGTCGAGTGGCTTCAAAGGCCGGCGCGGCACGCCGATATCGATATCCCAGCGGTATTTGATGGCGGTATGATAGAAGGCGATGGGGATGCCAGTTCCGGTGAGATGACGCAGTTCGTTGGCCTCGTGTTGAAGGGCGACGGCCTTGGCGTTGTCGCCGGCGGCCGCAGCGTCGAAGATCGAGTTCACCAATCCGGGGAACAGGTTGGACATGCCCGACACGCAGCCCTGCCCGCCCGCCGAAAGGCAAGGATAGAGCATGGTCTGCGATCCCACCAGGAATACAAACTCGGGATCCTCCACGGCGGCGATGCAATTGTAGAAAAGCTGAATGCTCGTGCTCGAATCCTTCAGACCCTTTAGGCCATAGCGCGAAAGCTCACCAATCTGCTCGCCCGTTACGCAGTAATTTGTGTACTTCGGGTTGTTGTATAGATAGACGGGCACCTCGTGCCCGACCGCATCGATCAGCGCCTTGAAATGATCGGTGATGAGCTCGGGACCATGCAAATAATAATATGGCGTGAGACTAGCGACACCGTGGGCGCCAATGCTCGCCGCATGCTTGGCGCGCTCGATCGTGATATCGGTGGAAGGGTGGCCGACATGTATGATCAGCGTGGTGTCCCTCCCTTGGCAAACCTCCGTGACGGTTTCGGCCACCAGCCTGCACTGATCCTCGCGCATGGCCGGCTGCGATCCGTAGGAACCGCAGACATAGAACCCCTGAACCTTGGGCAGGAGCCACTGGACGAACGTTTTTAGTTTCGGGACGTCGACTTCCCCCTTTTCGTCAAAGGGAGTGATCAAAGCCGGCATGGCGCCGAAGAACTTCTTGACCATGGAGAGCTCCTTATATCTTGGGGAATTTGCGGTCCGCAGGCCAGCGAAGCAATTGCTTCATATGAAAATATGTTGCTACATTTATTTGTGTCTGTCAAGCACGTGCTTGGATCGGCTGACGACAGCCCCTGCGGTGATTACGGCTTGGTTCTCATGGTCACGTGATCACTCGGGCCTTCTACCAGCCTGACTACGAATATCCAGCTTCGGTCAGGGCGCGCGATGGACCACAACCCAAGCTCCGGCGCCACTCGCGCCCCAAGCCAGCTTGACACTCGAAGTTAATCTGTGATATGAAATTTAATGTAATTACATCTTAATGGAACGATATACGTTCCATGCAACGTAACGCAACGTGTTGGGAGAGCAGGATGGTTTCGAGGACAATATGGCGTAAAGGCACGGCGATACTCGCGTTAATCGGCATGGCGGTGTTCGGTGGCCTTTCGTCGGCCCAGGCGGATTACCCTAAAAAGCCCATCACCATACTGGTCGGTTTTTCTGCGGGGGGCGGAACCGATCAGGTGGGCCGATTCCTGTGCGGGATCATGGAAAAGGATCTCGGACAGCCTTGTGTGGTCTCCAACATCCCCGGGGCCAGCGGCGCGCGCAGCCTCATGGAAATCACCAAGGCCAAGCCGGACGGATACACGGTTCTGTTCATCACATCCAATATCTCCACCCTCAAGGCCACCGGACATTCTCCGTTGACCTACAAGGATATCAAGCAGATCGTGGCCGTGAATTTCGACTCGCCCGCGCTCATCGTGCGTTCCGATGCGCCCTACAAAACGCTGGAAGAGTTCGTGACCGCCGCCAAGGCCAGTCCCGGTAAAATCAACATCGGCACCGGCGCTCCGGGCGGTCTGTGGCATCTGGGCATTCTCGCCTTCGAACAGGCCGCCGGCATCAAGCTCAACATCATCCCCAATACCGCTGGCGGCGCGGGCGCGGCCGTTCGCCTCATGGGCAAGCATGTGGACGCGATCTTCAATCCTCCAAACGAGGCCATTGCGCAGCTCAAATCCGGTGAGTTTAAGTTGTTGGCCTCCACCTCCGAGAAGCGCGTCGCATCTTTCCCCGACGTGCCCACGTTCAAGGAAAAGAACATGAACGTGCGCATTGCCTCCTACCGGGGTTTCCATGTGCCCCAGGACACCCCGGACGAAATTGTGGCCATCTTGGCCAAGGCCATCGAAAAGGCGGCGAACAGCGAGGAATACCACGAATTCATGAAGAGCACGTTCTCCAACGCCATCTATATGAACACGGAGGACTACATCCGTTATTTGGAAAGGGAACTGCCCGAATACACCAAGCTTGTAGAGCGGGCGGGCCTGAAGAAGAACTAGCAGGCTGCCGAAAAAGACGAAGGGGAGGATTGACCTCGTGCGTCACTGAGAATCAGCACAAGGTCAATCTTTTCAAGATCTTACTTCGCCCAGGCTTGTCGGAGAACCAGATCGGATCCACGCGATGAAATGGTATCGCGTGGATCCGATCTGGAACGCTTGGTAAACGGCAGCGGTTAAGCGCCCTGGGCTCTGGATCATACACCCATCGGTTGCGCTTGGCGGGGAGGGCCGGGCCACGGCCGCGGTGGAATTGGCGGACGACTGTGCCCAGGGGATCCGAATGTCCATTTTGCAGCGGCTTTTGCGCGATGTTCAGCTTCCTGAGCTGTATGAGGTCAAACGGAAATTCATCGACGACAGCATCTCCGACATAGAGGCTGCCCTGGTCGCGACCCTTGAAGCCTCCGGTATTGCTTCGGCATTGCCCCGCGGCGGCGAAGTGGCTGTGGTCGTGGGTTCGCGGGGCATCGCCGCATTGCCGGTAATGGTACGCGGTGTGGTCGACTGGCTCGGGGCCCGAGGAACCCATCCGTTCATCCTTCCCGGCATGGGGAGTCACGGCGGCGCCACGGCGCAGGGGCAGGTCGAGGTTCTGGCAAATCTGGGAATAACGGAAAATACGGCCGGCTGCCCCATCCGCTCGTCCATGGATGTGGTGGAAGTGGGCAGACTAGCATGCGGACTGCCGGTATTCATGGACGCGCTTGCCGCTCGGGCGGGCGGCGTATTCGTCATCAATCGGATCAAGCCACACACCGCCTTCAGTGGGCCGCATGAAAGCGGCCTTGTGAAAATGTTGACCATCGGGCTTGGCAATCAGCGCGGCGCCGAGGCTTGTCATGCGCTGGGCTATGGAGAGTTCGCTACCATTATGCCGGAAATGGCCCGCCTGATGATCGGCGGCGCCAACATCCTCGGGGGCCTGGGGACGGTGGAAAACGCTTTTGAAAAACCGTGCCTCGTGGAAGCCGTGCCACGCGATCGCTTCCTGGAGCGGGACGCGGCGCTGTTGCTGCGCGCAAAGCAGCAGATGCCCAGCTTGCCCGTCAAACAGCTCGATGTGTTGCTCGTTAGGCGCATGGGCAAGGAAATTTCCGGCGGCGGTGTCGATCCCAACATTACAGGCCGTCCGGTAACGCCTTTCAAGTCCGTGGATCTTGCGGTCGGTAAAATGGGGGTGCTGTGCCTTACGCCCGCCTCAAAAGGCAATGCCACCGGCTTGGGCACGGCGGACGTTATTACCCGAAGGCTTTTCGAATCCATCGACTTTGAGGCGACTTACGCCAACGTCGTGACCAGCACGCTACTCAAGGCGGCCTTCATTCCTGCCATCATGCCCACGGAGGAACTCGCCGTGCGTTGCCTGGTGAAAACCTGCAATGCCGGCGATAGAGCCATACGTCTGGCCTATATCCGCGATACCCTCAGCATGGACCGCTTTCTGGTCTCGCGGGCCGTGGCGGAAGAACTGCGTTCACGATCCGACTGCACGGTTGGTGACGATCCCCTTTCCTTTGTCTTCGGTTCCAACGGCGACATGGTGAATCCCGTATGGGAGCAATGAGGGGGTTTTGGGTTTATCCACCGCGTGACGGGGGTCGGGGGTCGGGACGCTTTTCCTCGTCCAAAACAATCCGGTTTCCTTAACCGGACGGACGGCAATGGAGGTTATCTCATTCTGCGATTGGCCTTCCATTTCTGAAAACATAGTGAGAATACGGTCACCAGAATGAAAAACACGGCAATGGGCCTGGTAAGGAAGAAGATGAATTCACCCTGGGACATAACGATGGCGGTACGCAGGTTTTCTTCCAAAATAGGTCCGAGCACCACACCCAAAACAAGGGGTGTCAGCGGAATTCCCAGATTCTTGGCGATATAACCAACCACGCCGAAACCAATCATGACATATACGTCAAAAAGACTGTTGTTGACGGCAAAAGATCCCACGATGCAGAGAATCAAAATGATGGGGAGCAGCACATAACGTGGAAAGCTGATCAAGCGGGCAAACAGCCTCGCCGCGAGAAGAAAACCCACCGTCGCCATGAAAAGGCTGGCCAAGATACCGCCTGTGTAAATGCTGTACACGACTTCGGGGTTGGACACAAAAAGCATGGGACCGGGTTGTACGTTGTGTAAAATCAGGGCGCCGATAAGAATGGCGGTGATGGCGTCACCAGGGATGCCCAGCGTCAGCATGGGCATGAGCGCCCCGCCGCAAGAGGCATTGTTAGCCGCTTCACTGGCGGCGATTCCTTGCGGTACGCCCTGACCAAATTTTTCCGGTTTATTGGAATTGTTGCGGGCGCTGTTGTAAGCCACAAAGGAAGCGATGGCCCCGCCCGTGCCTGGAAGTGCACCGATGCCCACGCCGATGAGCGCCGACCGCAGTATGGTTACGTTCAATTGCTTGATTTGTGACCAGGAGGGGATAATCTTCGTCAGCTTTTGCGCAACAAACCTGTATTCCTGGCTTGAAAGTTGAGTCAGAATCTCGGACAGGCCGAACAGTCCGATCATCACGGGAATAAATTGAAAACCAGAATATAGATCCGGCAGGCCAAAGGTAAATCGGGCCATGCCAGTCATGGGATCCACTCCCGACAGGCAGATCAAAATGCCCAGAAGAGCGGCAATAAGTCCTCTGGTAAGTGATTTATCCGAAATGCTGGCTACGATGCTCAGACCAAAAACCGCCAACGCAAAATATTCGGGAGCGGAAAAACGCAAGGCAAATTTGGAAATGAGGGGCGCGAAAAGCATCAGCAGAATCATGCCAATCAACCCCCCCATAAAGGAGGACCATGTGGCAATGCCAATGGCTCGCCCGCCTTCACCCCGCAGGGCCATGGGATACCCGTCCCTGGCAGTCATCACCGCTGAAGGTGTCCCGGGGATATGTAGAAGCACGGCCGAAATCGACCCTCCATATATTCCTCCGAAATACACTCCAATAAGTGTCATGATCGCGGATATGGCGTCCATGTGAAACGTAAACGACGTCATGATGGCCACCGCCATTGTTGCGGTAAGACCAGGCATGGAGCCTACTGCGATGCCTCCGCACACGCCGCAGAACAACATAAACAGCACGTGGGGCTGAAAAAGTTCTGCCTGGGCAAGAACAAAAGCATCCACGACACGACTCTCCTACAAATTTTTGAGCAGGCTTGGAATGGGTACGTACATGAGGTTGATAAAAATTATGTAGATCAGCGACGTCACCATTACCGATAAGACCACGGCCAAAACCTTGCTGCGCATACCCAGCAGCCACATGGTCAGCATGAGAAAAGTCAGGCTGCTGAGTTCAAATCCAACCGTAGGCAGAGCCAGCGCGTAGGCGATCATGATACCCACAAACAGGGCAGCCTTGCGAAACGCTGGCGTCAGGGTAAAGACAATTCGGTCCGATGTGTTGTTCCTGCCCTGCCACGCCACCATCAAGGCCAGCACAGCCAGCAAAATGGCGATGGCGGTGGGAAAAAAGGCCGCGTCTACCACCGATAGGTCCGTGGTCAATGAAGGGATGTTCTCCGCTTCCCAATACACAAACCCCGCAAGGATAAGAATAACCCCCGATAAAAGATAGCTTCGAGGTATGCTGTAAGACATGGCATGCTTCTTTCATGTCAGTATCATGCGGGATATCAAAATCTCTCTTGGAAATGGTTCTGAAGAGCCGATAGCCGTTTGTTAAAAAACTGAAAAACCAATCTTATCCAACATTTTAATGGAAAAAATTAAGCGATTCCGAGAGAGTTATGATTCTATTTAATTTACATAATTCTATGAATATTACGATGTCTTAAACGGCAGTCACTCGGCCTTTGTATCCACGCAAGGCTCGATTTTTTGAGCTGATTCCTCATTGATTCACACATCGCCTTCTCCTGTTATATTGGGTTATTTTTTTTGACAGCATTATAGTCATTAAATGTCGCCATACATTTTATGCTATCGTTTCATTTCTGATGTCATACCAGCCAAATCCTCCTGATCAATGCCGGGAGATCGTCCACGGAATTCCGGTGGATATCATTGTCCGAAGCTGCCCGACCGGGTTTTTTCAAACGTCGCCGCAATGGTTTTCCGACCCCCTTGGTCTTATGCAGATGGCTATATTCCCGACCGTGTTCTTTCCATCTGTTGCATCAATTATCGTGCTTCCCGCCATTGGCCACGGAACCGGCGGACATGACTGCATCCTCCCAGAATTTGCGGCCTCCACACAGAAGAGGATAAGTGCAGCGCAATCTGATGTAATTACATTTTATTTGCTGATCAGTCAACGGCGTTTTGTCAGGTTAAGAATGAGGGCCTTATTCCCATGGGCAAGGGAATTGGATCGGGACGGAACTGTCGCCACATATTAAAATCGCGCGTTGTACGATGGCGAGGCGCGCGACTCTGGCGGATATACCGTGCATTGAGCGGCGGGGAGACCTCTTGGCGAACATTCTGATCATTGGCGCCAGCAAGGGAATCGGCCTCGAGGCCGTGAAGCGCGGGCTCGCCTGCGGCCATACCGTCCGCGCCTTCGCGCGCTCGGCCGACAGGATCGCGATCGGCGTCTCCGTGACTCCCGACATGCTCCTCAAGCGCACGACGCTGTTCTCCGCGTCGACCCGTGTTCTCCTCGGCGCCATGGGCAAGACCGGCGTCAAGCGGCTGATTTGCGTCACAGGGTTCGGCGCCGCCGACAGCCGCTCGCGGATGGGTCATCTCCAACGAACCGCGTTCCGGCTGTTCCTCGGACGCATCTACGACGACAAGGAGGTGCAGGAGAGCCTGATCCGCAACAGCGATCTCGACTGGGTCATCGCCCGCCCCGTCATCCTTCGCAACGGCCCCCGCACCGGTCGCTACCAGGTGCTGGTCGATCCCCGGCAGTGGCGCGGCGGCGTGATCTCCCGGGCCAATGTCGCCGATTTCCTCATCAATCAGGTCGAGGACGACCGCTGCCTCCGGAAGACGCCGGTTCTGACGAATTGATTTGCGTGGCCGAGAGCTCCGGCTCCTCACTCGGTCCGGATCGAGCCGACGACCGAAATCTCGCCGTCTTCGGCTCGGCGGATGATCACGACCTCGCCCGAGGCCGGAAACACGCCGGTCAGGGCCGTCACATTGACCTGATGGGTGACCAGGATGACCGGCCTGTCCAACGCGCGGCCGGCAAGCCAGTCTCTCAGCGCCCCAGTCTGCGGATCGCGAAGCTCCCGCTGCCGGAAGAACGAGTTGAGAGAGGGCAGCTCCTCGACCGGGCCGAGGCCCAGCAGCTCCGCCGTTTCGAGGCAGCGGCACCACTGGCTGGAGAACACCCCGGACGTCTCGACGCCGTTGGCGCGGAAGCGCTCGCCGATGCGCCTGGCCTGATCCCGCCCCTCACCGGAGAGATTTCGCTGCGTGCTGCAGTCGCCCAGCGCGAAGTTCGGCGGATCGCCGGTGCCGGGCGCCAGCGCGTGCCGCATCACCACCGCATGCCCCGGTGTCCGCAGGGCGCTCCACAGCGCGTCTTCCTCGACCGCCACCGAACGGCCCGGCGCGATGGCCAGCAGAACGCAGATTAGCGCGCCGATTGCGCTCTTGTATCTCATGGGAAAGCCCATCCGGCCCAGCTCCCTATCCGTTCATCCTGCCCGACAAGTTGAGAATATGCCTCCTTCCCAATCACCCTCCAAACCCTGTGGACCGCGCAACCAGATAGAGCCCCAAGGCGAGGAGCGCCACCAGGAACCAAACGCGGAAGGTCCTGGGATTCAGACTCTTGCGCAAGAGCTGGCCGAGCCAGATCCCGGCGAACACCGCCGCAATCGCAACGGCCACGATCGGTCCCGAGGACGGCGAGAGGGCGCCGACCGAGGCCAGATTGACCGTCAACGCGACCGCCGAAACCGTGAACGACAGGCCCATGGCCTGGACGAGTTCGTCCTTTTCCAGCCCGATGGCCTGGAAGTAAGGCACCACCGGGATGGACGACACGCCGGTCGCGGCGGTCGTCAGCCCCGTCAATCCGCCGGCAACCGGTCCGGCCCACTTCTGTTTCGCCGCGTCGACGACATACTGGACGGAAACAAGGCCGCTCAAGGCGTAGACCGCCAGGATGATGCCAAGAATGATCGTCCCGACCCGCGCGTTTTCCTCGTTCAGCCAGTCCGATCCCATCAGGGTTCCGGCGACGACACAGAGCAGCAGCGGCCACAGGCGGCGCGCAAGCCCCCTGAAATAGGGGCCGGCGAGCATTTGCCAGGCATTCGTCAGAAACGCTGGCAGCACCATCACCGAGGCGGCCTCGACGGGGGGCATGACGATCGCCAGCAAACCCATGGCGATGGGAGGAAGGCCAAGCCCCACCGCGCCCTTGACGGCGCCCGCGAGCACGAAAACCCCTGCCACGAAGATGGTTGTCGCATCCATCCGGTATCTCCGGGGATTGAACGACGGTCGCAGCCGCCAAACGCCCGCTGGAGCCCGGAAGGCCGACATATGATCGCCGCCCCGGCTCCCAGCCTGTCCCGACCGGGCCCCTTCCCCTACCAGCCCACCGTTCCCGGCGCGCCCTTGAAGGGGCCCACGATTCTTGAGGTGATCCACCCCCCGTAGAAATCGCCCGGCTGCGCCAGAACCCGTTCGTCACCCACCCAGCATTCGTCCACCCGGGAGGCATAGAACGCCAGGAAATCCCTGATCGCCCGAAATTCCGGGGTCGGATCCGGGTAGCTCCAGGCGGCCTTCTCGGAGATATGGCCCCCCACGTCCAGCGTCCAATACTGGGCGATGCCCTTGAACTCGCAATAGGACCGTCCCCGGGCCGCCACGAGCAGGTCTTGCCGCGTATCGCCTCGTGGAAGATAGTAGACGGGCGGGTGGCTTGTCTCCAAGACACGATAGCCCTGGTCGGTCTCGGCGATGGTCTCGCCGGCCAAGATGACGCGCAGCCTGTCGCCTACCCTTTCCAGGCGCGGCGGCCTTGGATAGTCCCAGACGGACTCCTGTCCCGGGCCGGGTTCGATGCGTTCAGGTCGAGAAAACATGTTTCTTCTCCCAGTGTCCCGATCGCGAGATTCGATCCATTGAATCTCGCGTGAATCGGTACACGAATTTATAGATCCTCGTGTGATTCAGCTTCCGAAGTCGGGCACACATAATGTGCCGAACTTCGAAACCATCACACGAGCGCCGCGGTCAGATCCGCGCCAAAGGCCCCTACGTAAAGAAAGAGCTTTCAGATCAGTTCGTTAGGTATGTACCTGGAGCATTATAGTGATGTTGAAGCCTCCCCCCGCCCTCGCCTCCTTCGGCTCGGAGCTGAACACCGCCGTCATCGGGGCCACGGGCGGGATCGGCCGGGCCTTCGTGGATCATCTCGCGGCCTGCCCCGCCATCTCCAGACTGTTCATGCTGTCGCGTTCGAGGCCTCCGGGTGATCACGCCCAGGCCGACTGGCTGCGCCTCGATCTCGAAAGCGAGGAGACCATCGCCGAGGCGGCGGCCGCCATCAAACGATCGGCCGGCGATCTCCATCTCGTGATCGTCGCCAGCGGCATCCTCCATGACGGAGACCGTGTCCAGCCCGAGAAGTCCTGGCGGGCGCTCGACGCCTCCGCTATGGAGACCGCCTTCCGCCTCAACGCCATCGGTCCGGCGGTGATCGCCAAGCATGTCCTGCCGCTGCTCGCGAAAGGCCGGAAATCGGCCTTCGCCGCGCTATCCGCCCGCGTCGGCAGCATCGGGGACAACCGGCTCGGCGGCTGGCATGCCTACCGCGCCTCGAAGGCGGCCCTCAACATGCTGATCAAGACGCTCTCGGTCGAGCTCGCCTATCGCAACCCGACCGCCCTCTGCGTCGCCCTCCATCCCGGGACCGTGGATACCGCGCTCTCCAAGCCCTTCCAGGGCGGCGTGCCCGAGGAAAAGCTGTTCTCCCCGGCCCGCTCTGCGCGCCATCTCCTCGCCGTCCTCGACCGCCTGAGCCCGGAGGACACCGGCCACCTCTTCGCGTGGGATGGCAAGAAAATCCCGTTCTGAGTTGAATAATTGATAGAACCTGTTCGTCAAAGCTGCGTCACATATGATCACACGGGCTTTATGGGTGCCCTAAAGGTCACCGACAAACCAATTGGGTTTCAGCTTCGAAAATACTCCTAATAATCTGATTTTATTAGCATTTTCCCGCCACTCTTCCTGAATCGATTTACGAATCCTAAAGAATCCTCGATTACAAAAATCGGGGGTGTTGACGCCTCCGTTGCGGCTTCACGGCGTCGGTGGCGACGTCATCCAGATAGCCGAAGCGCAGAGTGTGCTTTGGAGAACAATATGAGCGATGTGACCGATCGGGACGCTCAAAGCCGTAAGGCGCCCTGGTCTCGCGACGGCGGTACATTGTCCGACCTCCCGTGGTGGGATTAGCCCAGAAACACAAGTGTTGAACAGGAATGCCTTGCAAGTCGAACCCTTCCGACACGAATTCGATGCGACTTGAAATGTCCCAGTATCCAACTTGGGAAATCTTGGGTAAAGTAAATGGAACGATCTATACCGCTATGGTTTTTCCTTCTCTGTCTCCTCTTATGGCTTCTTTTAACGGTGGCATATGGCTGGAAGGTAAAATCGACACTTGCCGACATTGATAGTAGTGGAATACTAGGAAGGACGGCGGTTGGAATCGCATCATTTCCAACTACAGCAAAGACAGTTTTGCGAGAAGTCGCCGGCTACACCTCAGGGAACTACAAAGACGAATCGATCCGGGTGAAGCGCGAAGAAAAGGCCGATTACTCAAGGTTTACGCCCATTTCAGCGAGTTCTGGAATCGATGTAAAAGGCCTTATCATGCGGACCAATCCGGCGAAGATGGCCAAAGGATGGAGAGTTCTAGTCGGTGCCTTTACAATAAACGATGAAATAGAGAATGCGGCTCTTCTAATATCACCCGATCTTAAGATCGTCAAAAAGTGGATTCTTGGCGAAATCCCGGTCGGTGATTTAGAACCCCGACCAAAACATCGGAAGTTTGTTCACGGAATGGAGGTTCTTAACGACGGCTCCCTGATCTTCACCTTCGATGGCAGTATATCGCTGCAGCGGATCAATGCTTGCGGAGAACGCCTATGGACGACCGCCGGTGATTTTCATCACGCCGTGACTCTTGACGATACTGGCGAGACGGTCTGGACGCTCAGAGCAGCAAGCACCATCGTTCAAGTGGGGATCAAAGACGGCTCTATACTTCGACAGATTTCCATGGATGACGTGATCGAGAAGAACCCGATGATTGACATCCTCGAAATCCGTCGCCTGCATTTGAATGATCTGGGTGTGAACAGCCGCAACACTGCTGGAGAATGGATGGCCGAGCAGTTTCACTTCAATGACGTTGATCCCCTTCCGACAGCCTTTGCCGATCGGTTCGAGAGATTCGGTGCCGGCGATCTTCTACTCAGTGCCCGATCCCTGAACTTGGTCTTCATCCTAGATCCCGAAACGCTTGAGATTAAGTGGTGGCGGATTGGAACAGTGCAACGCCAGCATGATCCCGACTGGCTTGCCAACGGTGAGATCATGGTTTTTAACAACCGAATGAGTCGCGATTTCAGTGAAATCATCTCGATTGATCCCGATACCCTCGAACGGACTACGATGTTCGATGGCAGGAAGAACGATTTTTACACCCGAATCCGCGGCAAAAATCAAATTCTCGATGACGGGACGCTCATCGTAACAAGCCCGCAGCAAGGCCGTGCCTTTGAGGTCAATCGCGACGGCACTGTCGCGTTTGAAATTGTGAACACGAAGCCTGGAAGTAACACCATGAACTACGTCATTTCGGAAATGAAATGGTTGTCTCCCGACTTTTTTGGTGTAGGGAAGTGGAAATGTTTGCCAAACAGCTAGCTATCTTTCTCACGGTGCCACTCATCTTCGTCGCGTCGCCGGCATACGCCTATATCGGCCCAGGAGCGGGAGCGGGCACGATAGCCGTGGTGCTCGGGATACTCGCTTCGATCTTAATGGCCTTTTTCGCGATCCTTTGGTACCCGGTAAAGCGGGTGGTGAAAAAACGCAGAGCGGCTAAGCAAGTAGCTGAGGATTTGCATTCAGAAGCGACGGGGAGCCCTGGTAGCTCTTGAATTGGCTCCTCACAGCGATCCTCTGCCTCTTGCTCGCGGAACTTGTTCTCCGCCTTCCCTTCGGCGCCGCCGTTATAGATGTGAGCAGATCCGGCCGCAAAGCCGTTCATGTTGTTCGGACGAAAGCCGTCTCTGACCACTGGAAGGAGAAAGCGCTGGCTGCCTATGCGCAGACGACATTTCTCTCTTCGATTAAGCTTGCCGGGCTCTTGACCGTTCTTTTCACTGTTGCGGTCGTTCTGGTTGTGGCTTTCGAACAGAGCTCCAGAGGATTTAATAGATTCATAGTAAGCTGGCATGGAATCGGGTTCAGCGTTATCTTTGCAAGTCTTTATCTGACAGCACGAAAGTCGATTGTACGTGGTCGCATATAGTTTTCTGGAGCGGACTTTACATCGGCTCGCCTTGCACGCTACGCCGATTGCTGAATTGAGTTTCAGTATGGATCAGAGAACCGTTGTAACTGATCCTGAAGACATCGTTGGGGAGCGCCATGTTTTTGTTTCGGGCCTCGCGCGGGCTGGCACAACGGTCCTGATGCGCCGCTTCTATGCTACAAATCTCTATTGTTCCCTAACCTATCGAGACATGCCCTTCGTACTTGCTCCCAATCTCTGGCGCAAACTTGCGTGTTTATCAAAGCGCACCGTAGCGGCGACGACCGAGCGCGCCCATGGTGACCGCATCATGGTAGATGTTGATAGCCCAGAGGGCCTTGAAGAAGTTTTTTGGCGAGTATTCACCGGCGATACCTACATCGAAAGAAAGCGGCTCAAGCCGCATTTACCGGACTCGGAAACGCGGTGGAAATACGTCTGCTATATCAATGCAATTCTGAACGCGAAGGATGGGCGCGTGTCACGCTATCTGTCTAAGAACAATAATAATATATTGCGTTTAAATACTATCCGTCATGTCTTTCCTCGTGCACTCATTCTGATTCCCTTTCGCGAACCGTTATCTCACGCTGGATCCCTGTTGCGACAACATCGCAATTTCGTGAAAGCACAGGAGAATGACCGATTCGTTAGGTCCTATATGACGTGGCTCGTGCATCATGAGTTCGGCCTCGACCATCGACCGTTTCGATTTGACGAGGACTGTGCGACTCAAGCGTATACGTATCGGACCGACATGATTGATTACTGGCTGGAGTTGTGGTGCGCAACCTACGGATGGCTGGAATATGCAGCACCGAAAGATGCTATTTTCGTGTGCTATGAAGACCTTTGCAGTTGCACAGATGTCTGGTTACATCTCGCTAAAATTTCCGGTATTTCGAATGAATGTGAAGAATATGATCCCTTCATCTTGAGTGATGCGATCGCAGAAGAAGCAAACGAAGTGAAATTAGTTGAGCAAGCGTCTTGCATCTATGATCGCCTTACAAATAAGGCGCGAGCGGTGCTTTACTGAGATTCAAAAAAGTACTTTATATAGAGCAGGAAATACTTCTTTTTTCATAATCCCCCCGTGATTCCAATCGGGATCATGCTGACGGTCCCACGCCGCTAAGCGTGACTACTGTGTCCTGAGCGCGTCCGGGTCGAGGATGAGTACGAGGTCGATTATACGAGAGCGGATCAGAAAATCGCGGTTGCTCGATGCTTAAGGCCAGCGCTCGACCGTCTTGGGGCGGGCACCCAGCGCAAACAGACACCTACCTGTCCTACAAAACCTTGTAGAGCGTGAAGTATGACCCGCTGTGGGTCGGTGCGAGCAGGTGTGGCAGCGGGTTCCTCGGTGCGCCGAAATCCAACATGAGAACGTAGTCGAAGCTCGCCGGCCAGTCGGCAAATCTGTCTTGGAACGCGTGAAACGGTTGCGTTCGCAATAGCTCATCCCGCGACTCGGCATTGACGGCCAGCACCAATCTGTCAATGGGCAGGGGTGTCATATGGGGAACGTCTTGCCGGGCATAGGCAGGCTGAACCGACAACGGTTGTCGCCCCTCGGCAGTGAAGATGCTCGGCAGGAAGACCGGCCGTTCCAGGAGGAGGAGCGCTGGCGCATGATAGAAGACCCTGTGGTACGGTGTGGGCGCGACTCGATCTACATCGGACCAATCTTCCACGGCGGGTAGGATTCTTGAACCGGGTTCAACGCTCCGGGCCGCGGTTCGCATCTCCGAATACATCCGGTCGTAGTCGATCCAGTGTAGGGTGATCGTCGCCATTCGTGTCACGAACAACAACAATCCGATGGTCGCCAGCGCGAGGGCTTTGGGCCGATCAAGGCTGATTCGGCTTCCCGCGATCAACAGAAGGACCAACGGGACGGCCAGTCGGAAGCCATTGCCGAAATTGCCGAGCGTCCAGGTCGGCACCAGAAGTACCGCCAAGCCAAGCGCCGCGACGGGCATCAGGAGCACTGCGGCGAATCTGATCCCCCGCCCACGAACGACAAAAAACAGCAATAATACGAATGCGGCAAAAAAAGCGAAATCCAACGCCTGCTCGTAAAAGAGGGCGGGGACGACAAGCGCCTTAAACTTCCGCGAGAGGTCGTAGTAGAAGTCCGGAGTGCCCGGCATCGAAGGCACGACGGTGAGCATGAGAACCAAAGGCGGGAGGCACTGACCGACGACAAGACACACCTGCCGAAGCAATTCGCCGGGCGAGCGCGTCTCCGACCGCAGCCAGCGTCCCAACTCGTAACCGGCAACGCACAAGCCATAGGTGGCGAAGGCCCCGAGATGGCTTACGAAGATGGCAACGGTCCCGAGAGCCGCAAGCCCGAGCCTTCGCGGCCACGGCCATCCGTCGGACGCGATCCAGAACGCGAAGAGCAGCAGAAAAAGGCCGACACCGAACAGATAGTTGAGAAACCCGTAGGCAAAGACATAGTTGTACAGAACCAGGTAGACGACGAGCGTCGACCACCCGACACGGCCGTGGAGGACCCGACTGAGCGCAACCACGCCCGCGACATTGACGACCAAGGTCATGGCGATGAAGACCTTGCCCGCGGTGAGGATCCCGATCAGTTTGCCCATCGGCGGAACCAACAGGTCCATGGCCAGGTTGGGAAGCACCGCCCATTGGACCGCGTAGATTTCTTGCAGCTCCGGTGAGCCGCCCAGCTCAGCCAGAACCCGCATCCGCGCCAGGTGGTTGGGATAGTCGACAAGCGCCGGCACGTCGACAACGAACAGGGGCGCGATCACGGCCAGCAAGGCGGCGCAATGGCTCAGCACGACGGAATGCTGGGCAGCAAACGCGCGTATGCCGGCACTTCCCTTAAGGAGCCCTACTCCCACTGTTAAACCGACTCTGCCTATGACATCAAATGACGGCCATATGAAAGAATGGCTGCCTCAATCTGGGATTGATCGGGTATTGCAGGGTAGCCGCAGAACCCTAATGAATGGTGGACGCCTCGATATTCAGGGTGAGCCGACCCCGCCCCAATCCTTGTCCGTCCCGCCTCACCGTCCCGATCTCCCATGAAATTGCCCTGATGCGCCCGGGCGTCCCCCGGCCTATAATCGGCCTTACGGATGTGTGTGGCGGCCGGGCGCCGGGGCCTATGCCGGGTCGCATCCAGGAGAATTCGGCCGGCCGATGTTTCAGCTCGCCAATGTCCTTGTTGCCGTCGACGACCGGGCGCGCATGGCGCCCGTCCTGTCTTTGCTGCGGCGGCAGAAATGCGAGGTCCGAACCTGCGACGGCGGCGAGGAGGCGCTGGGCGAGGCGCGCCGAGCGGCGCCGGATCTCGCGGTCGTCGATGTCGGCGGCGACCGCTTCGATGGGTTCGCCCTCGCCGAGCAGCTTGCGGGCAAGGAGGAGACCTCGGCCCTGCCCGTGGTGCTGACGGCGGAGCGGGATTCGCCGGATCTGTTCCGCTCGGCCGCCGATGCCGGCGCGCAGGAGTTGCTGGTACCGCCTTGGGACGCGTCGGACGTCCTGCATCGGCTCCATCCCCTGTTCCGGATTTCGACGCAACGCGCGGAGCTTGCCTGCCGGTTGGCCCTGGCACGGGAAAGGGGCTTGATCTCTCGGGACAGGGAGTCCGCCGCGGGTGACACGCGGCCGCCGAACGTGCTGGCCGTTGGCCCGTCCCGGCGGGGGCAGCTCTATCTCAACGAATCCCTGGGAGCGCGGTGCCGGCAGAACTGGTGCGAGAGCGCCAAGGAGGCTCAGGCGATGTTGGGCGGCGGCGATTTCGACGCCGTCGTCCTGTCGACGGATTCCGAAGAGCAGGCCGGCGAAGCGCTTGAGCTCTGCGCGATGATACGGGCCAATCGCCGCATGTATCATCTGCCGATCCTCATCCTCGCCGCGCCGAAATGCCTTCCCGATGTCGCCGAGCCCTATGTCCGCGGCGCCAGCCGCGTGCTTCGCCTGCCGGTGACGGCGGAGGCGTTCGCCTTCACCCTCGAATCACTCATATCCCGCCGCTGGCGGTTGCTGCGCCGGCTGCGGGAGGTCATCGAAACCACCCGTACAGAGACGACCTGCGACGCCCTCACCGGGGTTTATGATCTGGCGTTTCTCACGGCGTATCTCGGGGTGCGCGTCGCCGCGGCGCGGCCCAGACGCAGATATCTCAGCCTCATTCTCCTCTCCGTGCCGGACGTCGTCTCGGTTCGCGAAGCCTTCGGGGATGCCGCCGGCGATCATCTGATGCGCCAGATCGCCCGCTGGGTCGACGAGCTGGTGCGGCTTGAGGATTTGACCGCGCGCACCGGCCCCGAAGAGCTTTGCGTCGCCCTTCCGGACACGCCCCTGCCGGAAGCCGAGGCGGCCGTTCACCGCGTCGCGGGGGTCCTTCGGCGAACGGAATTCGCGGTCGACGGCGTCTTTCGTCCGATGCCCGTCACGGTCGCCAGTTCGCTGACGGAACTGACGCCGGACGATACCGTCGACGACCTGCTGGCACGGGCGCGGGCCAACCTGCGGTAAACGGACAGTCAGGGGACCCGAACATGCGCATCGACATCGTTTTCGATACGGTCTGCCCCTGGTGCTATGTCGGCAAGCGCCGCCTGGAGGAAGCGCTGGCGCTGCGCCCCGGGCGGCCTGTGACCCGTCGCTGGCGGCCCTTTCTGCTGAATCCGCAAATGCCGCCCGATGGCATGGACCGCAACACCTATCTGATCCGCAAGTTCGGCAGCGAGGCCCGGATTAAGCGCGTCTACGGCGCCATCAGCGATGCCGGGCAGTCGGTCGAGATCTCTTTCGCCTTCGATCGAATCCAACGGACGCCGAACTCGGTGAACTCGCATCGTCTTGTCCGCTTCGCCGACAACGAGGGACGGGCCGACGACGCCGTCGAGGCGCTGTTCCACGCCTATTTCCTCCAGGGCCGTAACATCGGGGACGGCGGGGTCCTGATCGAGATCGGAGCCGATCTCGGCCTCGATACCGAGGCCCTGGCCGCCTATCTGAACAGCGATCAGGACGTCACCTTCGTCTACGAGGAGAACCTGCGCGCCCATCGGCAGGGAATCAACAGCGTCCCCTCCTATCTGTTCGACGGGCAGATGGCGATCTCCGGCGCCCATGATCCGCAGGTCCTGGCGCGCATGCTCGATGTCGCCTGGGCGAGGACCATTGAAGACACCTCACGAACCTCCGCCGCGTGAGGGTCGCAATCGCGTGAAGCAGCCTGCCCCCATGTAGCCACTGCACCCAGACCGTCGCGGTCGGGCGTGTGATACCATCCAGCGTTTGAAGCGACAAACCGGATCGTCGGCCCTCGTGCTTCGACGAAGCTCAGCATGAGGGCCTCATCCTGAGCAAAGTCGAAGGATGAGCCTGGTCGAAGCACGAGGTCAATCACAGACTAACTTCTTCGAGACCCTACCCCGCCGCGATTGACGCAAGATCGCCGATCAGGCCGCGCACGCCGCGCAGGCGCGCCGCACTGTCCTCCCATCCCCGGCGGAACACGAGGCGGTGGTCCGGGCGCAGCTTGGCCGACCCCATCTGCGTCTGGAGGAAGGCGACGAGTCCCCCCGGATTGGCGAACTGATCATCGCGGAAGGAAACCACCGCCCCCTTGGGGCCGGCCTCCACCCGTTCGACCCCGGCGCGCCGGCACATCTGCTTGATCGTTACCGTCTGCAGCAAGTTCTCGACCTCCGGCGGAAGGGCGCCGAAACGGTCGATCAGCTCGGCCGCGAAACCCTCGATCTCCGCCTCATCGGCAAGCCGCGAAAGGCGACGGTAAAGCCCAAGCCGCAGATTCAGATCCGCAACGTATTGGTCCGGTATCAAAACGGCCATGCCGAGATTGATCTGCGGGCTCCATTCCTCCTCGGCCGCCTCCTCCCGGCCCAGGCCCCGCGCGTCGGCCACGGCCTCCTCCAGCATCTGCTGATAGAGCTCGACCCCGACCTCGCGGATATGGCCCGATTGCTCGGCTCCCAACAGGTTCCCGGCGCCTCGGATATCCAAATCGTAGCTGGCGAGGGAGAAGCCGGCGCCCAGAGAGTCCAGGGTCTGCATCACCTCCAGCCGCTTTTCCGCCGTCGGCGTCAGCTTCTGCCGCGGCGGCAGCGTCAGATACGCGTAGGCGCGGACCTTGGAGCGCCCCACCCGGCCGCGAAGCTGGTAGAGCTGCGCGAGCCCGAACCGATCCGCCCGGTGGATCACGATGGTGTTGACGGCCGGCAGATCGAGCCCGGACTCGATGATGTTGGTCGACAGCAGGATATCGGCCTGGCCGTCATAAAAGGCCGCGACCCGCGTCTCCAGCTCGCTCGCCGGCATCTGGCCATGGGCCATGATCACCTTGGCCTCGGGCACCAGGTTGCGGAGCTCCTCGGCCACGGAATCGAGATCGCTTATGCGCGGGCACACATAGAAGGTCTGGCCGCCCCGATAGCGCTCCCTGAGGAGCGCCTCGCGGATGATCACCGGATCGTAGGGCAGCACGAAGGTGCGCACCGCCAGGCGGTCGACCGGCGGCGTCGCGATCAGGCTGAGGTCGCGCACCCCCGTCAATGCCAATTGCAAGGTGCGCGGGATCGGCGTCGCCGTCAGCGTCAGCACATGGACATCGGCCTTGAGCTGCTTCAGCCGCTCCTTGTGGGCGACGCCGAAATGCTGCTCCTCGTCGACGATCAGCAGACCGAGATCCCGGAACTGCACCGATTTGGCGATCAGCGCGTGCGTCCCGATCACGATGTCGACGGTGCCGTCCGTCAGCCCCTTCTTGACCGCCTTCGCGCGCTGCGCGGTCACCAGCCGCGAGAGCTGCTCGATGCGCACCGGATAGTCGGCGAAGCGCTCGCGAAAGGTCTGGAAATGCTGGCGGCTGAGCAGCGTCGTCGGCACCACCACCGCCACCTGCTTACCTTCGAGGGCGGTGACGAAGGCGGCCCTCAGCGCCACCTCGGTCTTGCCGAAGCCGACATCGCCGCAGATCAGCCGGTCGGCCGGATTGCCGCGCGTGAGATCCGCCAGGGTCTCGGCGATGGCGCGCTCCTGGTCGTCGGTTTCCTGGTAGGGAAAGCGGGCGCAGAACTCGTCATACAGCCCCTCCGCCGGGGCCAGCACGGTGCCCTTGCGCAGGGTCCGCTCGGCGGCGACGCGGATCAACTCGTCGGCCATCTCGCGCACGCGTTTCTTCAGCCGTCCTTTGCGGGCCTGCCAGGCGGCCCCACCCAGCCGGTCGAGCTGGACTCCGGCCTGCTCCGAGCCATAGCGGCTCAGCATCTCGATATTCTCGACCGGCAGGAACAGCTTGTCGCCGCCGTCATAGATCAGGCGCAGGCAGTCATGCGGCGCGCCACCCACCTGGATCGTCTCCAGCCCTTCATAGCGGCCGATGCCGTGATCGGCATGCACCACCAGATCGCCCTCGCTCAGGGCCGAGGCTTCCGTCAGAAAGTCCTCGGCCCGGCGGCGCCGCGCGGGCGGCCGGCTCAGCCGCTCGCCGAAGATGTCGGGCTCGCTGACCAGGGTCAGCCCGGGACCGGCGAAGCCCCGGTCGAGCCCGAGCACGGCCAGGGCAACGCCGTTCGCCGGCAGCCGGTCCGCCTCCGCCCAGCCCTCGATATCGGCCAGCCCGGACAGCCCGTGCTCCCTCAACAGGCCGGCGAGGCGGTCGCGGGTACCCGGGGTCTGGGCGCAGACGACGACCCTTCGTCCCCGCCCCTGCTGCTCGCGGATATAGTCCCCGACCACCTCCAGCAGGTTCACGCCGGGCTGCACCCGGGCGTCCGCAAATTCGCGCCCCGGCCGCCCGCCGGCGTCGATGCCGCCCGCCTCCGGCGCGGCATAGGGCGACAGCCTGGCCACCGACGAATCCACTAGTAGACTCCCCCACTCTCCGGCGTCCAGGAACAGAGCCTCGGGCGGCACCGGGTTGTAGGTCGTCGCCCCGCTGGCGACCCCGGTTTCCTTCACGTCCCGGCGCGCGCGGTAGTACTCGTCGATCAGGGCGAGCCGCGCCTCGCGCGCCTCCTCGGCCTGATGGTCCAACACCAGCACCGCCTCCGGAAGATAGTCGAACAGCGTCTCCAACCGCTCATGGAACAGCGGCAGCCAATGCTCGAACCCCAGATGCCGGCGCCCCGCCGATACCGCCTCGTAAAGCGGGTCCTCCCCCGACACCGCGCCGAACAGTCCCCGGTAGCCCGTCCGAAAGCGGGAAACCGCCTCCTCGTTCAGCGGCACTTCGCTGACGGGTTTCAGCAGAACCTCTTCCAGCTTGCCCGTTGACCGCTGGGAGGACGCGTCGAACCGCCGGATGCCGTCGAGCTCGTCGCCGAAGAAGTCGAGCCGCGCCGGGCCCGGCGCGCCCGGCGGAAAGACGTCGAGGATGCCGCCGCGGAGCGCGAATTCCCCCGGCTCCATCACGGTTTCCGAGCGCAGGAACCCGTGCCGCGTGAGGAAGCCGATCAGCTTCTCGGGGTCCATGCGGTCGCCGAGCTTGAGCGTGAGCGTCGCCTCGGCGAAGGCCTCGCGCGGCGGAACCCTTTGCAGCATGGCCGAGACCGTCGTCAGCACCACCCGCGGCGCACGCCCCTCCTCCGCCTCCAGCAGCTTGGTCAGGGTGTCGATCCGGCGGCTGACGATCTCGGCATTGGGCGAGACCCGGTCATAGGGCAGGCAGTCCCAGGCCGGGAATTCCAGGCAGGCCACCCCTGGCGCGAAAAAGCCCAGCGCCTCGGCCGCGGCCGCCAGATGCACGTCGTCGCGGGCCACGAACAGCACGTCGCGGCCTGCCCGCGCCAGGTCGGCGAGGATCAGCGCGTCATAGCCCTGCGGCGCGCCCCAGACCGTGATCTGACTCGACGTTCCGATCTGATTATGCAGGTTTCTCAGAATGCTATCAGGCGTTTTTATAGTTCCTTATGAGCTGAATGAGGCGGTTGTCGAGGCGTTCGGGCGGGGCTTCCTGGCCCAGGATCCAGGCATAGATCTGATTGTCGTTTGCGTCCAGCAGCGCCTCGAAACTGTCGAGCTCCGCCCCGTCGAGCTCGGCGAGGTAACGGTCGGCGAACTTCCTCAGCAGCAAGCTGGTTTCGAGCATGCCCCGGTTGCGGCAGCGATAGAGCAGGCGCTTGCGTCGTATATCGTCGGTCTCGGCCATTGTCTAACTCTCAGTGCCTCTCCCGCACTTCCAGCCCTCTCCGCCGAAAACGCGGCTATCGGATGCCCACATCGTCTTGTCCTGCAGCCCCTCTCCCACGCCTGTGGGAGAGGGAGGGGCCCGCCGAAGCCTTGGCGAAGGCGGGAGGGTGAGGGTGGCGCGTGCAGCGAGCCGAGTCAGCAGGTCTTCTCTAACCACAGAGAACACAGAGCGCACAGAGATGGACACAGAGAAGGGAATCGCGCGCCGCGCGGGCCTCTTCTTTACCTCGTGCCAGAGAGGCCTCTGTGAAACCTCGGTGTCCTCTGTGTTCTCTGTGGTAAACAAAAACAGTCCCGGCCCCTTGCACATGCGATCGTCCCGGCGGACGCTGGCCCCCGATTTCGCGGGAGGTTAGGATATAGCTCCTCCCTTGCCCTCTGTCAGCCGGGTCCGGTGTCCATGCGGCCTGAAATCCTGTTTCCCCTGTTCACACCCGCGACCGCCCTGCCCGGCGTCGGTCCCCGTATCGCCAAGACGATCGAGCGGCTGGCCGGCGACCGCGTGGTCGACCTCGTCTGGCATCTGCCCTCGGGCATCATCGACCGCCGCTTCGCGCCCAAGGTCGCGGACGCGCCGACCGGCGTCATCGCCACGATCACGCTGCGGGTCGAGCGCCATCAGCCGCCGCCCAACCCCCGCCTCCCCTACAAGGTCCGCTGCGCCGACGAGACCGGCCGGCTGGTGCTGGTCTTCTTCCACGCCCATGCCGACTATCTCCGCCGCGCGCTGCCCGAGGGCGAGACCGTCGTCGTCAGCGGTCGGGTCGAGCATTTCGGCCGCGAAATCCAGATGAGCCATCCCGATCATATCGGCACGGTCGAGGAGCTGAGCCGGCTCCAGGCCGTCGAGCCGGTCTATCCGCTGACCGCCGGCCTGACCCCCAAGACGCTGGCCAAGGCCGTGACCGGCGCCCTGGCCGAGACGCCCGATCTCGACGAATGGAACGAACCCGCCTTCCTCGCCCGGCAGGGCTGGCCCGGCTGGCGCGCGGCGCTGCAACAAGCCCATCAGCCGCAGTCCGAAAGCGATCTCGATCCCCTCTCCCCGGCCCGCGCCCGCCTCGCCTATGACGAGCTGCTCGCCAACCAGCTCGGCCTCGCCCTCATGCGCCGGAGCATGCGGCGGCTGCCGGGGCGCAAGATCCGCGGCGACGGCCGGCTGCGCCGCCGGGTTCTGGAGGCCCTGCCCTTCCAGCTCACCGAGTCCCAGAAGACCTCGGCCAAGGAAATCGCCGCCGACATGGCCTCCGACGGCCGCATGCTGCGCCTCGTTCAGGGCGATGTCGGCAGCGGCAAGACCGTGGTCGCCGTGCTCTCCATGCTCGCGGCTGTCGAGGCCGGCTGTCAGGCCGCCCTGATGGCGCCGACCGAGCTTCTCGCGCGCCAGCACCTGGCGACCGTCGCACCCCTCGCCAACGAGGCGGGAATCCCCATCGCGCTGCTCACCGGGCGCGAGAAGGGCGCCGCCCGGCGCGCGGTCCTCGAAGGCCTCGCCGACGGGCAGATCCCCTTGGTCGTCGGTACCCATGCCCTGTTCCAGGAGGGGGTGGAATTCCGCGACCTGGCGCTGGCCGTCATCGACGAGCAGCATCGTTTCGGCGTCCATCAGCGCCTCACCCTCGCCGCCAAGGGGCGCGGCGTCGATGTCCTTGTGATGACCGCGACCCCCATACCCCGAACGCTGATGCTCACCTCCTATGGCGACATGGACGTCTCCCGCCTCCTTGAGAAGCCCGCTGGCCGCCGGCCCGTCGACACGCGAGTGCTGCCCTCGGCGCGCCTCGATGATGTGGTGGCGGCCGTGCGCCGCTCCCTCGACGACAAGGCCAAGGTCTACTGGGTCTGTCCCCTGGTCGAGGAGTCCGAAAGCCTCGACGTCGCCGCGGCCGAGGACCGGCATGCCGAGCTCGCCGCCACGCTCGGCGCCGACCGCGTCGGCCTCGTCCACGGCCGCATGAAGGGCGCCGACAAGGATGCGGCCATGCGGCGCTTCGCCGAGGGGCCGCCGAGCGTGCTGGTCGCCACCACCGTGATCGAGGTCGGCGTCGACGTGCCCGACGCCACGGTCATGGTTATCGAGCACGCCGAGCGTTTCGGCCTCGCGCAGCTTCACCAGCTTCGGGGGCGCATCGGCCGCGGCGACAAGCCCTCGACCTGCCTGCTCCTCTACCAACCGCCGCTCGGCGACACCGGCCGGGCGCGGCTCAACATCCTGCGCGAGACCGATGACGGCTTCCGCATCGCCGAGGAGGATTTGAGGCTGCGCGGCGCCGGCGAACTGCTCGGCACCCGGCAGAGCGGCCTGCCCGAATTCCGCGTGGCCGATCTCGCGGTGCACGGCGAGTTGCTGGCCGCGGCCCGCGACGACGCCATGCTGGTGCTGGAGCGCGACGCCGAGCTCACCACCCCCCGCGGCCAGGCCCTGCGCACGCTCCTCTACCTGTTCGAGCGCGATGCCGCCGTCCGCCTCCTCCGCGCGGGTTAGGGCGGCGGCGCGCCGAGTCTTGCACTTACATACCGACGCTAAGACACCACCGACTCGCGTTTCGACTTTGAAACGTCTTCCAGATGGTATGGCTGAAGTTGGTCATGCCGCAGATCAGCCATAAGCACAAGTCGCATGGAGTCGCCGGTCTCGCGATCTCCGCTTTGTCGAGTTAAGTTCCTTGGACGATGATCAATTCAAGGACACGGCGATGGCAGACGTTTGGGGCCTGAGAGAGGTTTTCGAATATAACGGGCAGTCAGTCGCCTACGACATGCAGGGCGAAGGCGATCCCGTTGTCCTCATCCACGGCACACCGTTTTCCTCCTATGTCTGGAGGAAGATTGCCAGGGAACTCGGTCGGGATCACAGGGTCTATGTTTTCGACCTCTTGGGCTACGGACAATCTGAAAAGGCAGAGGATCAGGACGTATCTCTTGGTGTTCAGAATGGTATTCTTGCTGCGCTCCTGAAATATTGGGAGCTCGACAGGCCGAAAGTGATCGCACACGACTTCGGTGGTGCGACGGCACTGCGTGCCCATCTATTGGACGGATGCGACTACGAAAAGCTGTTGTTGGTCGATCCGGTTGCAATCCGCCCATGGGGCTCTCCCTTCGTCCAGCACGTTCGGAACCACGAAGAGGCCTTTGCTGGAGTACCTGATTACCTCCAGAGGGCTATCTTGCAGGCCTACATTCGGGGGGCGGTTAGCCGCACCATCAGCGATACAGAACTGGAGCCGTACCTTGCACCCTGGCTGGGTTCTGTCGGACAGCCCGCCTTCTACCGACAGATTGCACAAATGGACATGAGCTACACCGATGAGATTCAAAGCCAATACAGCCATATCCGGTGTCCGGTGAGATTGTTGTGGGGGACGGAGGACAAGTGGATTCCCATAGAGCGTGGCCATGAGCTTGCGGCGATGATTCCAAACTGTGCCTTCTCACAGGTTCCTGGTTCCGGACACCTCATGCAGGAGGACGCACCCGAAGCCATCTTGGCGGCAGCCCTGAGATTCTTTGCCAATTCCTGATGTGCGCACTGGGCCTTGGCTGTGTGAAGGCCATAGCCGCGCCGGGTCAGTCCCGGGCGGCGCGGGATACTCAAGCGCCCGCGGTCGGATACCCGGAATTCCGCCCCCAGCAAGGCCGTCGGGTCTTTCCGCTTGGATCCCGCCTACTCCTTGGATACACGCCCCGAATGTCGTCTGCGCCATCCGGAGACGGCTGGCCAGAACAGCAGTGAGATGGAGACCAAAAGCAGAGTCAGCGGAAGAGGCTCTGTCACGAGAGGGGTCCAATCCCCCGCCGTTGTCATCAGGCCGGATCGAAGCTTGCTCTCCGCCAGAGGCGCCAGGATGAACCCGATGATAAATGGGCCCAGCGGCACCTTCGCGCGGTTCATGATGAACCCCAGAAACCCGAAGCCCAACACGACCCAAACGTCGAACGCACGGTTGTTGACGGCAAAGGCCCCGATCACGGCGAAGACGACGATGCAGGGCATCAGCCAGTTTTTCGGCAGCCGCATAAGCCGCGACAGCGGCGCGACCAGGGCCGACATCATGAAGAACATCAGGATGTTGGACAGGAGAGCCGCCGAAATCATCGCCCAGACCAGCTCCGAGTTCTGCTTGAACAGAAGCGGGCCCGGCTGGATCGAATGGATCATGAGGGCACTGATGAGCAGGGCATCGATCACGCTTCCGGGGATGCCGATCGCGACCAGCGGAATCAGCGCGCCGCTGACGGTCGCGTTGTTGGCGGCCTCGGACGCGACGATGCCTTCCTCGGACCCCTTGCCAAACCGCTCCGGCTTCTTCGACATGTTGCGGGCCACGGCATAGGCGACGATGGAGCCGATATTGGCGCCGATCCCCGGCAAAATGCCGATCCAAGTCCCGATGACGGAGGAACGCAGAAGGTTCACCATCTGGCGGCGCCAATCCGAAAGCCGCATCAGCATGGCGCCGCTGTTGACTCTCAACACCGTTCCCTTGCGCTCGCCCTCGAAAATGTCGGTCAGCATCTGGCCCACGGCGAACAGGCCGATAAGAACCGGCAGAACGTTGAAGCCGGCGTTCAACGAGACCCAGCCAAACGTCACCCGCGGGATGCCGGCCGAGGGATCGACGCCGGGGATGGCGAAAAGGGTTCCGAGGATTGCCGAGAGCAGACCCTTTACCATGGAGCCCTGACTGATCGAGGAGATGAGGACGAGCGCCATGACGATCAGCGCGAAATAATCAAACGGGCTGAACCGGGTCGCGAGGTCCGAGATCGGCTGGGAAAGCGTGGCCAAAGCGATCCACGCCACCAGTCCGCCCACGAACGACGCACCGATCCCCAGCCCCAGAGCGCGGCCGGGATTTCCGGCTTGCGCCATGGGGAAGCCGTCGAACGTGGTCATGACGGCGGCCGGCGTTCCCGGAATTTTGAGCAGCGTTGCGCTGATCAGGCCGCCGCTGATGGTTCCCGTGTATATCCCGATCAGCAGAACGATCGCATGGGTCGTATCCATGAAATATGTGAGCGGAAGAAGCAGCGTGATCAGCATGGATCCGCTGAGACCCGGAATGGCGCCCATGGAAATGCCGAGAAAGGTGCCGAGCGCCACGAAGAAGAAGGGCAGCGGCGCGAGAAGCGAAACGAATGAATCGATCAGAGGGGTCATTGCGCCGCCGATTCAGTCACGGCAGGTCGATGAAAAAGAACTGGGTGAACACATGGTCGCATCCGAAGCCGATGCCGGTGCTGAGCAGCAGAATAAACGGGATCTGTCGATACGGGGGCCGCTCCAGGAACGTGATCGTCGCAAACAGATACAGCGCGCTGACAATGCCGAAATCGAGCCATGCGAAGGTGATGAAGACGGCGTAGACCAGCGTGATGGCGGCCACGCAGATCATCGCCGCCCACTGCGCGCGCCCTCCCTTCCCTTCCGCCGGCTTCGCCTTTCGGATGAGGCCCGATATCAGGACCCAGAGGCTGAACGCGATCATCAACCATGCGAGTGCCCGCGGGACGGCCGCGGAACCGATGGGATCGAAAACCGGCGGCGGAACCGTTCGCAAATCCCACAGGACGGCGGCCGCCAACAGGATACAGAGGATGGCGAAGACCGCATCCGGTCCAACAACGCGTATTTTCATGGAGACGCCCGCGTCGAAGGAAAAAAAAGGGGAAACCGGGGCGGTCACGCCCTGGTTTCCGAACATGCCCGACGGACTACTTGGATTTGCCCTTTCTTACCTGGGCGGCCTTCGGCTCGATATCACGCCACAGGTCGGCCATCCGCTCGTTCAGTGCGTCGCCCCGCTGGAATGAAGGCGCGATCATGCGGTCTTCGTAAAATGCCTGAACTCGTTCTGTCTTGTGAGCTTTCTCAAGAACATCGGCAAGGCCGGAGACGGATTCCCCCGGGGTTCCTTTCGGTGCGAACCACCACATCGGCATGCAGAAGCTCGCATCGAAGCCCGCCTCGGTCGCCGTCGGAAGATCGGGAAGTTTCGGGTGACGGCTGGTCCCCATGTAGGCGAGCGGGCGAATCACCGATTCATCGATCTTGCCCTGTTCGTCGAAAGCGAATTTGGAGATGGCGGCGGCCGACAAGAACGAGAGATCGATCTGCTCGCCCTTCAGCGCGGTGTAGTTGGCGGTGTCGCCTCCCGTCTGCGTATAGCGGAAGTTCGCGTTGCCGAAGGCATCCTCCAGCATGGCCGAGGCGACATGGTTGTTGGCCCCGATGTTGACGCCGACGATCAGAGGCTCGCCCGACTTGGCGCGCTCGGCAAGCGTGGCCAAGCTGTCGACGCCCATGCCGGAACGGACCGTCGGCACGAAACAGCTCTCGCCCGTCTCGGCGACGGCCTCGAAGTCGCGGAAGCCGAAATCCATGACGCCGCTGCCTTCGCCGGCCATGATGGCGATGTTGGCGAGCAGGAATTCCTTGCCCAGGGGCTCCGCTTCCTTGACCCGGCGCATGCCGATGGAAAAGTGGCCGCCCATGTTGATGACGACCAATGGCTGGGACTGCAGCTTGTTCTCCTCGATCGACGACTGGAAGGCGCGTGCGACGGAATCGGCGAGCCCTCCGGCCTTCCACGGCACGACGATTTGAACGGGTTGTGTCGGCCATTCCGCGACGGCGGGCGTGGCGAAGCCGATGATGGCCGCCCCCAAAAAGGCGTTTGCAAGAAGTTTCTTGGCGGTCTGCATGAATTGTCTCCCTTGGTCAGATTTATCCCTGAAGTGCGCGTTATTCTGAGGCTTCGAGTGAAACGTCGGCCGCACGACAAAACGCTTCGGGATTCCATTCGCGGAGCTCGTTGCGAAGCCCGGCGCAAATTCCCCTCATGCCTTGATGTTGGGCGAGGTTGTACAGCTCCTCCGGATCGGCGCCGCGGTCATACAGCTCGTCCTCGTCGCCCATCGGGTCATGGACATACTTCCATTGGTCCCGGACAACCATCATGCGGCTGCCCTCCCACTCCCGTCGGCGCAGGCTTTCGGCGACCGCGCCCCTTCCGCGCCTGATGCTCTGATTCGCGAGATCGCCCATTCTGAACGGAGGGCCACCGTTGCCATACGCCGAGAACGTTCGCCTTCGGTGCGGCGCGTTCGTCAGCACCGGCAGAGGCTGCCCGTCCATGGCATCGGGGACCGGCAACCCCCGCAGAGCGAGGAGCGTCGGGACCACGTCGATCAAATTGACGGGAGAGGCGACCTCGGCTCGACCGCGGGTCGCGTTCGGCCAGGATATGATTAGCGGGATTCGGGTCAGGCAATCGAAAAAGGCGCCGCCCTTCGCCGCCATCATATGCTCCCCGGCGAAATCGCCGTGATCGGCGCAGAAAACGACGATCGTGTTTTCGCGAAGGCCCGTTCGATCCAGCGTCGAAAGAATGCGTCCGACGCCCTCGTCGATGAAAGTCACCATGGCGTGGTAGCAGGCGAGCAGCGCGTGCAGGTCACCCATCGGCGCCGTCGAAATGTCCATCATCGCCATGAGAACGCGCAGACGCTCGGGCGCGTCGTCGAATTCATCCAGCCGCCATCGCGGAAGCTTCACCCTACCGACCATCTCGTCGAAGAGGCGGCGGGGCGCCTCGTAAGGGGTGTGAGGGTCTGGATAGGAGACCCACAACGCAAAGGGTTCATCGGCCTTTTCCTCGAGATACTTCTCGACCTGGCCGGTGATCACGCCCGTCCCGTAGTCGGCTTCCGGGAAGTCGGTGATTCCATACGAGAAGGTTTCGGCCTCGACGATATCGTCGGAGGAGCCGCGGCGGCTTTCCATGATCTCGCGAACAGCGTGCGCGGCGTGGACGGACTTCGGATCCCGCCACCATTCCATGCCCATGGTCGACGATCCGTTTTCAAATCCCTTGTGGGATATCTCGCACCACACATCGAAATGGGCCTTCTTGTCGGGCTCCCGGAAGCAATGGTTTTTTCCGATGAGCCCCGTTTGATAGCCCTCGCCCTTCCAGATCTTGAAGGCATGGTCGACATGACCCGGCATGGAATGCTGATTTGTGCGGGCGCCGGTATTGTGCGGCCAACGGCCCGACCACAGCGCCACCCTCGCGGGAACGCACAGCGGCTGAGGCGTAAAGGCGTTGTGGAAGATGACCCCGTTCTCGGCCAGGCGCTCGATGTTCGGCGTTACGTTGAAACGGCTTCCCCAAAGGTGACTGGCCGTCGCCTTCATCTGATCCGCCATGATGACGATGATGTTCGGTCTGGACATCGCGCACCGGCCCTTTCCCAACCTATCCTACATGTATACCTGTAATCAGGTCAATAACTTGGTTGACCTCCTCCTTGAGAGGCGTTAAGCGGTTGCTGAAACAAAAAGCGGGAACGGGTTTTGAAACTGCGCCAACGCCGCCTGTACCAACAAGTCGCCGAAATCCTCGCCCGTCGGATTCAGGAAGGGGACTTTGAGGCTGGGCGTTCCCTGCCGAGCGAGAACGACCTCGCGGAGGAGTACGGGGTCAGCCGGAACGTCATGCGAGAAGCCTTGGTCGCGCTGGAAATACTCGGCCTGGTATCGGTCCGGGCCGGCGCGGGGACGTTCGTCAATCCGCGTCCGCAACCGATCCGGATATCCCTGGCGACCATCAGCGCGACGACCGGACCAAGCCCCATGGCCGTTCTAGAGGCGCGCAAGGCGTTTGAGGGCGAAGTCGCGTTCGCCGCGGCGCTCAACGCCTCCGCCGAGGAGATCGAGGCCCTTCAGAGCCTCTTGAACCAGGTGTCGGCCGCGCCCCTGGATCAGCTTGACGTCTTCGACTGGCCACGCTCGTTCCATGTGGGCGTGGCCAGGGCAACCCGCAATCCGGTGTTCGTGTCCGTCGTCGAGGCGATTTGGGAGGCCATGAGCGGCCCCATGTTCAGCGGACTGCGGGCGCGGGTCTCTCTCAAGCAACTGGATTCGCACGTAAAGACGCGCCAACGCATCATCGACGGCATACGTTCCCACGATGCCGTAAGCGCCCGCGCGGCCATGCATGATCACATCGATATGGTGATCCGCGACTTGTTTCCGAAAGACACGATAAATCCAAAGAAG
>JANQJG010000148.1 GCA_028281785.1 Rhodospirillales bacterium
GGCCATACAACAAAAACGCCGTAACGAACTCAGCCAATGTCCCGAAAACCATGACCGAAATCGCCAAATCCAGATTCCTTCACAGGCTCGAAAGCGGGAGTGACAAAGAAGCAGAGACGACCCTGGTACTCCACCTTTCACCTGAGACTTCAGGGAGAACGGCTCCATGAGCGACAATAACTTCGACCTCGTCGTCATCGGCGCCGGGCCGGGCGGCTATGTCGCCGCCATCCGCGCGGCGCAACTTGGCCTATCGGTGGCCTGCGTCGAGAAGCGCGGGAGCCTCGGCGGCACCTGCCTCAACATCGGCTGCATCCCGTCCAAGGCCCTACTCCAGTCCTCCCATCACTATGAGATGGCGGCCGAGGAGTTCGCGGCCCACGGCATCAAGACCGGCAAGCTGGGCCTCGACTTGCCGGCGATGATGGCCCGCAAGGACAAGGTCGTCGAGGGCCTTACCAAGGGGGTCGATCTGCTGTTCCGCAAGAACAAGGTCACGCGGGTCGATGGCGCCGCCACCCTCATCGACGCCGAAACCGTGGCCGTGCGCGGGGGCGACGGCCGGGAGGTCGAGACCCTGAAGGCGGAGAACATCCTGATCGCGACGGGGTCGGAGTCGACGCCGCTCAAGGGCGTGCCCATCGACGAGAAGCGGATCGTCACCTCCACCGGCGCCCTCGCGCTCGGCAAGGTGCCGAAGCGCCTGATCGTCATCGGCGCCGGGATCATCGGCCTGGAGATGGGGTCGGTCTGGCGCCGCCTCGGAGCCGAGGTCACGGTGCTGGAATTCCTCGACCGCATCCTTCCCGGCATGGACGCCGAGATCGCCAAGCAGACCCAGCGCATCCTCGCCAGGCAGGGTATGAAATTCCGGCTGGCGCAGCGGGTCACCGGCGCCAAGGCGACGGCCAGCGGCGTGACGGTGACCGCCGAGCCCGTGGCTGGCGGGGAGGCCGAGACATTCAAGGCCGATATCGTGCTGGTCGCGGTCGGGCGGCGGCCCCATACCGAGGGGCTGGGGCTGGAGAAGGTCGGCGTCGAGACGGACGCGCACGGATTCGTCCCCGTCGACAGCGATTTCCAGACCAACATTCCCGGCATCTTCGCCATCGGCGACGTCATCGGCGGCGCCATGCTCGCCCACAAGGCCGAGGACGAGGGCGTGGCCGTGGCCGAGACCCTCGCCGGCGAGGCCGCGCATGTGAACTATGACGCGATCCCGGGAGTCGTCTACACCTGGCCCGAGGTCGCGGTGGTCGGCCAGACCGAAGAGCAGTTGAAGGAAGCCGGCACCGCCTACCGCGTCGGCAAGTTCCCCTTCACCGCCAACTCGCGGGCCCGCAGCAACGCCGACACCGACGGGCTGGTCAAGGTGCTCGCCGATGCCGGCACCGACGCCCTGCTGGGCGTGCACATCGTCGGACCGTCGGCCGGCGACCTGATTCAGGAGGCGGTTGTGGCCATGGAGTTCGGCGGCTCGGCCGAGGATCTGGCGCGATCGAGCCACGGCCATCCCGGCCTCGCCGAGGCGGTGAAGGAGGCGGCGCTCGCCGTCCACGGCCGGCCCATCCACATTTGAAAGCCCGACCCAGATGATGTATCTAGCGTCGACACACTGAGGGCCAGCAATCACGTCATGCGCGGACTTGTTGTTCCGCGCATCCACGTCTTTCTGATTTAAGTCGTGGATGGCCGGCCTTCGCCGGCCATGACGGCACTCTTAAGTACACCGACAATAAGCCTTTTATTTGATCGATATCCGAGGACTCCACAGCGATGGACACCCGACCGCAAGAGAACGAGGCGCCGTCCGACCTCTGGTCAGAGGCCTACAAGATCCCCTGGCATGAGAAAGGATTCAGCCGCCGCATGCTGGCCTGGCATCTGTCGCAGGACACCGATTTGGCGAGCCGGCGGGCGGAGCGGATCGACGCCCATGTGGCCTGGATTCACGAAACCTGCCTGAACCGGCGGCCGTCCAACATTCTGGACATCTGCTGCGGGCCGGGGCTTTATCTCTTGCGTCTGACGAAGCTCGGCCATCGGGGGCTGGGGCTCGACTTCGGTCCGGCATCGATCGAGTACGCCACGGCGCAGAACCCGTCCCCGGACGTCACATTCACGCTGGCCGACGTGACCACCGCCGAGTTCGGGTCGGGCTACGATTTCGCCATGATGATCTATGGCGAGTTCAACGTGTTTCCGCCCGAGGCGATCCGCGGGGTCATGCGCAAGGCGAACACGGCGCTCGAACCCGGCGGGATACTGACGCTCGAGCCGCAGACCCTGGCTTGCGTCGAGGCGGCCGGTCGGGCGCCCGGAGAAAGCTCGGAGCATCCCGACGGCGGCCTGTTCTCCGACGGCCCCCACAGCGTGATCGTCACCAATCGATGGGACGAGGGCCACCGGGTATCCGTCTCGGAATATGTGGTTCGGGAAGACGGTGGCGAGAGCCGCTACCGCATCGTCAACCAGGCCTACACGCAGGACGAGATCGGCGGGATTCTGTCCTCGGCCGGTTTCAGCGGGATCGAATTCCATGCGTCCTTCGGGGCGGATGACGACGACTATTTCTGGACGGTCACGGCAACGAAACCGGAGTAGCGGTTCTGACGTTCGGGCTTCGCGCATCCTTCGACACGCCACCTTCGGCGGCTGCTCAGGATGAGGTAAGATATTGATATGATTGACCTCATGCTGAGCAACGTCGAAGCACGAGGTCAATCATCAATTCGCGAACAGGGTGGACCTATCGATCTTCTCGCGCATGCCACAGGCGCAGAACGTAGATTGTCGAGTCCCGGATTTCGTAGCGGATCTCATAGCGGTCGACGAGAATGCGCCGAACCTCGCGCGGTTCGAACTCATCGAGCTTTTCGCCGATGCGGGGGTGTTCGAGCAGCCGCAGCGGCACGACCGTCAGCGATCGCACGACGCGGGCCGCGGCCTGCCGGTTGACGGGCGCAAGAAACTCGTACAAGCGCGCCAGATCGGACAGCGCCTTGTTCGTCCACTTGACCTCCATCAGCGCGGCAAGGGCAGCGGGTCGTCCGAATCGAGGCTGTCGGCCCAGGCCTGCACCGCCCGGTGGTCGATGACATGGCCGGCGTCCACCTCGGCCAAGGCTTCGAGGGTCAGGCGCCGGCGTTCTTCTTCCTGGTCCACCCAGGCCGCCAGGGCCTGCTTGACGATCCAGCTGCGCGGGCGTTCCAGGCGGGCGGCCAACTCGTCAACCTTTTCCGCCAGCGGCAGTGGGACATGGGCGGTCAGCACTTTGGTCTTCATGGCCACTCCGGGTTAGTCATCTTCAATCATATTGATTAACAGAGATTGGAGCAATCCATGCCGGCGGAAAACGGCGCTACCGCCGGGCGCGGGGATGGGCCTTGTCGTAGACTGCCGTGAGTCGCGCGATATCGACCTCGGTATAGCGCTGGGTCGTCGACAGCGAGGCATGGCCCAACAACTCCTGGATCGTGCGCAGGTCGCCGCCGCCGGCGAGCAGATGGGTGGCGAAGCTGTGGCGCAGGGCGTGCGGCGTCGCCGTCTCCGGCAGGCCGAGCCAGACGCGGAGCTCGCGCACCGCCTTCTGCACGATTCCCGGATTGAGGCGCCCACCGCGGGCCCCCACGAACAGCGGGTCCTCGGGACCGAGGGCGTAGGGGCAGGCGGCGAGATAGTCGTCCACGGCCCGCGCCACCACCGGCAGCACCGGCACCATGCGCTGCTTGCGGCCCTTGCCGGTTACCGTCAGCCTCTCGCCGAGCGGTGCCTGCCGGCGGTCGAGGGAGAGGGCCTCGCCGATGCGCAGCCCGCATCCGTAGAGCAGGGCGAGCACCGCCGCGTCTCGCTTTCCGATCCACGGCGTATCGGAAACCTCCTCGACCGTTTTCACGGCCTCCAGCGACTCGCCCTCGGACAGCGCCTTGGGAACGGATTTGGGGAGGCGCGGCGTGCGCAGCGAGGACGCGGCGGGGTTGTGCACCAGATCCATGCGGTCGAGATAGCGGAAGAACCCGCGCAGGGTGGACAGCGCGCGCGCCGTCGAGGTCCGCGAGAGCCCTTGAGTCACCCGCCGCGCCAGATAGCTGCGGAAATCGGCCGGGCCGAGCGCGCCCAGCTCCGGCAAACCGGGCCGCGTGCCCAGATGGTCGGTCAGGAAGGCGAGGAAGGCGGCGAGATCCCGCGCGTAGCCGTCGAGCGTGTGGGGCGAGGCCCGGCGCTCATGGGCCAGCCAGTCCTGCCACGCCTCGATCGCCGCCAGCAAGGCCGGCTCGGCCGCGAACGCGACCGGGGCGCGGGCTATTCCGGCCGCTCCAGCCATGCCTGGACCGAGCGTTCGACGACTCGGGCAAGGAAGCCGATCAGCTCCGTACCCTGGCCGGGATGGAACACCGACTTGCGGGACCCCAGCGCCAGGAGTCCCGCGGCCACCCTTCCGCCGGGGCGCAGGCGGGCCAGGGCGAACGAACGCACCAGCCCCGAAGCCGAGTCGAACAGCGTCCCGTCATCGCCCGCGTCGCTTTGCAAAAGGTAGTCCTGCTCCTTGCCGAGAAGCCGGTCGACGGTGCCGGCCTCCAGCGGCCGGATGCCGCTGCTCGCCAGGGCGGGAAGCGGAGTCTCGGCGGGCTCGAAGCCGAGGGTAACGACGTCCACGTCGAGCAAAATGGGAAGATCCTCGCCGACGGTGCGGATCATATGCTCGAAATCCTCGGCCTGGAGCAGGGCGAGCACGGCCGCGTGCACGCGGCTTTGAATCGAGAGGTTGCTGCGCGTCGTCTCGATCACCTCCTGGGTGCTGGCGCGCAGGCTGTCGAGCTCGCCGCGAAGCTGATCGAGCATGAATTTCTGCATGTCGACGATGCCGTCGCCGGTCCACCGGCGCGGCGGCTGCATGCCGTCGAGCAGATGGGTGTGGCGGGCGAGGAAATCCGGGTTCCGCCGCAGAAAATCGGCGACGTCCCGTTCGGCGAGGTCGCCTTTGGCCGGGGCGGGAAGCGTATCCGCCCGGGGCTTGATTTCGGTGCTCATTCCCTGACGCTCAAAGTATCGACTGGCCGGTTTTCGCCCAGTCGTCGAGAAACGCCTTCAGGCCCTTCTCCGTCAAGGGGTGATCGTACATCTTGCGCAGCACCGCCGGCGGCACGGTGACGATGTCGGCGCCCATGCGCGCGGCGTCCACCACATGCATCGGGTGGCGGGTCGAGGCGACCAGGACCTCGGTGCCGAAGCTGTCATAGTTGGCGAAGATCTCGCAGATGTCGCCGATCAGCTCCATGCCTTCCTGGCCGATATCGTCGAGCCGGCCGACGAAGGGCGACAGAAAGGTGGCGCCGGCCTTGGCCGCGAGGATCGCCTGCGCGGGCGAGAAGCACAGCGTCACATTGACCATCGTGTCCTCGGAGGTGAGCGTCCGGCACGCCTTCAGGCCGTCGCGCGTGAGCGGCACCTTGACCGCCACATTGTCGGCGATGCCACGCAGGAACCGGCCTTCCTTCAGCATGGTGTCATAGTCGGTGGCCGTGACCTCGGCGCTCACCGGCCCCGGCACGATCGAGCAGATCTCGGCGATCACGTCGGCGAACTTGCGCCCCGACTTGGCGACGAGGGATGGATTCGTGGTGATTCCGTCGACGAGACCCGTCGCGGCCAGATCGCGGATTTCTTCCACATCGGCGGTATCGACAAAGAACTTCATGTCATCTCCTTGTGGATAGAATCTAACATAAGGCATCCATACGACGACTCCCCAAGTTCGCCCGGAAAGGCGCCCGCTGCGAGGTGATGCCTCGCATCATGAGCGGCGGGCAACGCGTCCGGCGGATTTGGGAAGCCGCCCAGCGGGTCCCTTATCCCGGCTTCCCGGGGCGTCACGTTCCCTTGACGATGCGGAGGCATCGCCCGCGGGCACTCTCCTGCCGGGAAACCGGGATAAGGGATCGTATGGGTACCTCATGTTAGATTTTATCCACTAGATGGCTCTGTGCGGGTGCGCTCGCCGCCGTTAGATTGTAGTCGATGCCGCCATCGCATACCAGTTCGCGGGGACGGTGTTCGGGGCGGGTCGCCGTGTTGTTACCGCTTCCGCTCGCCGGCGCCTATGACTACCGCCTGCCCGACTCCCTGGCCGTTGGGCCCGGGGATTTCGTCGCCGTGCCGCTCGGCGGCAACGAGCGCATCGGCGTGGTCTGGGGCGCGGGCACCGACGGAATCGACGACGCCCGCCTCAAGGACGTCATCGAACGGCTGGACACGCCGCCCCTGCCCGAGGTCTCGCGCCGGTTCGTCGAGTGGGTCTCGGCCTATACGCTGGCGCCGCCGGGCGCCGTCCTGCGCATGGCCATGAGCGTGCCCGCGGCATTGGCCCCGCCGCAACCGGTGCAGGTTCTGGCGCTGGCCGACACCCTGCCCGAGCTGCGCCTCACGCCGGCGCGCAAGCGGGTGCTCGACCTCCTCGCCGAGGGACCGCCACGCGGGGCCATCGAACTGGCCCGGGAGGCGGCGGTCGGCCCCTCGGTGGTCAAGGGACTGCTCGCGGCCGGCGCGCTCGAGATCGTCGAGCTGCCGGCACCGGCGCTTGGCGCCGATCCCCAGGGTGACCACCACCGGCCCGAGCTCACCCAGCAGCAGGCCGTGGCCGCGGACGACCTCCGCGACAAGGCGTCGACGGGCGGGTTTTCGGTGAGCCTGCTCGACGGGGTGCCGGGTTCGGGCAAGACGGAGGTTTATTTCGAGGCCGTGGCCGAGGCCCTGCGCCAGGGGCGTCAGGTCGTGGTGCTACTGCCGGAGATCGCCCTGACCGCGCAATGGTTGGGCCGTTTCCAGGCGCGCTTCGGCGCCAGCCCGGCGCCCTGGCATTCCGAGCTGCCCACCGCCCAGCGCCGGCGCACCTGGCGTTCCGTCATCGAGGGCCGGACCCGCGTCGTGATCGGCGCCCGTTCCTCCCTCTTCCTGCCCTTTCCCGAGCTCGGGCTGATCGTGGTGGATGAGGAGCACGACGCCTCCTTCAAGCAGGAGGACGGGGTGATCTACAACGCCCGCGACATGGCCGTGGTCCGCGCCCGTCTCGGCGACATCCCCATCGTCCTGGCCTCGGCCACGCCGTCGCTCGAAACCGTGACCAACATCCGGTCGGGGCGGTATGGGCGGCTCGACCTGCCCGACCGTCATGGCGGCGGTGAACCGCCGGAGGTGCGCGCCGTCGATCTCCGGTCGGAGGGTCCGCCTTCCGGCCGGTGGCTGTCCCCGCCGCTCATCGAGGCCATGGCCGGGACCTTCGCCGAGGGCGGCCAGGCGATGCTCTTCCTCAACCGCCGCGGCTATGCGCCGCTCACCCTCTGTCGGACCTGCGGGCACCGGCTCGCCTGTCCGCGCTGCACGGCCTGGCTGGTCGAGCATCGCTATGGCCATGCGCGGCTGCAATGCCACCATTGCGGCTTCCAGGCGGCGCTGCCCGATGTCTGCCCGTCCTGCACCAAGCCGGGCAGCTTCGTCGCCTGCGGCCCCGGGGTCGAGCGCCTGGCGGAGGAGGTGGCGGCGCGCTTCCCCGATCTCCGGCTCGCCGTCGCCACCAGCGACACCCTCACCGGGCCGGCTGCGGCCGAGGCCCTGGTCCGGCAGATCGAGGGGCGGGAGATCGACCTGATCATCGGCACCCAGATCATCGCCAAGGGCTACCATTTTCCCCTCCTCACCCTGGTCGGGGTGATCGATGCCGATCTCGGGCTCGCGGGCGGCGATCTGCGCGCGACGGAGCACACCTTCCAGCTTCTCTATCAGGTCGCGGGCCGGGCCGGGCGCGGGCTCCGGCCGGGGCGGGTGTTGCTCCAGACCTATATGCCCGAGCACCCGGTGATGGCGGCGCTGGTCGCCGGCGAGCGCGACGGATTTCTCGAGGCCGAGGCGGCGGCCCGCCAGGCCGCCGGCATGCCGCCCTTCGGCCGGCTGGTCGCCGTGATCCTCGCCGACCGCCAGCAGCCAAGGGTGGAGGCGACGGCGCGCGACCTCGCCCGGGCCGTGCCCCGGGCCGACGGCATCCGGGTGCTCGGCCCGGCGGTGGCACCGCTCGCGATCCTGCGCGGCTGGCACCGGCGGCGCTTTCTGGTGAAGGCGCCGCGCGCGGCACCCATCCAGGACTTCATGCGGCTCTGGCTGGCAAAGGTGCGGATTCCGAGCGGCGCCCGGCTCCAGGTCGATGTCGACCCCTACAGCTTTCAGTAGGTGGGGCTGAGCGCCTTGACCCTCGTCAGCGTGCTTGGTTCTCCGTCCAGGGCTGCCAACCGGCGTCCAGGTCGAAGGCGCCGCCGCGGCTGAACATGAAGCGCATGAGCGGATCGACGACGATGATCGTGCGGCCGATCGCATTGGCCGAAGCGAGGCAGCGTACGGCGACATCGGCCACCGCCTGACGCGAGGTCATCCCCCCGGCGCGGCCGTCGACGGTGAGCAACGGGGCCGCCCGCATGGGGCGGTTGGTGAGGCCGCCCGGCCACAGGATCGTCCAGTCGAGATCGAGGGATCGGACATGGTCGTCCGAGCGCGTCTTCTCGGCCAGAATCGGACGCAGCCGCAAGGCTTGGAAATACCATTTGACGAAGAAGGGCAGCCAGTTCCAGGACTCGCCCGCGCCCAGGGTCGAGACCAGGACGAAGCGGCGCGCCCCGGCCGCCAGGGCGGCGTCGGCCAGGTTGATCACGCCGTCCCCGTCGACGGGAGGGCGGTCCCGGGGGACCTTGCGCTCGCCCATCGTGCAGATAACGGCGTCGCAGCCCTCGGCGGCGGTTCTGCAGTCCTCGGCGCGCATCGCATCGCCCGGGACGATCTCGACATCGCCGAGATCGGCCGCGCGGGCCGGATCGCGGACCAGCGCCCGGCTGGGGACACCGAGTTGCCGAAGTCGTCTGGCCACCTGGGCGCCGACGCCCCGGGTCGCGCTGGCGATCAGCACCTTGTTGGGAAAGGGGAGAGGTTCGCTCATGGGGGCCTCCGTCATGCTAACCGGAACGCCCCGTTCCGGGGATCCCCACCCTCGCAGTAAACGACGGAAGACCGTCCACCGCAAGAGACGCGAAGCGCCGATGGACGGGAGGGTCGCGGGGAAGGCCCACCGGCCTTCCCCGCTTTCCGTTGGCGCTATCTTGGCTAAGGCATAGTGGTGAAACATACTGGAGCGACAACCGGCACAAAGTAGGGATTCACAAATTGTTTCATAAGTTTTAGAATCTTAAAGCGGTTATGGAGTAGTGAGCTGTGGCCACTCGAACTACTGTTTCGGCGTTCAGCGAGGATCAGGTTGAGCGCTTGACTGGAATCAGCAAGAACCAGCTTCGGTATTGGGACCGAACAACCTTCTTTGTGCCAAGCTTAGCGGATGAGAATCGGCGTCGACCGCACAGCCGCATTTACTCCTTTAGGGATGTTGTATGCCTGAAGGTGTTGAACGCGCTTCGCAATGATGCCCGGGTGCCGCTTCCGCATTTGAGGATTGTGAAGGAAAAGCTGGCCCATCTCGGCGATGACGTGTGGGCAAAAACGACACTCTACGTACTCAACCGGAAGGTTATTTTCCACAACCCGGAGACCTCTCGGAAGGAGGAGGTCGTTTCTGGTCAAGGCGTCCTGCAAATTCCCCTTCGTGTGGTGCAGGGAAACATGGAAAAGGCCGTCCGGTCTCTTTGGAAGCGTAACGAGAAGACCATCGGAAAGGTCCAGCGCAAGCGTGGTGTGGCAAGCAGCGCGCCCGTTATCGCCGGAACACGGATCCCGGTGGATACGATTAAAGCGTTTGCAGAGGCCGGATATTCCGTGAGGGAGATCCGTGCGCAGTATCCGATCCTAACTGAAAGAGATATTCGGGCGGCTCTCGCGTATGACGAGGCCGCTTGAACCGATCGCGTCCCAAGCTCCGAGTATTCTTAGACGAAGGCGTTCCTGTTAGCGTTGGAAACACGTTCGAGGCGCACGGTCACGAAGTCGTGCCTCTTGAGGCAGCCGTCAAAAGAGGCTCCCCCGATGTGATGGTATGTGCGGCCGCACAGGCAAATGACGCCATCCTGGTCGCGTTTGACCACGACATGAAACAATTGGCGCGACGCTACGGGATTGGGAGTGGACGCTTCAAAAGGCTCAGCCTGATCAAGTTCCTATGTCCCGAGCCAATGGCAGCGAAGCGATTGGAACAAGCCATGTCACTCATCGAGCATGAATGGCTTGTCAGCAGCGAAAAGGTTGCGCGACGCTTGTTCGTTGAGGTCGGAAAGCAATTCTTACGAACCAATCGGTGATTTGAGCGCGAAACGGCGTGTCGAAGGGCGCCGCAAGCTCGGCATGAAATCGCGGCCTCGCCTCGCCGGCCGGACAACAAGTGCGGGGAAGACCCATCGGTCTTCCCCGCTTTCCTTGGAGGCGGCCGTGTTGGGGAATGAGCAGCCGCCTCGGGCCTCGCCTGAGAT
>JANQJG010000200.1 GCA_028281785.1 Rhodospirillales bacterium
AACGTTCGAAGGGGCTCGGGCCTCTCCTTCGACGTTGCTCAGGATGAGGCCCTCATGCTGAGCTTCGTCGAAGCACGAGGGCCGACGACCCGGTGTGTCACTTCAAACGCTCGCTGGTATTAGAGCATTCCGTCGCCCGGGCGCAACGGGCGCGATAAGTGGCTCAAGAAGTCGTCCGCGATCAAAATCAAGGCGCGATCCGGCCCAGCCGGACAGCGGTCTGGCCGGGGATCAGCCGACGTGACGGCATGATCAGGACGCATCGGTCGTAGGGCGTGGTAATCGGCTGCTCGCCGTCCCACGCGATGGTGGTCTCGGCCCGCTCGATGACTTCCATGCCGATGTAGTCGGCGGCGAAACGGAAGTCCTCCGTGGCAATCGTTACGGCATCCGTGACCTCGACGACCGTCTGAGGCGGCAACGATGCGGTATCGATCTGTTGGGCCGCAAACTCGGCCGAGATGGTGCCGAAATGGGTGAGAAAGCGCATCGTCGCTTCCTTGGCCACATCGAAGCTGACGGGATCCCAGTGCTGGCCGCATTCGATCAGAAGCGCGTTCTTCGGGCTGCCCTCATCGGCGAAGGGGCCATAGTCCCGCAGTCGCCGCCCGGCGGCGTGGCCCTTGTCGCTCATCACATGGGCCGGATATCCGATCTCCCGGGCCAGATTTTGTCCCTTCTTGGTGGGCCCGCAAAGCATCAATGGCGCCGTCGGATGCTGCATCGAGTGGAGGTCGAGAAGATAGTCGATCTCGTCGATGATCGGTCGGATCTCGCGGGCGCGTCGCAGCTCGGCGCTGTTCCTGGAACCGTCGAGCACGCCCTCGTCCCAGACGCGATTGAAATCCTCGTCGATGAATCGCGAGGCCTCGGGGTTCCCTGGGTCGAAGGTCAGGAAGGCACCGACATTCAAGAACCCGAGAGTCAGCTTTCCGATCAGCGGGCGCACGCCGCTCCGGAACAGGAAGTCCAGGGTCAGGGCGCCGGAAAGCTCGTTGCCGTGGACGACGGCCGAGACCATGACATGCGGCCCCGGCTGGCCGCTGTCGAAGGTCGTTACATAGTCCACGCCCCGGTTGCCGACCCGGTAGGACGAAATGTCGGGAGCCGATAGGCCGACGGGATAAGGGTTCGGTTGCGACAAGTCATATCCTCCCAATGATTTTGACTTCCAGGCCGCGCTCGCGCTGGGATCACGGACGGCGAGCCCAGGCGATCAGCCTGCGCAGGAAAGCTTCACAAAGTCCAATCTGCTCCAGCGTAACGTATTCGTCGGGTTTGTGGGCCTGGTCGATGCAACCTGGCCCGCAGACGACGGCAGGGATCCCCCCGCCCGCGCTGAACAAGCCCGCTTCGGTCCCGAAGGCCACCTTGCCGCCACTCCCCTGGCCCGCGAGCGAGGTCACGAGACGGACCACCTCGGCCTCCGGGTCGGTATCGAGACCCGGAAAAGAGGAGATCGGCTCCCAGTCGAACCCAGAACCCGGATCGACGGCCCGCATCCGGGGCTCCAGTTGCCGGCTTGCGAAAGACATCACCTCCGCAATCAGGTCTTCCGCTTTCTGCGCCGGCAGATGGCGGAATTCGAAATCGAAGCAACATTCCTCGGGAACGATGTTCAAGGCGATACCGCCCTCGACCCGCCCGACATGCCCCGTCGTGTACGGCACGCTGTAGGACGGGTCCTTGGGTCCCTCCGCCGCGAACCGGGCGGTCATGCCGCGGATATGGGTGATGAGCTCCGCCGCATACTCGACCGCGTTGACCCCCTCGGGCGCCTGCGAGGAATGGCAGGCCCGGCCACGCACCCGCACCCGCTTGCTGATCTTTCCCTTGTGGCCGTGGACCACACGCATCCCGGTCGGCTCGCCCACCACACACATCGCCGGCCTCACCGGCAGGGTGTTGAGCATGTCGATAAGCGGCCGCACGCCGATACACCCCACCTCCTCGTCATAGGTCAGGGCGAGATGGATGGGTGTCTCGAGGTTCGCGGCCACCATCTCGGGCACCAGGGACAGGACGGCGCCCAGGAAGCCTTTCATGTCGGCGGTACCCCGGGCGATCAACCGGTCGTCCCGCTCGACCATGACGAACGGATCGCTGGTCCAGTCCTGACCGTCGACCGGTACCACATCGGTATGGCCGGAGAGGAGAATCCCCGGCCGGTCTTGCGGTCCCACCGTTGCATAGATCGAGGCCTTGCTGCCGGTGGCATCCGGAATCAGAACGCTCTTGACACCACGATCTTCCAGATAGCCCCGCACGAAGTTGATGGCTTCCAAGTTTGATTTGCGACTGACCGTATCGAATGCGACCAGCCGCCGAATCATGTCGAGGCTGGCCAGCCTGTCCGCGCCGCTGGCCTCCATGGATGCAATGCACCTTGTTTCCGCACCAAACGAGTCGACTATAGCCGACCGCGCAAACGGCCGCCAATCATGAAGGCCCTTTGCCACCGGGCGAATCGTTGTGAGTTATATCCTCCGCATGTCTTACTCACGGCGGACTACGGTGCAGAACGCAAGATGCCGCTTCAAGTTCTTCTAATACTAAAGATCCAACTATCGAATCATAGGCATCTATCTTGAGCACATGCCAAAGTTTGACCGTTTCATGCAAGCCCATAGGGAGTTCGACCACTTATTGTTCAGATACCCGAATTAGCGGATTGAAAAAGCTATCTTGTTCGGTCATCGTTTTCGAACCTTGAGACGGGCGAAAGAAAGATAAGTGGAGGCATCGACACGCAACCCGTCTTCGGTTATCGATTGCGGCCCGTTAGAGGCTGGGGATCGGCTGGCCCGCTCCTCAGGTATTTTAACTTTGGGAGGTGAAGAGATGCGCAAACCATTAGGCATCCTAACCGTCGTCGCAGCAGTCGCGTTGATGGGTTCGGCCCAGGCCGCCGATCTGACGATCGGTGTGAAATCTGAGCCGAATTCCATGGATCCGCACTACCACAACCTCAGCCCCAACAACATGCTCGCGGCAGCCGTGTTCGACAAACTGGTGCTGCAGGACGAGGTTCAGAACAAGGTTCCGGGGCTCGCCGAGTCCTGGGAGCAGCTGGCCCCGGACGCTTGGCAGTTCAACCTGCGCAAGGACGTGACATGGCATGATGGCAGCCCATTCACGGCCACCGACGTCGAATTCACGCTGGGCCGAGCCGGCAACGTGCCGAACAGCCCGTCGTCCTTTGCCCTCTACACCAAGGTCATCAAGGGAGTCGAGATCGTCGATGATCACACGATCATCCTGAAGACCGAGGGCCCGTTCCCGCTGATGGTCGACTATATGAGCGGCGTCGTCATCGTCTCCAAGAAGCATGGCGAGGGCGCCACGACCCAGGACTACAACTCGGGCAAGGCCATGGTCGGCACCGGCCCCTTCAAGTTCGCCGAATGGGTTCCGGGCGACCGCATCGTCTATGAGCGCAATACCGACTACTGGGGATCGGTGCCCGCATGGGACAAGGTCATCGTCAAACCGATCAGCAATGAGTCCGCGCGCACTGCCGCGCTGCTCGCGGGCGATGTCGACTTCATCGACTTCCCGGCGACAACGGATATTCCGACCCTCAAAAAGAACTCCGACGTCCAGATTTCGGAGATCGGATCGAACCGGATGATCTATCTGCATATCGATTCGGATCGGGACGAGAGCCCCTTTGTCGCCGACCTCGAAGGCAACAAGATGCAGAAGAATCCGCTCAAGGACGCGCGGGTTCGCCGCGCCATCTCCCTGGCGATCAATCGCGAGGCGATCGCGGCGCGGGTAATGGAAGGCCTGGCGGTTCCGGCGGGCCAGTTGATGCCCCCGACCGTTTACGCCACGGTCCCGGAAATCAAGCCCGATCCGTTCGATCTCGAGAAGGCGAAGGAACTGCTTCAAGAAGCCGGCTGGGGCGACGGCTTCAGCCTGACCATCCACGGCCCCAACGACCGCTACGTCAATGACGCCAAGATCGCCCAGGCGATCGCCCAGATGTTGACTAAGGCAGGCATCAAGACGGCGGTCGAGACCATGCCGAAGAACGTGTATTTCGGCAAGGCCTCGGCGCTCGAGTTCAGCCTGATGCTGGTTGGCTGGGCGTCGGGTTCGGGCGAGCCGTCCAACCCCCTGCGGGCGCTTCTGCACACCTATGACAAGGAAAAGGGCATGGGGACGACCAACCGCGGCCGTTACTCCAACCCGAAGATGGACAACCTGGTCGACACCGCGATGTCGGCGCCAACCAGGGAAGAGTGGGCCAAGCTGACGCAGGAAGCGACGAAGGTCGCGATGGGCGATCTGGGGATCATCCCGATTCACTACCAGGTCAATGTGTGGGCCATGCGCAACGGCATCGACTACAAGGCCCGAGCGGACGAGTACACCTTGATCCAAAGCATCATCCCTGCGATGTAAAGCACAATCGTAAACGTAGAAATGCCCTATCGGCCCGTGCGTCCCCTTCCGAAAGCCGTCGTTGCGACGGAAGGGGGCGCGCGGTTCCGTCTTGCCCGTAAACGGCGGGGAGCGATCCGTTGTTAGTTTTTTTGATCCGCCGCACCTCCCAGAGCGTCCTTGTCCTTCTGATCATGTCGCTGCTGGTTTTTGTCGGCGTGTACGCCATCGGCAATCCGGTCGACATTCTCATCAGCCCCGAGGCCGACCAAGCGGAAATCGAACGCGTCATTCAGTCCCTGGGCCTCGACCGACCGATCTGGGAACAGTATTGGATCTTTCTGGTTCACGCCGTTCAGGGCGACCTCGGCAACTCGTTCGTCTATAATCAGCCCGCGCTCCAGCTCATCCTCGAGCGCATGCCGGCCACCCTCGAACTGGCCTTCGCCGCGATCATCATTTCCATCGTTCTCGGCATTCCGCTGGGCATGATCGCGGGGCTCCGGCCCGATGCGTGGTACTCGCGCATGATCATGAGCGTATCGATCCTGGGCTTCAGCCTGCCGACTTTCTGGGTCGGGTTGATGATGATCATGGTCTTCGCCGTGATGATCGGCTGGCTGCCGGCATCGGGCCGAGGCGACACGGTCGACCTTTTCGGAGTCCCGGTGAGTTTTCTGACCTGGGACGGGTTGCAGCATCTCCTGCTGCCGGCGATCAATCTGGGCCTCTTCAAGATTTCGCTGGTCATCCGCCTGACCCGCGCCGGCATGCGCGAAAACCTGTTGATGGACTACGTCAAGTTCGCCTACGCGAAGGGGCTGTCCAGCTCCCGCGTGATCTTCCTGCACGTGCTGAAGAACATCCTGGTGCCGATCGTCACCGTGGTCGGGCTGGAGCTCGGCAACGTGATCGCCTTCGCGGTGGTGACCGAGTCCATTTTCGCGTGGCCGGGTATGGGTAAGCTGCTGATCGATTCAATCGGCTTGCTCGACCGGCCCATCGTCGTCGCCTACCTGCTGATCACGGTTCTGATGTTCATCATCATCAACCTGGTGGTCGACATCCTTTATTCGGTGCTGGACCCGCGCGTTCGGTTGGGGGAGATGAAGTCATGACCGCCGTACCGAAAACCGCCGCGGCCCCTACCGCGATCAATGTCCCGGAAGACGAGGCGCTGCCGCCGCCGCAGACACCGTTTCGCCGGTTCGTCTCCGACTTCGTGGAAAGCCCGCTGGCCGTCCTCGGCCTGATCGTGTTCACCATCGTCCTCCTGATCGCCGTTCTTGCGCCGTACCTGTCGCCACAGAATCCCTATGACCTGATGCAGCTCGACATCATGAACGGCAAGTTGCCGCCGGGCTCCCAGGATATGTATGGCGAGATGACCTTCATCCTCGGAACCGACGATCAGGGTCGCGATCTGCTGAGCGGGATCTTCTACGGTCTACGCATCAGCCTGTTCGTCGGTGTCGCCAGCGCCTTCATATCGCTGGTCATCGGCGCGGGCGTCGGCCTGTTCGCCGCGTATGCCGGCGGGCGCTGGGACAGCTTCCTGATGCGCATCGTGGATATCCAGCTGAGCTTCCCGGCGATCCTGATCGCCCTGATTCTCCTCGCGGTGCTGGGCCAGGGCATCGACAAGATCATTGTCGCGCTGGTGGTGACCCAGTGGGCGTACTATGCCCGCACGGTGCGGGGGTCGGCGCTGATCGAACGCAGCAAGGAGTACATCGAGGCGGCGCATTGCCTGGGGCTGGGAACGAAGCGGATCATCTTCGGGCACCTGCTGCCGAACTGCATGCCGCCGCTGATCGTCGTCGTGACGATGCGCGTCGCCTATGCGGTGATGCTGGAGGCGACGCTCTCCTTCCTCGGCATGGGCCTGCCGATCACCGAGCCCTCCCTGGGCCTGCTGATCTCCAACGGCTTCGAGTACATGTTGAGCGGCAAGTACTGGATCAGCTTCTTCCCCGGCCTCGCACTGCTGATCACCATCGTCAGCATCAATCTCGTCGGCGACCATATGCGCGACATCCTCAATCCACGCCTGCAGCGATAGGGGAAGTTCCCGAACATGAACCAGCAAACCCCGACGCTGAAGGTCGAAAACCTGCGCACCCACTTCTTTACGAAGATGGGAGTGGTTAAGGCGGTCGATGACGTGTCGTTCACCGTGGGCCGTGGCGAGGTTCTGGGCCTTGTCGGGGAATCCGGGTCCGGAAAGTCGGTGACCGGATTCTCGGTCCTGGGCCTCGTCGATCCCCCCGGGCGTATCGTCGAAGGAAGCATTGCTTTCAACGGCCAGGAACTCACCAGCCTGCCCGAAAAGCGGTGGCGGGACATTCGCGGGTCCAAGATTGCGATGATTTTCCAGGACCCCATGATGACCCTGAACCCGGTTCTGCGGATCGACACCCAGATGATCGAGGCGATCCGGGCCCACGATTCATCGATCTCCAAGGAGGAAGGCTACCAGCGGTGCCGCGACGCCCTTGGCCAGGTCGGAATTCCCTCGCCCGAAGAACGCCTGAAGTCCTATCCCCACCAGTTCTCGGGCGGCATGCGGCAGCGGGTCGCGATCGCCATCGCGCTTCTCAACAAGCCGGACCTCATCATCGCCGATGAGCCGACGACCGCCCTGGACGTGACGATTCAGGCGCAGATCCTGTACGAGGCGCAAAAGCTGTGCAGGGAAACGGGAACGGCCCTGATCTGGATCACCCACGACTTGACCGTCGTCGCCGGGCTTGCCGACCGCATCTGCGTCATGTACGCGGGCAAGCTGGTCGAGCAGGGGCATATCGACGACGTTCTCGATGCGCCGCTGCACCCCTATACCAGGGGCCTGATCGGAAGCGTGCCCAGCCGAAACAAGCGAGGGGCCGCTCTGTACCAAATCCCGGGGATGACACCGTCCTTGATCAAGCTCCCGCCGGGATGCGCGTTCCGTGACCGTTGCGAACGGGCCCAGGCGAAGTGCCGAGAGGAACCGGTGATCACCCATCCAGAGCCGGACCGAGCGGTGCGCTGCTTCTTCCCGCATCTGGGAGAGTCCCTATGAGCGAAGTCCCGATGATTGAAATCGACGGCGTCTCAAAGCGCTTCGCCAAGCACTTGGATTTCGCCGGCAAGCTGGCCCGAAAGCTGGGGGCCAATGTGCGCGAGGAAGTCGTCCGCGCCGTCGATAACGCCTCTTTCTCGGTCTATGACGGCGACGTGGTGGGCCTGGTCGGGGAGTCAGGCTGCGGCAAGTCGACGCTCGGACGCATGGTTGCCGGAATCATGCGCCCGACGGAAGGCACCATCCGCTTCCGAGGGGCCGACATCTACAAGTTGGAGGGCGAAGAGGCGCGGAAAACGACCCTGAAGACTCAAATGATCTTCCAGGATCCCTTCGCCTCCCTGAACCCGCGCATGCGCATGAAGGATATCGTCGGCGAGGCCCCTTTGGTGCATGGAATCGTCCCGCGTTCGGAGATCGAGGCCCATGTTGACGAGGTCCTGCACCGCTGCGGCCTCGACGCCGAGTTCAAGCTCCGTTACCCGCATCAGTTCTCCGGCGGCCAGCGCCAGCGCATCGGCATCGCCCGTGCGCTCGCGGTGGAACCGAAGTTCATTGTCTGCGACGAGGCGGTCGCCGCGCTCGACGTCTCGATCCAGGCCCAGATCCTCAACCTGTTCATGAAGCTCAGGGAGGATCTCAACCTCACCTACCTGTTCATCAGCCACGACATCGGCGTGGTCGAGCACATCTCGGACCGCATCGTGATCATGTATCTCGGCCGCATCGTCGAGGTCGGCGAGACGGAGGATATCTTCGCCGCGCCCAACCACCCCTATACCCAAGTGCTGCTCCGCGAGGTGCCGCGGCTGGAGAACCGAAAGTACGAGTTCAAGCCGGTCGAGGGTGAGATCCCCTCGCCCATCGACCCGCCTTCCGGCTGCTATTTCCACCCCCGCTGCCCTCACGCCAGCGAGCGCTGCCGCGTCGAGGCGCCGGCGCTCAAGGAAATCGCCCCCGGCCGACTCTCCGCCTGCCACCTGAATGATCAAAGCTGACATGAACCGAACCCTTCCAGGCGTTCTCAAGATTCAGTTCCCGGACGCCCAGACCTCGCCCGTGGTTTTCGACTCGCCCCACAGCGGCACCGAGTATCCGGACGACTTTGGCTATGCCGCGCCCGAGCAGCTGGTTCGCCTGGGCGAGGACACCTTCGTGCACGAGCTGTTCGCCGCCGTTCCGGGGCATGGTGCCGTTCTGCTCGAGGCCCTGTTCCCCCGGACCTATATCGACCCCAACCGAACGGTGAGCGATATGGATCCCGATCTCCTTTCGGAGACCTGGCCGGGCGAGCTGGCGCCAGGGGTCAAGACCGAGGCCGGCATCGGCCTGATCTGGCGCATCGCCCAGCCCGGGGTGCCGATGTATGACCGCAAGCTGACGGTGGCCGAGGTCGAGGCCCGGATTGACGGCTACCACCAACCCTATCAGCAGGCGCTCACCGAAGCCGCGAACCGTGTGCGGGAGCGGTTCGGCGCGGTCTGGCATGTCAACTGCCACTCCATGCCGGCGGTCAGCGACGAGCGATCGCCGGAAGGGCCCGGCCACCGCCGGCCCGATTTCTGTATCGGCGACCGCGACGGGACCACCTGCGATGGGGAGTTCACGGAGCTCGTGGTCGAGACATTGCGGGGCCTAGGGTATCAGACCACCGTCAACGACCCCTATAAGGGCGTCGAACTGGTCCGTATGATCGGTGATCCGGCCAACAGCCGGCATAGCCTGCAGATCGAAATCAACCGCGGCCTCCACATCAACGAAGCGACGAAGGATAAGACGTCGGGCTTCGCCCCGCTCCAGGCCGATCTCGGCACGCTCGCCGCCGTAATCTGCGACTACGCGCGGGGCAAGGTGAACGGTTAGAGCTTTTCAGGATTGATCCCGATCATGTGAAAGGCGCGAACCTATTGATCGGTCGCAAATACGTCGTCGCGGATTGAACCAATCCGCTCGGGATTTGCTCTAGAGCGTGTCGCATTTAATTGGTCTCATAGCCTGCGGCGGTGAAGTAGTTTTCGCATTCCTGTCTTGAATAGAGGTC
>JANQJG010000206.1 GCA_028281785.1 Rhodospirillales bacterium
CGCGGATTGCCCGATGTCCCCGGAACCCAGCGGGCACGGTCGGGATCGACCTGTTCCGGTTGCAGATACATCTGCAGCGAGGTTTCAACTTCGCCCGCATGCCCGATGAACCCGTGGTCCACCGGGCAAATGGACTTCATGGCCTCGGCCGCGTCCGGCAGATCCCAATAATTGATCCCATGGACGTTAACGTCGCTTTCGGCCGCCAGTTTGGTCCGCAAGCCGCTGACGATCGGGGTATTGCCGCCATGCCCGTTGAGAAACAGGATGTTTCGGAAGCCATGATGGGCAATGCTCTCCGCCACCTGGCTCAAGACGTCGAGCAGGGTCTTGAACTTCAAGGTGATGCTGCCGGGAAAGGACATGTGATGCGGGGAATATCCCGTCCACACCGGGGGCAGAACGAGCACCGGAAAATCCGTTGCCGCGAGGGCGGCCCGGCGCGCCAGTTCGAAGCCCGTGTCCGAGTCGGTGTCGAGCGGAAGGTGCTCGCCGTGCTGCTCGATCGAGCCGACCGGGACGACGATGACCGCGCCCGCTTGTTGGGCCGCGGCGAATTCCGTCCGTTTCATTTTCGCCCACAACACGTTCCGGGGCATGCGAACCTCCTTGGGCGGGATCTCTGCCGGCGAAACACGCCCATTACCATGAACCAGTCGAATTCATACTAAAAATTTGACACTCAAAAAAAATTTCTGTTTAGTCCATTGGCGTACGGCCTTGCCCGAGGCAGGTCGGTTTGAAGAGTATTCACGTCGGAGCGTTAGTTGCGAGGCAATTCCATGAAAAAGATTGTGATCGCCGCTGCCCTGGTGGTGGCATGGGCCCAGGTCTCAGATGTCCAGGCCTTCGAGTGTAAGGAGAAAATGAACTGGAAACTCGGATTCAATACGGTGGAGGACTCCCTGAGAGGAGCGGCCACCAAGGCCCTGAAGCGGGTCGTTGAAACCGAGACAGACGGTTGCGTCACGATCCAGATTTTCCCAGGTGAGGCTCTGGGAACCGAACAGGAGATGATCGAAGCCGTCCAGATCAACGCATTGGATATCACCATGAGCGGTGGCAGTGCCCTGAGCAACGTTGATCCATTGTTCGGGGCGACGACGCTGCCGTTCATGTTCAACAGCTTCGAAGAGGCACAGAAAGTCATCAACGGCCCGTTCGGCGAGCGTCTCCGCAAACTGGCCGCGGCGAACAACCTTCATATCCTGACATTCGGGGAACTGGGATTTGCACAAATCACGAATAATGCCCGCCCCATCAAAAGCGCCGACGACGTCTACGGTCTCAAGATGCGCAGTCCCAAGGAAAACACCTTGATCAAAACCTTCGAACTGTTGGGCGCATCCGTTACCCCCATGCCGTTCAGCGAGGTTTATCTCGGTCTTTCACAAGGAGTTGTCGACGGTCAGTTCAACCCGTTGGACGCGATCTATGAGAACAAGTTCCACGAAGTTCAGAAATATTTGGCCGTGGTCAACATCTTCTACTACAACACGGCGATCAGTATGAGCAAAAAGCTTTGGGATGGCCTGGATGCCGAACTCCAGGACATCCTTGTGGACGCGTCGAAGGCCGCGCAAAAAGCTTCCTTCGACTACGCCAAATCCAAGCATGACAGCATGCTCGATCAGATGAAATCCGAATTTGATGTGATCACTCAGCCCGACACCGATCCCTTCCGGGCCAAGACTGCGGAGATCTATGACGACTTTCAAAACAGAGTCGGGGATATCTCCGATCTGTTGAAGGCAATCGAAGAGTATCGCCAGAAGAACTAGAAGCCAATGGGCGGCGGAGCCGGGATTTCCGGCTCCGCTGATTTTTCCCTGGGAACATAGACGTAAAAGATATTGAAAAAAATCGACGACTTGTTGATGAGGATCTCCCGGTTGGCGGATTACTCGGCCGGGGTTCTGCTGGTTCTGTTAACCGCAACCGTCTTTACCGAAGTCATCTTTCGTTACCTCCTCAGCATGCCAATTCGGTTTTCCGCCGAGCTGGCCATGATCATCTTTCCATGGATGGTCTTTCTCTCATCCATCATGATTACCTGGTCGGACAGCCACATCGGCATCGTCATCTTCCGGTATGCCCAGACGGGAATTCGCCGGAAAATAGTCGAGATCGTCATCCACTTAACCATGGTCGCCTTTTCGGCGGTCATGCTGTACGCCGGATGGAACTTGGCCTGGGGATTGCGCGGCAACGTCCTGGCGATTACCGGGATAACGAAGACGGTCCTCTATATTTCCGTTCCGGTGGCATTCTCCCTGATTTGCCTGATCCTGCTGACACGCCTCACGAAAATCCTGATGACGGCTTATGACGCCGAACCCGATCTCCCGCATGGGTCTATTGGGGGGGAATCGCAGGCGGCGAAACCAAACAATGCGACAAGCGGCAAATCTACCGAAAAGCCGGGAGGAGCGGGCCGTTGATCTGGATAATGATCACTCTATTTTTTGGATTCATCGTATTAGGTGTTCCGATCGCTTTCGCGATGGGCATTTCGTCGATCATATATTTGTTGGTGACGGATATTCCGTTGTCCATTGCGGCACAGCGGTTTTTCTCCAACACGCAATCATTTCCTTTTCTCGCGGTACCTTTTTTTATCCTTGCCGGACATGTGATGGTTAAATCCGGCGTAGCCCAGCGCATCGTGAACTTTGCCGATTCGCTGGTCCGCAGCCTTCCGGGGGGACTGGGCTGCGTGTCGGTGGTCACCAGCATGGTCATGGCGGGAGTCTCCGGGTCTTCGGTTGCCGACGCCGCCTCGGTCGGCAGCATTCTGATCCCGGAGATGAAGCGCAAAGGCTACGGCAGTCCCTTCTCCGCCGCCATCAATGCCTCCAGCTCGGTGGTGGGGATCATCATCCCGCCCAGCAGCACGATGATTATCATCGCCTGGCTCACCAATCTTTCCGTGGCGAAGATGTTCATGGCCGGGGCAATCCCCGGCTTGATCATCGGCCTGTCCTATCTTGCGGTCACGGTGGTTATCTCGCTGCGCAGACATTATCCGAGGGAACCAAGGGCCGCCCTGCGTGATATTTTTTGGGCCTTCGTCAGCTCGTTCTGGGCCCTTTTGCTGACGGTAATTATTCTTGGGTCGATCACCTTCGGCATCGCGACGGCGACCGAGTCCGCTTCGCTTGCGGCGGTCTACGCCGTCTTCATTGGGTTTTTCGTATATCGGTCGCTCGGAATGAAGGGGTTTATCGCGGCCTTGCGGGAATCAGCCCAGGGGACCACCATCGTCATGATGATCGTGTGCTCCTCGACGCTGTTTACCTGGATCCTGATTCGCGAGGGCATTCCCGCCATGCTGGCCGAGCAGATGCTGGGCCTGGGGCTTCCCAACTGGATGCTTCTAGCCATGATGGTTTTGGCGATGTTCGTGGCCGGCACCTTCATGGACCTTGTGCCCAACCTGTTTATCTTCATCCCGGTGTTCATGCCGATCGCCACGCAGATCGGCATCGACCCCATCCATTTCTCCATCATCACCCTGTGTTCTCTCGCCTTAGGGCTTTTCACGCCACCGGTTGGAACCACGCTGTTCATTTCCTGCCATCTCGCCAAGATATCCATCGAGGAAACCTATAAGGACCTGCTGCCGTTTTTCCTGGTCGGAGCGGCGGCGGTCATGGCGATCACCTTTGTTCCGCAGCTTACGATGTGGCTCCCCGGGCTCATCTTTGGGTGAGAGGGGAACCAAGCCGACAATTTGGTGTTAGGAAAGAATAAGACAATGCACACCGAATACGCTTTCGACCCGTCATGCCTGGCAGATACGCTGATGGAGATGATCCGTCACCGCAGCGACTTCCCGAACGCCACCGAGGAAGCGTGTTGCCGGTATGTCTCGGATATCCTTACGAAAGAGGGAATCCACTCGCGGATGGTCGAGGCCGCGAACGGCAGGCCGAATATCTATGCCACGCTGAACGGAACCGAGGATGGCCCCACCCTTCTATTCAACGGACACTTGGATGTGGTGCCGGCTGATGAAGCATCATGGACACATTCACCGTTTGAGCCCGTAATCGAGAACGGAAGGATTTTTGGTCGCGGCGCGGCGGACATGAAAGCGGGCGTCGCCTCCTGCATTCACGCGGCACTTTTCCTGAAACGTTCCGGAACCCCCTTCAAGGGTCGCGTTGTTCTGTTTTTCAATGTCGACGAAGAAGGAACCAACCTTGGCATGAAGCAGTTCCTCTCGGAACAGATCGAGGCTGACTTCGCCATTGTCGCGGAACCGACGGAAAACGCCATTCACTTGGGTCACCGCGGGAATGCCCGGTACCTAATCCGGACACGGGGAACGCCGGAACATATCGCCTGGGCCACCGAACCGGACAATGCGATCGAAAAAATGGCGGACCTTGTGGCGGCGCTGCGAGCTTACCGGCAATCGCTCCTGGAAAAGCGCCACGATTTTCTCGGCACGGCCAACGCGGGCGTTACCTTGATAAACGGGGGAGAGGCCGGCAACATCGTACCCGGGTGTTGCCAGATCACCGTGGACCGGCGTCTTTTGCTGGACGAAACCCCGAAGGATATCGAACGCGAAATCAGAGCATATGTCCAGGAACGCGAAATTGAATGCGAGGTGGAAAATATAAGCGGGGTGGACGCAAGCCTGATTCCCGGGGATCACCCGATGGTACAAAGATTACGAGAGGCCATCGCCGCCACAGGCGGAACTCCGCGTACCGGTCGATTTCCAGCAACCTGCGAAGCGCCCTATTTTACACGGAAAAAAGGTATCCCCGCAGCCATATTTGGCCCGGGATCCATCGCCCAAGCCCATGTGAACGACGAGTTTGTCCACCTGGACGAGGTTGTGGCGCACTGCCAAGCGCTCATTCGGTTCGTTACAGGCCAGTAATGTTTCGGAATCTGTCTTGCAATTCCCGAGGTTTTCGGAAGATGGAAGCGCGTTTTCACCGTTTCTTCCGCCATGGAGGGTGTGACTGGCGCAGAGAGGGCCCTTAGCATACGAAGCACGTTGCCGAGGCCGGTTGTTCCCATACGGGCAGCCGGACATGGATGGTTTGCATCGACATCGGGCGGCCCACGCCGGTATTGCGCCTTATGCGAAAGGCGACGGGTCCGTCGGACCGTTACACGGAGAGAAACATAACAATGAAAACCATCAAAGATGAACTGGCCCTGTTGAAAGCCGTCATCCGCATGCTCGCCCAGCATTTCGGCCCCTCTTGCGAAATCGTTCTGCATGACCTGAAAAAAGACTATCAAAGTACCATTGTCGCCATCGAAAACGGCGAAGTCACGGGCCGCAAGATCGGGGATCCGGGAAGCAATCTGGGCCTTGAGGTTTTACGTGGATTAGTCGATGAGTCCGGCGACAGATTCAACTACATCACGCATACGGAAAGCGGTCTGACCCTCAGGTCTTCAACGATGTACATCCGCAACGATGGCGGCGAGGTCATCGGTGCCATCTGCATAAATACCGACATCACCAATCTTCTTCTGGTGGAGAAGGAGCTTCAGAAATTCATTGGCATGGACGGTTCGGATCGGAGCGAGAAGGTCGAAGAGTTTTTTGTCAGCGATGTCAGTGACTTGGTCGACAACATGCTGCGAAGCGCCTTTTCAGCAGTGGGAAAACCTCAAGGATACCTGAAACGCGAGGATATGATGAAAGTAATAGAATACCTGGACAAGAAGGGGTTTTTCCTGATCACGAAATCTGGCGACCGGATCTGCGAGGTTCTCGGTTTTTCGAAATGCACCCTCTATAAATATCTTGAGCAAGTCAGGACCAAATATGAAAAAAAATGAAATAATTCCTGCGATTTTTATTGAGAATCCGAACGAGAAGACGACTCGATTACTTTTAGGATTATAGATAGAAGTTCAAACGTCTACCTTCGCGGTTTCCGCTGGAAAGTGTTGTAATAGCCGTTGCGAATCCGTTCCCGGGTGGTCGCGCCGCCCGTCCGATGGAAAGAGAACGCTTCATTATAAAGATCGGCCCCGTTGTGTCGTGGTCGAGTTCGCACAAGGAGAGGAAACAGATGACAGGAACTGTGGAAGCCCGTTTGCGGGAGTTGGGGATCGAGATCGCGGCCGCGCCGCCGCCAGCCGCCAACTACGTGCCCTTCACCGTCAGCGGCGACGTCGTTTTCGTCTCCGGCCAGGGGACATTAGTCAACGGCGAGCTTCAGTATGTCGGCAAGCTGGGCCGCGAATTCACGTTGGAAGACGGCTATCAGGCGGCGCGGCTCTGCGCCATCAACGTCCTGGCGCAGTTGCGCGCGGCCTGTGAGGGCGATCTTGACCGTGTCACCCGGGTTCTCAGGCTCGGCGGTTTCGTCAATTCGATGCCCGACTTCACCGCCCAGCCCAAGGTCGTCAATGGCGCCTCCGACCTGTTGGTCGAGGTGTTCGGAGAAATCGGCCGCCATGCCCGCACCGCCATCGGCGTTCCGGTGCTGCCGGATGATATCGCGGTCGAAGTGGACGGTATTTTTGAAATTCGCGGGTGAACCTGGCGAAACGGCTTCCATGAGGAGCGAAACACCATGATTTCCAGTCCGGAGTCCATCCGCGCGTGGCCCGTGGACGGAACGAGCAGGGGAGTTCCGGCGCTCGCCGCCCCGATTACGATCGAGTCCGTGGCCAAGCAGGAATGGAACCTCTTGCAGGGGGATCTGGCTTTGCCGGTCCTTGTTCTCAGAGACGAGAGATTCAGGCACAATCTCCGTTCCATGCGCCGGCTTGTCGAGGCCCTGGGCCTGTCCCTGGCGCCGCACGGAAAGACCCCGATGGCGCCGCAGCTCTTCGAGGAGTATGTCCGTGAAGGCGGGGCCTGGGGCGTCTCGGTGGCCACCGTGCCGCAGGCGGCGGTGGCGGCAGCGGGCGGCATGCGCCACGTGTTGATCGCCAATCAAGTGATCGGACGGGCCAATGTCGAAAAGCTCGCGGCCCTGCGCGCCGCGTTTCCCCATCGTGGTTTCCCGAGCTTTGTGGATTCGGTCGACGCCCTGCGCCAATTGGTGCGATTCGGTCGGCACCGCCTGGTCGGCGAGGACCGTTTCGATATCCTGATCGAGGTCGGCGCGGCGGGAGCCCGCACCGGCGCCCGGTCCCCGGATCAGGTGGACGCAATCGTCACGGCCGCGAGGGACCATGCGGAGACGGTGCGGGTGGTCGGCGTGGGCTGTTACGAAGGCGCGATCAGCCATCCCGATCCACAGGAGAACCTGGCGGCTGTCGACGCCTATCTGGATTTTGCCGTGGAGGCCTTCAACCGGGTCGCCGGGGCGGGGCTGCTCGATGGCTTGGCGGAGGCAATCCTCACGGGCGGCGGCTCGGTATGGTTCGACCGTGTCGCCAGGGCCTTCGCCGAGGCGCGTTTGGATCATCCCGCTCGACGGATCCTGCGTTGCGGCTCCTACCCGTTCATGGATCACCGCCAATACCGCCGAAAACTGGCGGCCATCGACGCCCGCGGCGGACTTCCCGGAATGCCGGCCGGCTCGACGAGCGCGCTCGAGGCCTTCCTGCCGTCGTTGGAATTGTGGGCGGCGGTGCAGTCGGTTTGTGATCCCGGACGCGCGATCGTCGCGATGGGCCGGCGTGACCTGCCCTACGATCAGGGGCTGCCTATTCCCTTGCGCCAGTACCGGGAAGGGGACCTTTTGCACACCCTTCCCGAGGACGAGGCAGCCAATCCGTTCCGGATCGAAAAAGCGGACGACCAGCATGCCTATCTGTCCTTCCCGGAGGGCTCGGACATTCGGGTCGGCGACCTGTTCGCGTTCGGTATTTCGCATCCGTGCACGGCCTTCGACAAATGGCCGATCGTCTTTAGGGTGGACCCGGCATTCAACGTGACGGGCGCCGTGAAGACTTTTTTCTAAGGACATGGAGGTCGTGTCTTGCCATCCCTGATAGACAAGCAGCGGTTCTTCGGCCTTCAGGACGTCACACACCTGGCGGCGGGCGGCGAGGGGCCGGTCTTGCAGTCCCACTCCGCCGCGATGGCGCGGTTTTTCACGGACAAGAGCGGCGGCATGGAAGGCCGGTCGCGGGTCACGGACACGGAGCGGCGGACTCGCCAGGCTGTGGCCGAATTCTGGGGCGCCCGGGCCGAGGAGATCGCCTTCGTTGCCAACTCCTCGGACGGCCTGACGATCGTGGCGCATGGCGTCGATTGGCGGGAAGGCGACAATGTCGTTCTCGAAGCGGTCGAGTTCCCTTCGGTGCTCCATGTCTGGCGGCGGCTGCCCGCGGCCGGAGTCGAGATCCGCGCCGTAGGAGAGTCGGAAACGCCGTTGCTGGACGCCATTCGTCAGGCCGTTACCGGGCGGACGCGCGTGATCGCGGTAAGCCAGGTCAGCTATCTGACCGGCCTTCGGCACGACCTGGCTGCCCTTCGTGACATCGCCGACAGCGTCGGCGCGCGCCTGATCGTCGATGCCACCCACGCCGCCGGGGTGGTTCCGGTCCCCGTGGACCTGTGCGACGCCACGATCAGCAGTTGCTACAAATTCCTTCTCGGGGTTCAGGGCGTGGCGCTCCTGCGCGTGCATCCCCGACGCTGGCCGGACTTGCAGCCGCCATCGGTGGGATGGCACTCAATCCAATACGAGGACGACTGGCGCCGCCGCGGCGCGTTCCGTTTCAAGGAGACGGCCGAGCGCTTCGAGATGGGGAGCTGCGCCTTCGGTTCGATCTATTGCCTCGACGACGCCCTGCGCGTTCTGAGCGGTATCGGGATCGAACGGATCGAGGACCATGTCCTCGGTCTCGGCGGCCGCCTGCGCCAGGGAATCGCCGACCTGGGATGGCGGGTGCTGACCCCGGCACCCCGCGACCAGCGGGCCGCCAATGTTGCTTTCGCGACCGACGATTCTGATCGGCTGGAGCGTGAATTCTTCAAGCGCTCGGTTCTCGTCTGGAGCGGCGACGGCCGAATCCGGTTGTCGCTGCATGCCTATTCGGACGAGGAGGACGTGGACAGGGCCCTTCATGCCCTGGCCGCCATCGGTCGCTAGGGATGACGCTTTCTACTCTGACATAGAGCCGTTGGCGGGAAACGAGAAAGATGCCAAGTCCCAGAAAGCAGATTGCCGAGATCACGCCGAACCTGATTCGCGAGGTCGCCGATTCCGGCTTCGGCATGACGGACGTCATCCCGCTGTGGTTCGGCGAGGGTGATCGGCCGACGGCCGATTACATCAAGGATGCCGCCGTCCGCGCCCTGGCGGAAAACCGAGTATTCTACCTGCCCAATAGCGGCCTGCCCGACCTCCGCGACGCCATACGGGAGTACACACGGCGGATCTACGGCCTGGCCCTGCGCCGCGAGCGCATCACCGTCACCGCGTCGGGCATGCAGGGCATCATGCTGGTGATGCAGGCGCTGATCGATCCCGGCGACGAGGTGGTCGTGGTGACTCCCGCCTGGCCCAACCTCGCGGGCGCGGCGCGGGTCATGGGCGGGATCGTATGCGAGGTTCCGCTGAGCTTGCGGAACGACGGGTGGCGGCTGGACGTCGAAAGGGTGTTCGACACCTGTGGCGAGAAGACCCGGGCGGTATGCATCAACAGCCCGAGCAATCCGACGGGTTGGGTCATCGATGAGGGGGCGGGGGCGGCGCTCCTCGATTTCTGCCGGCGGCGCGGCATCTGGCTGATCTGCGACGACGTCTATTCACGCATCGTCTACGAACGCAACCGGGCGCCATTTCTGGTCTGCGAGGCCGACGACGAGGACCGGGTGATCTCGATCAATTCCTTTTCGAAGACCTGGTCGATGACTGGATGGCGGCTGGGCTGGATTGTCGCGCCACCGGAATTGGAGCGCGCGCTCGCCATTCTCAACGAGTTCAACATCGCCGGACCGACCTCGTTCGTGCAGCATGCCGGCGTCGCGGCACTGAATCGGGGCGAGGCGGATCTGCCGGAGATGCTGGCCTCGTTCCACCGTTGCCGCGATATCGCCATCACGCGCCTGTCGGCGCTGCCCGGCGTATCCGTCGGCTGGCCCGACGGGGCGTTCTACGCTTTTTTCCGAGTCGAGGGCCTCAGCGACAGCTTGGCCTTGGCCAAGCGTATCGTTCGCGAAGCCGGGGTGGGGTTGGCGCCCGGCGCGGCCTTCGGCGCCGGCGGCGAGGGCTACCTCCGTGCCTGTTTCGCGACCCGGCCCGAGACCCTCGAAAAAGCCATGCACCGTTTGGAAGCTTTCTTCGCCGGGATCAACCCCACCAGCACCAGGCAAGAAGAGCGCGTCTGACCCGCCGCGGCGCGATCAGAATGGTTCCATATAGACGAGACATGCTCTAGATCAGATCGCGATTAAATGGAATCGGTGTACAATACCATTTAGTCGCGTGAATCTGATCTAACTCATTGAAGTAGAGCGGATTCACGCGACCA
>JANQJG010000157.1 GCA_028281785.1 Rhodospirillales bacterium
GCGCCGACGGGAAGCATTTCGTCGTTGAAGTCGTAATGGGCGCTGTGGAGGTTCGGAGTCTCTTCCCCCGCCCCGGCCCAGATGTAGCAGCCGGGACGGGCCTGGAGCAGGTAGGAGAAGTCCTCGGCCACCATGGCGGGCACCGGTTCGCGGTCGACGCCGGCGGCACCGGCGACCGAGGCGGCCACCCCCGCCGCCAGCTCCGTGGCCTCGGCCTCGTTGACGGTCGCGGGATAGACGCGGTTGTAGGTGACCGTGGCGGAGGCGCCATGGGCGGCGGCGAGCATCTCGCTGATCCGGCGCAGCGCGGCCTCGACGGAATCCTGGACCGATTTGCGGAAGGTCCGTACCGTGCCCCGGAGGATCGCGGTCTCGGGGATGATCCCGTAATCCTCGCCGGCATGGAAATTGGTGACGCTGACGACGACGGCGTCGACGGGGTGGGTCTCGCGGCTGGCGATGGTCTGGATCGCGCCCACGATCTGGGCGCCGATCATCACCGGATCGACGCAGTTTTGGGGCGTCGCGGCATGGCCGCCGCGCCCCGTCACGACCACCTCGAAATTGTCGGAGGCGGCCATCATCGGCCCGGGGCGCACCGCGAACCGGCCGACCGCCAGGCCGGGCCAGTTGTGCATGCCGAAGACCGACTCCACGGGGAACTTCTCGAACAGCCCCTCGGCGACCATGCGCTCGCCGCCGGCCTTGCCCTCCTCCGCCGGCTGGAAGATGAAGCGGACCGTGCCCCGGAACCGCTTGGTCTCGGCGAGATAGCGGGCGGCGCCGAGGAGCATGGCGACATGGCCGTCATGGCCGCAGGCATGCATCTTGCCGGGCACGGTGGATTTGTGCGCGAAGCCGTTGGCCTCGGTCATGGGCAGGGCGTCCATGTCGGCGCGCAAGCCCACGGCCGGGCCGTCGCCATTGCCGAGGGTGCCGACGACCCCGGTCCCGGCGAGGCCGCGATGCACCTCGATGCCGAACTCGGCCAGCTTGGCGGCGACGAAATCGGAGGTGCGTTTCTCCTCATAGGCGGTCTCGGGATGGGCATGCAGATCGCGGCGCCACGCCGTCATGTCGCCCTGGAAATCCGCGATTCGGTTGATGATGGGCATGGGGCCCTCTCCTCTTGTTTTCGTCCCATTCTTCCCGAAAGCCGCCTCTCCCGGACCGGGAGGACCAGTGCCCATGTGGGATCTTGAGGCGCCGGAGGCAACCGAAAGCAAGCTCGGCCGTGACGACTTATCACATGTATCACGCCGCTAAGAACCGGTGCTGGGCGTCGGTGTCGGCGAGGAAGTCGGCCATCGCGCCGGTCCAGCGGAGATGGCCGGTTTCGAGAATGGCGACCCGGTCGGCGATGGCGCCGGCGAAGCCGAGATTCTGTTCCGACAGCAGGAGGGTCAGCCCTTCGGATTTGACCCGGCCGACGGTCTCTGCGATCTGCTCGAGGATGCGCGGGGCCAGCCCTTCCGACGGCTCGTCGAGGAGCAGCATGGACGGGTTGCCCATCAGGGTCCGGGCGAGGGTGAGCATCTGCTGCTCGCCGCCGCTTATGTGCGCGCCCCGCCGTCCGCGAAGCTCGGCGAGGTTCGGGAAGAGGTCGAACAGCCGCTCCGGCGTCCATTCGGGTCGGCCGGGGACCGGTGGCCGGCGGGCGAGTTCGAGGTTCTCCTCGATGGTGAGACCGGTGAAGATGCGGCGGTCCTCGGGCACGTAGCCGAGGCCGAGCCGGGCGATGCGGAAGGGCTCGCGGCCGGCGATGTCCCCGCCCTCGAACTGGATGGCGCCGGCGGCGGGCGCGATCAGCCCCATGACGCATTTCAGGGTCGTGGACTTGCCGGCGCCGTTCCGCCCCATTAGGGCCACGGCCTCGCCCGCCGCGACCTCGATGTCCACGCCGAACAGGGCCTGGGCGCGGCCGTAGAAGGCGTCAAGCCCGCGGATCGAGAGCATCGGTCCCCTCCCCCGTCTTCCCGACCGGCTGCGAGGAACCGAGATAGACCTCGCGCACCCGGGCATCGGCGCGCACCGTGGCGGGATCGGCATCGGCCAGCAGGTCGCCGCGGTGGAGCACGATGATCCGCCCGGCGTGGTTAAACACCGCATCCATGTCGTGCTCGGTGAACAGCACGCCGGTCTCTCCGTCCCGCGCCGTCTCGATGATGAGCTTCATCAGGGCCTCGCGCTCGCCCCGGGAGACGCCGGCGGTGGGCTCGTCCATGAGCAGCAGCCGGGGCTCGGTGGCCAGGGCCATCGCCAGCTCGACCCGCTTGAGGTCGCCATAGGCGAGCAGATGGGCCGGCCGATCGGCCTGATCCGCGAGGCCGACGCGGGCGAGAAGCGCGTCGGCCTCCCCGGTAAAGTGACGGCGAGCCGGGCGGAGCACGCCGAGGAACCGGCGGTGCTTGGAGATGAGCACCGCCTGCAGGTTCTCGCGCACGGTAAGTGAGCCGAAAATCGTCGCCATCTGGAAGGTGCGGGCGATGCCGAGGCGCCAGATGCGTTGGGGGCTCAGGCCGGTGATCGCCTGCCCGTCGAGATGGATCTCGCCGGCATCGGGGCTGAGCTGGCCGCCGACGAGGTTGAAGCAGGTGGTCTTGCCGGCGCCGTTGGGGCCGATGAGGGCCACGGTCTCGCCGGCCTCGACCGTGAAGCTCACATCGCGGACGGCGCGGACGCCGCCGAAGGACTTGCCGAGATGACGGATCGCCAGGAGGGTCATGGAACAGGCCCTCCAAAGCGATCGTGTCGGTCGGATTCACAGGCCTTCGCGGCTGCCTTCAACGCTCTTCCGAGGGCCGTGATATTTGAACCACAGAGAACACAGAGCGCACAGAGATGGACACAGAGAAGGGGAAGAGCGCGCCGCGCTCTTTTCTTGTTGCCTCGCGCCAGCGAGGCCTCTGTGACTCCTCTGTGTTCTCCGTGTTCTCTGTGGTGTCCCTTCCTGGTCGAGCCGCGTCGCGATCGCCTGCGACTCTCCCTTGGATCGCCGTGCCCGCGCTTGTCGCGGGTATCCATGTCAATCCGTCCGCCCTGTCCAATACGCAAGACGTGGATCATCGTTCTAGCCCTCCGAAACGCTGGCGGAGGAAGCCGACGAGGCCGGCGGGAAAGGCGAGGACGAGCGTCAGGATCACCGCGCCGAGCACCGACCGCCAGTAGTCGGTCAGGCGCACCACCTGATCCTCCAGCGCGGTCAGGGCGAAGGCGCCGACGACGGGGCCGCTCAAGGTCTGGATGCCGCCGAGGAGCACCATGACCAGCCCGTCCACGGACCGGGCGACGGCGAGGCTGTCGGGGAATACGCTGCCCTTGGCGAAGGCGAAGAGCCCGCCGGCCAATCCGGCAAAGGCGCCGGCGATGGCGAAAGTGAGCCATTGATGGCGGCGCACGGGAATGCCGATGGCGGCGCTTCTGAGCGGCGCGTCCCGGGTCGCCCTGAGCGTGAGGCCGAATGGCGTTTGCAGAAGATGCCGGAGCGCGAGGATGCCGCCCGCAGAGAGAACCAGCGTGAGGTAGAAGAAGGCGTGCGGGTCGCTGGCCCAGGGCGCGGGCCAGACGCCGAGAATGCCGTTGTCGCCGCCTGTCACCGCATACCATTGGGTGGCCACGGACCAGAGGATCTGGGCAAAGGCGAGCGTGAGCATGGCCAGGTAGATACCGCTCAACCGGACGCAGAACCAGCCGAGAACCAGCCCGCCCAGCCCGGCCGCCAGCGGCGCCAGCAGGAGGGCCAGCTCCATCGGCGCCTTGGCGAACTGAACCAGCATCGCCGCCGCATAGGCGCCGAGACCGAAATAAGCGGCGTGACCGAAGGAGACCATGCCGCCGCCGCTCATCAGGAAATGCAGACTCTGCGCGAACAGGGCGAGGATCAGCATCTCGGTGAGCAGGATGAGGGTGAAGTCGCCGACAAGCCATGGCGTCAGGGCGAGCCCGGCGAGCAGGGCCGCACCGGCGAGCCGAAGTGGCACGGATGCCGGCCGCAACGTCGCCTCGGGCGGTCCGGACGCCCCCTCCCCCATGCCCTCCGGCCGCCCCAGGAGCCCCCAGGGGCGGACGACGAGGACAATCGCCATCACCAGGAAGGCGAGCACCAGGGTCACCTCGGGGAACACGACGATCCCGAAGGCGTGCAGCTCGCTGACCAGGACGGCGGCGAGGAACGCGCCAGGGATGCTGCCCATGCCGCCGATCACGACGACGACGAAGGCCTCGACGATGACGCTCAGATCCATGGAGAGGCTCGCCGCCTGCCGGGGGATCTGGAGGGCGCCGCCCAGCCCGGCCAGAAACGCCCCGAGAAAGAACACTGAAGTGAACAGCAGCTTCTGATTGACGCCCAGCGCGCCGACCATCTCCCGGTCCTGGGTGGCGGCGCGCACGAGAACGCCCCAGCGGGTCGATCGCATGAGCAGCACGAGCAGCCCCAGAACCGTCGGACCCAGCACGATCAGGGCGAGCTCGTATTCGGGGAACGGGGTGCCGAGAATCTCGACCGACCCCTCCAGCCCCGGTGCGCGCGGCCCGAGCAGATCCTCGCTGCCCCAGGTCAGGCGGGTAAGGTCCTGCACCAGGAGGACGACCCCGAAGGTGGCGAGCAGTTGAAAGAGCTCCGGCGAGCGATAGATCCG
>JANQJG010000238.1 GCA_028281785.1 Rhodospirillales bacterium
TGGAGCAAAGGACTTTGCAAACCATCGACACCCCGTTCGGCTCGAGGGTGTCACCTATCTCTTAGGTACAAACTGTTACCTATGTCTCCAGGTCGGACCGAGAAAAGGTTGGCGCGCCCGGCAGGACTCGAACCTGCGACCACATGCTTAGAAGGCACGTGCTCTATCCAACTGAGCTACGGGCGCGGCGCGGGCCGAGACCATACGCCAAATCCCCCGGGCGGCAAAGTCCCGGCAACGATCAGGCGGGCAGGTCGCGGCGGAAATTGGCGGCGTAGCTTTTCGGTCGGACCCGCCCCGCGCGCGGCTCCTGCACGCGGTAGCCATAGCCGTTTCTCTCGGCGAAGGCGACGGCCTCCTCCTTGCTCGGGAAGTGCATCCGCACCTGCTTCCGGGTGTCCCGGGACCCAGTCCAGCCCATCAGCGGCTCGACGAAGCGCGGCGAGGAGGGCTCGAACTCCAGAACCCAGTCCTTCGTGTTGCGGCGGCCCGACTGCATGGCTGTCTTCGCCGGCCTGTAAATGCGTACCGTGGTCATCGTCTTCCATCGCGAAATTGTTTGCCAGAAAAGTAATCCGCCATTCATCTGCCCGCAACCACTCAGGAGAGCCTCCAGCCGCGGCGTCCTCTCCCCACGAAAATCAGTGCCCGGCGACCCAGTCGGGCAGGACGCCCGCTTCGATCCCGAACACGACGCCGATGACCCAATAGGACACGACCATCAACAGGATCAGGGCGATGACGTTGATCGCCGCCCCGGCCCGGCACATCTGGGCCACGGTGATGTGGCCCGAGGCGAATACGATGGCGTTGGGCGGCGTGGCGACCGGCAGCATGAATACGCAGCTCGCCGCCAATGCCATCGGAATGCTGAGAAACAGCGGATTCTCGCCGAGGCTGACGGCGGTGGCCGCCGTCAGGGGCAAGAAGGCCGCCGCAGTGGCGGTGTTGCTGGTCAGGTGGCTAATGGCCATGACCACGACAACGATGCCAAGCAGCACGACGAACATGGGCACGTCCGATACCCCGCCCAGCGACGTGGCGATCCATTGCGACAGACCCGAGGCGTTGATGGCCGAACCCAGGCTGAGCCCGCCGCCGAACAGCAGCAGCACCCCCCAGGGCAGACGGCTGGTGTAGGACCATTCGAACAGGAAGATGCCTTTCTTGGGTTCTACCGGCAGGACGAAGACCACGAGAGCCGAGAGGATGGCGATACCTGGGTCAGACAGTCCGATTCCAGGGAACACATCGTTGAGCATGGGGCGAAATACCCACAGGAGCGCCGTCAGGACGAAAATCGTGCCGACCATCTTCTCGCCCCGGCTCATGGGGCCAAGCTTTTCAATCTCTTCATCGATCATGGTGTCGACGCCGTCCAGGACCCGGGTGCGCACCGGAAACACGATGCGGGTCAGCACGAACCAAGTGATCGCCAGCAGCACGATCTCCAGGGGCACCGCCATCATCATCCATTTGGCAAAGCTGATGGTCACGCCATAGGTCTCGTGAAAATACCCGGCCAGCAGGGCGTTGGGCGGCGTGCCGATCAACGTGCCGATGCCGCCGATGCTCGCGCTGTAGGCGATGCCCAGCATCAGCGCCGGAGCCAGACGCGAACCCTTGTCCGCCGGCCCCGAGCCGCTTAAGGCCAGGGCCAGGACCGAGACGCCAATCGGCAGCATCATGGTCGCGGTGGCGGTATTGCTGACCCACATCGACAAAAACGCCGTCGCCACCATGAACCCTCCCACCAGGGCCACGGGATCTGTCCCGATGACGCGCAGGATGGTCAGGGCGATACGTCGGTGCAGATTCCACCGCTCCATGGTCAACGCCAGGACGAAACCGCCCAGGAAGAGGAAGACCAGGGGGTTGGCGTAAGGCGCCGCCGTCGTCTCGATGGACGCCACGCCCAACACCGGGAAGACCGCTATGGGCACGAGAGCCGTGGCCGAAATGGGGATGGCCTCGAATACCCACCAAACGGCCATCAAGAGGCTTATGGCCGCCACGGTCCACGCCGCTTGCGGCATGTCGCCCACCGGGCCGTGGACAAGCATGGCGATGAGGATAAAGCAACCGAGCAGGAACCCGATGATCTTGAAACGGATGATCGGCTTTTCGGCCGACTCGTCATGTTCGTCGACCGGAGCCGCCGTTGGCACTCGCGTCATTTAGTCATGATCTCCTTTCGACCACTGCTGCCCGGTTTAGAGTTTGAGGACAAGGTGCATGGTGTTGATTCACCTCGTGTTCAAGCGTTTGGCGACGTTAACGGACACGGGATCGGAGCAACACCGTGCGCCACCAGAATAGCCCTTTCCAAAACCTTTTGAAGCAAGTTCCTTGGGCTGAGTTCGACCGTTTGGTGAAGAAGGCGCCGGGCCGACCGCCGGGTCCGCCGTCACCCGTAATCGGTCAGGATGCCAAGGTCACGGGGCCGGACGGACCGTTTCCCTCCGCGCCTTCCGCCTCGCGCAGTCTTGCGAGGACGCCAGGATAGTCGGTCTTTCCGGTGGCAAGGCGCGGCATGTCATCGAGCAAGACGATCTCACGCGGTACCATGATCTCGGGTACGCCGCCGGCCCGGGCGACACGCAGAAGCTCACCGACATCCGCGTCCTCCTGCGTCGTCGCGAGTACGAGCTTCTCGCCCTTGCGCCGATCGGGCATGGCGACCACGGCGTGCTCGCTCGCCGGCCAAGCTTCCTCGCTCAACGCCTCGGCCGTGGCTAGGGACACCATCTCGCCGGCGATCTTGGCGAAGCGCTTGGCCCGTCCCGTGATGCGCAGGAACCCGTCCGCGTCAAGCGTGACCAAGTCGCCGGTATCGTGCCAGCCTCCCTCGGGCTCGACCAATCCCTCCGTGGTCAGGTAGCCGAGCATCACGTTGGGGCCGCGCACGAACAGGCGCCCGCTCTCCGCGATGCCCTCGACCGGCTCGACCTGGGCCTCGATGCCCGGGAGCAGCCGGCCCGCCGTTCCCTCGCGGTTGTGCATCGGGGTGTTCAGGGCGATGACCGGCGCCGCCTCCGTAACACCATACCCTTCGAGGATCCGCAGGCCGAACTTGCGCGACCACAGCGCGGTGGTCTCCTCGCGCAGTCTCTCGGCGCCCGCGAAGACGTAGCGCAGGCTGTAGAAGTCGTAGGTATGGGCCGCCAGCCCATAGCGCGCCAGGAAGGTATCGGTCGCGAAGAGGATAGTCGCGTTGGTGTCGTAGACCATCTCCGGGATGATCCGGTGGTGCAAGGGACTTGGATACTGGAAGACCGGCACCCCCGATAGCAGCGGAACGATCAGGCCGCCCGTCAGCCCGAAGGCGTGAAACATCGGCAGGGCGTTGAAGACGGTGTCGGCCGCGTTGAAGTCGATCCGGGCCTTGAGCTGCCGCAGATTCGCGAGCACGTTCCGATGGCTGAGCGCCACGGCCTTCGGCTTTCCCTCCGAGCCCGAGGTGAAGAGGATGACGGCGGGATCGTCCGGCGACGCCTGGCGACCGGCCCCGAACAGTCGAGCCGCCGTCGCCCGCGCCGCGCCCAGTATCCGGCCGGAAGGGCCGGCCTGGCGGCGGATGTCCTCGACATAGACGATGCGCGCCGTCTGGCTCAGCACCTCGACGGCCTTCTCCAACCGCGCCGCGGCCACGAACACGCGCGATGTGATGACGGTCCCCACGGACGCCGCCTCCATCGCCGCCCGCATCGACGCCAGGCCGGCGGAATAGTTGAGCAGCGCCGGCCGCCGGCCGGCCGCGGACAAGCCGAAGAGCACGGCCGCGAAGCCGACCGAGTTCGGCAGCAGAATGCCGACATTCTCGCCGTCCCGGGTCTCAGCGCGGGCCCAGCGCCGCAGAAGGAAGCTGGCGGAGACGAGCCGGTCGTACGACCAGGGCCGGCGCTCGATATCCTCGAGGATCTTGGTTCCGCCGCCATGCGCGGCGCGCGCGTCCAGGAGCGCCTCGAATAGAGTCATCGACCGGAGCGAGGCCCGGAAGCTCATCTCCGAGACCAGATCGTAGAGCTTCCCGGCCGCCGACGTCCGTCTCTGCCGGCCTTTCACGTTGGGGCCGACGTCGAGCTGTCGCGGCTCGCCAAAGGTCAGCCGAACTTTCGGCCGCCCGATCCGGCGCACCTTTCCGCGCAGATAGGTGAAGGGGGTCAACTCCGCCCCTTCCAGATAGGCCGGCACGATCGGCGCGTCGGTGCGGTCGGCGATGACGCCCGGCCCCTCGTAGAACTTCATCAACGCCCCGGTTCGCGACAGCCGCCCCTCGGGAAAGATCACGCAGCGCCGCCCTTCCGCCACCTTGCGGATCAGGCCTTTGACGCCCCAAGGTTTTCTCGGATCTATATGAAAGTACTCGACGAATTTGAGAAACGGCTTGAACTTGTTCTTCTCTGCCGCGTGGGTGTTCACGGCAAAGACCGGGCGCCCCGGCAACGCGGCAGCAAGAAAGGCGCCGTCGAGGAAGGAGACGTGGTTGGCGACGATGACGGCGGGCGTGCCGGCCTTCGTCACGTTCTCCAGGCCCCGCACCTCGAAGCGATAGATCAGGCGAAGAAGCTGCACAAGGATCGCCTTCGGAAGCGCGTCGGGAAGCAGCGCACAGACATGGATGGCGACCCCCGCGCTGGCGATCGCGATCACCAGGAAGACATCAAGCACCGAACCGCCGAGCGCGAGCAGGCCGGCCGCGCCGCCGGCACCCGCGGTCATGAAGGCCGCCCCCATGATGCTGTTGGCCGCCAGCATACGCGACCGCCGGGAGGGATCGCTGCGATCCTGGATAATGGCGTAGAGCGGAACCACGAAGATGCCGCCGCAGATCGACAAGAACAAGAGATCCGCCAGGATTCGCCAATGCGCCGGAGAAGCGAGAAACGCGCCCGCGCCGGCCAGCCCCGCACCCGCTGCGGGGGCCGGCAGCCCAAGGCTCGCCCACCACAGATCGGCGGCGAAAACGGCGATGCCGAGCGCCCCGACCGGAACGTAGGTGGCCTCCACCTGGCCCCGGGACAGCCGGCCGCAAAGCAGCGAGCCGATCCCGATGCCGACGGAGAAGACCGCAAGAAACAGCGTCACCACGGTTTCGTCGGCGCCGAGGACCGTCCTCGCATAGGGCGGCATCTCGGTCACGAACACCGCGGCCACCAGCCAGAACCAGGAAATGCCCAGGATCGAGCGGAAGATCACGCGGTCCCGCCGCGCCTCCCGCAGCACCCGCCAGGTCTGGCGGAAGATGTTGGGGTCGATCCGGGTGTCCGGCGCCGCCGCCGCCGTTGACGGGATGAAGCGGCTCGCCAGGTAGCCGGCCACGGCCAGCGCCACCAGACCGGCGGCCACGATGGCGGTCCCATGGGCCCCGAGAATGAGCAGCCCGCCGGCGATGGTGCCGGCGAGAATGGCGAGGAAGGTCCCGGCCTCGATCAGTCCGTTGCCGCCAACCAGATCCTTGCGGTCGAGATGATCGGGAAGGATCGCGAACTTGACCGGTCCGAAAAAGGCCGACTGCACGCCCATGAGAAACAGCACGCCGAGCAGCATCCAGACCTCGCCGACCCAGAAGGCCGCGGCGGCCAGAAGCATGAGCGCGATCTCCGTGCCTTTCACGAAGCGGATGACGCGCGCCTTGTCGAAGCGGTCGGCGATCTGTCCGGCGGTCGCCGAGAACAGAAAGAAGGGCAGGACGAAAAGAGCGGTTCCCAGCGTCACGATCACGTCGCCGCTCAGGCTGACCTGGTCCGCCAAACGGAACACGATGAGAATGGCGATCGCGTTCTTGAGGAAGTTGTCGTTGAACGCGCCGAGAAACTGGGTCACGAAAAGCGGCAGGAAGCGCCGGCTGCGTAAGAGTTGGAGGATCCCCGAGGTCATTTTCCTTCCTCCTGCTTGCCGGTCGCACCGGAGGCCTTGCGAACCGCGCATCGGCCCGTATCGAGGAAACGCAGAACTGCATCGAGCGTTTCCGGTTTGCGCAGAATGGCGTGGTGGAAACCCTGGACCGTCACGACCTCGTCGTCTTCGGACAGCCGCGTCTCGTCGAGGCTCACGATCCCGTCATCGTCGCCAGCGACGATGGGATTGAACCCGATGTCGTTGCCGCTGACCCCGGCGACGACGCAGTAGGGCACATGCGGTTTCGGAATGCCCCTTGCTTCGTCGCTCCTCAACGTCTGTCCCGAGGGCCCCGTGGCCCATTCATAGGTGTTGGCTTCGCCGATCATGTCGGCGAGGACGGAGCCTTTGTTGGGCGGCGCGATCATCACGAGGCCCTCGACCCGCGCCCCCACCCCACGCTCGAGGCGCTGCGCCAAAGCTTGGCGGGCGACTAACGCCCCCATGCTGTGGGTGACGATCTTGACCGAGCCTTCTGCGCGGCTTTCGTCGATGATCCTGTTGAGCTGGGCCGCGTGCTCGGCGATGGTGCCGCGCGCGCTCGGATAGGTCACGACGACCACGGCGTATCCCGCCTCCAGGAGGCCGGATTCGATATCCTTCATGGAAAACCGCGATCCGTAGAGCCCGTGGACCAGAAACACGAGGGGGCGTTCCTCCTGGACGTTCGCGTCCGGCGCCTTTTCCGCGAAAGCTTGGCGGCAGGCGTCCGGATCCAGGCTCCAGGCCCGCCGGACCTGATCCGGGTCGAGCACCCGGCAATGCCCGGTGACCACGTTCGTCTGGACCCGCCATCCGCCCCTGACGCTCTCATCCCGCCAGATGTAGCGGCCGCCGCCGCTCCACATCTCGATATTCGGCAGCAGGTTTGGCCGCTCCTCCGCCGCCACGGCGCCGGCGAGGATCCCGGCCAGCAACACCGTCGCACCGACCTTCAGGCCCCACGTTTTCATCCTCATTGCCCGTCTCCCACGGCTTTGCAGCAGGTTTCCGTCAGCTCTCCGACAAGCTCCCGCATCGGCGTGGCGATGCGCCCATAGACGCGGAAGGTCGCGGTCTGGAGCACGATGCCCATCACCGTGGCCGTCGCCAGCTCCGGGTTCCCGATCCGCGTCTCTCCGGCCTCCGCCGCCTCCACCAGAACGTCCTGGATGACGATCAGAGGCGTTCGCACGCCTTTGGGGAGCGCCGTCAAATGCTCGTGCTGGGTCAGCAAAAGGAACGAAAACAGGACGGGGTCGTCGTCGAACAGGTCTGCAAATAGTTCGATCATATTGAAAAGCCGCCCCCTCAGGCCCCTGCCCTCGCGC
>JANQJG010000240.1 GCA_028281785.1 Rhodospirillales bacterium
TGGAGCAAAGGACTTTGCAAACCATCGACACCCCGTTCGGCTCGAGGGTGTCACCCATGTCTTAGGTACAAACTGTTACCTATGTCTCCAGGTCGGACCAACCACGGGGTGGCGCACCCGACAGGACTCGAACCTGTGACCTTCGGCTTCGGAGGCCGACGCTCTATCCACCTGAGCTACGGGTGCTTCAGGGCTCCTCACCCTACGTCAACACGCCCGCGGCCGTAAAGCGGATCCTTCACCACCCGAGGCCGGGCTATTCCTGCTCGGCGAGGGCGGCCCGGGCGTACGCATCGGCTTCCGAGGGCAGCGGGGCCGCGGGATCGTCGATCCAGGCCGCGATGTCCCGCCATACCGTTTCCGCCTGAACGTCCCTTAGCAGCATGTGAAAGCCGTTGTCATAGAGGGCTAGCCGCTGCCTTTCGCGGGCGTCCGCCGGCAGCCGCCGCCACATCAGGAAGGTCGCCTCCGATGGAATGATCTCGTCTTTTTCACCGTACAGGACCAGCGCCGGCGCGGAGAACTCCGGCGTTGCCTCGAGGGCGGCGTCCATCAGATCGGTGATGCCGCGCATGGCGTCAACCCGGGTTTCCTTGATGAACAAGGGGTCGCGCGAGAGCGCCTTCAACATGTTGATGTTGTCGGAGGCGCGGATGCCGAGCCCGCTGCCGCTGAGCTTGAGCCCGGGAAGTGTTCGCGACACCGCCCAAAGAGTCGCCTTCTGGTACCAGGGCATAGTCTCGCGTCCCCAGACGGCCGGCGCGACCAGGATGACGCCATCGACCGGCGGTGGCTCCTCCCCGGTCATCGCGACCAGGGCCACGGCGCCGCCCATGCTTTCGCCCATAAGATAAAAGGGGATGCCGGGATGGCGCGCGGCTAGAAGCGCGTAGGCGGTTTTCAGATCGTCGACCAGTGTTTGCGTGCCGGGCCAGATCCCCCGGTTCTCCGTCTCGCCGAACCCGCGCTGGTCGTAGGCATAGACGGCCATGCCCTGCTCCCTGACGTGTCCGGCGAAGTCGGAAAAGGCATTGGAGTAGTCGTTGAAGCCATGCAGAGCCAGGATGACGGCCCGCGCCGGTTCGTCCTTGGGCGCCCAGACGCGCAGGGAAAGCGTCATGCCGTCCCCGGTGTACAGCGCTTGATCCGTGACGCGCGGTGCCGTGATCTGCGGGCCGGCCGGAATGATCGTAGGCGCGCAGGCGGTGAGGGTCATCAGGGTCAGCGAAGCGAGTGCTTTTCTCGCCATTATGGACAGCCTGGAACGGATCCATGGGAGCGAGACCTGCGCGAGGCACTGCGGCATGGTCAGTCGGGGGCGGCCCGGTTGGTAAGGCGCAGAAAGATGTCCTGAAGGTCCGCCTCCCGCGTGGACAGGTCCATCACCTCCAGCCCGGCGTCTCGGAGCGCAGACAGGATCTGGCCGCTCGGTGTCTTGCTGGGCGGAAACCGGAAGATCAACCGGCGTCCGTTCTCCAGCTCCGGCCCGAAAGGTTCGAGGGCGCCCGGCACCGCCTCCAGATCCGTCGCCAGCGTGACCGTCATCTCCTTGGCGTCCAGCTTGCGCAACAGCGACTCCGTCGACTCGCAGGCGATCAGCGCGCCCTCGTCGATGATCCCGATCCGGTCGCAGAGCGCCTGCGCCTCTTCCAGGTAGTGGGTGGTGAGGAGAATCGTGGTACCCCGCCGATTGAGCTCGCGCACCGACACCCAGAGCCGTCGGCGCAAGTCGATATCGACGCCGGCGGTCGGCTCGTCGAGGACCAGTACTTCGGGCGAATGCACCATCGCCTTCGCCACCAGCAGCCGCCGGCGCATGCCGCCGGAAAGCGTGCGGGAATAGGCCATCGCCTTGTCGCTGAGCTGCACCAGTTCGAGGATCTCGTCGCTGCGCCGCTCGTCGCGCGGAACCCCATAAAGGCCCGCCTGCACCTCCAGCATCTCGCGCGGCGTAAAAAACGGATCGATGTTCAGCTCCTGCGGGACGACGCCGATGGCGCGGCGGGCGGACCGCATCTGCTTCTCGATGTCGTAGCCGCAGATCTGGGCCTGGCCGGAGGTCTTCACCACCAACCCCGCGAGGATGTTGATCAGGGTCGATTTACCGGCCCCGTTCGGCCCCAACAGCCCGAAGAAGGAGCCACGGGGAATCTGCAGGCTGACGTCCTTGAGCGCTTGCTTGGGTGGATTCTGGCCGTCCCCCGCATAGGTCTTGCAGAGGTCGAAGGTCTCGACGGCGAAGCCGTTGTCGATGGCAGGCATAGAAAGCGCTCCGGGCCAGCCGAACTGCAGCACAAAAAGCAAGAAGCGTTTGCCGGGCGACGGCCCCTGAGTTCAAGATAGGGTCCGGGACCCCGGCGTTGAATAACGGGTGGCAATCGGTATCATCCGATACTCCCGTGGGTCAATGGAGTTGGCGGAGATCATGCAGCCGGACGAAACATTCGAAGTCACCGATCCCCATGTGGCGTGCGATGGCGGCGACGGCCCGCTGGGCCATCCCCGGATCTATCTGATGATCGGCGAGGCGGGGGAGGTCGTCTGTCCCTATTGCTCGCGCCGCTACATCCTTGTCGCCGCGCCCGAGGAAGCGTCCGGCGACTGACGCCGGATCGCCCGGGGGGCCACCATGAAACATGTTTATCTGATTGACGGTTCGGGCTTCATCTTCCGGGCCTTCCACGCCTTGCCGCCGATGACCCGCCCCGACGGCACCCCAGTCAACGCGGTTTACGGCTTCACCAACATGCTGGCGAAGCTGCTGGCCGACACCGACGCCGACCACATCGCCGTCATTTTCGACTACTCCGCGCGCACCTTCCGTAACGATCTCTACCCCGATTACAAGGCCAACCGGCCCGACCCGCCGGAGGAGCTGGTCCCTCAGTTCCCGCTGGTGCGCGAGGCGACGCGCGCCTTCAACCTGCCGGCGATCGAGATGGACGGCTACGAGGCCGACGACCTCATCGCTACCTACGCCCGGCAGGCCCGTGAGGCTGGGGCCGAGGTCACCATCGTTTCCTCCGACAAAGATCTGATGCAGCTCGTCGGCGAGGCGGTAACCATGTACGACGCCATGCGCGACCGCCGCATCGGGCCGGACGAGGTGCGTGAGAAGTTCGGCGTCGGACCGGAGAAGGTGATCGACGTCCAGGCCCTGGCCGGGGATTCCATCGACAATGTCCCCGGCGTGGCCGGAATCGGGGTCAAGACCGCGGCCCAACTCATTCAGGAATACGGCGACCTCGAGACCCTCCTCGCCCGCGCCGAGGAGATCAAGCAGCCCAAGCGCCGCCAATCCCTCATCGAGCAGGCGGACGCGGCGCGTATCTCGCGGGATCTCGTGCATCTCCGCGATGACGTGTCGGTCGAGGAGCCGCTTGCCGCCTTCGCCGTCCGCGAGCCCGATGCAAATGTGCTGCGCGGCTTTCTCGAAACCCAGAATTTCAAATCATTGATCGCGCGCCTCTCCGACCTGCTCGGGGTCGAGGTGGCCGCCGTCGAGGCCGCCCCCCCGGCGCCTGCGGACGCGTCCTACGAGCTCGTCCAGGAGGTCGCGGATCTGGAGCGCTGGGTGGCGGAGGCCAATCGTGCCGGCTTCGTCGCCGTCGATACCGAGACGACCTCGCTCGACTCCATGTCGGCGGCCCTGGTCGGGGTCTCGCTCGCCATCGAGCCCGGCCGCGCCTGCTACATCCCCCTCGCCCATACCGCGCCCGTGGCCCAGGGGAGTCTGGACCTCGGCGGCGAGGGCGGCGGGGCAGGGGAAGACGCGCCGCCGCAGATCCCCTTCGACCAGGCGCTCGCGATCCTCAAGCCGATGCTCGAGGACGATAGCGTGCTCAAGATCGGCCACAACATCAAATACGACGCCCAGGTCCTGGCCAATCACGGCGTTACCGTCACGCCCATGGATGACACGATTGTGCTGTCCTACCTGCTCGACGGCACCCTGCACGGCCACGGCATGGACGAGCTGGCACGCATCCATTTCGACCACCGGACGATCAAATACGAGGAGGTGACGGGCAGCGGCAAGAACCAGGTCACCTTCGACAAGGTGCCGCTCGACACCGCCCTCGACTACGCCGCCGAGGACGCCGACATCACGCTTCGGCTGCACGGCCTGCTCAAGCGGCGGCTGGTCGACGAGCGTATGGTCACCGTCTACGAGACCATCGAGCGGCCGCTGATCCCCGTGCTCGAGGCCATGGAGCGCCGGGGCATCCGCGTCGAGGCCGAAGAGCTCAAGCGCTTGAGCGACGACTTCACGGTCCGTCTCGGCGATCTCGAGACCGAGATCCACCGTCTCGCCGGGCATGAGTTCAACGTCGGCTCGCCTAAGCAGCTCGGCGAGATCCTGTTCGACGAGATGAGCCTGCCCGGCGGCAAGAAGACCAAGACCGGCGCCTACGGCACCAGCGCCAGCGTGCTCGAGGGTCTCGCCGCCCAGGGCCACGACCTGCCGGCGCGGGTGCTCGACTGGCGCCAGCTCGCCAAGCTCAAAAGCACCTATACCGACGCCCTGATCGGCGAGATCAATCCGCGCACGGGCCGCGTGCACACATCCTACGCGATGACCGTGGCCTCGACCGGGCGCCTCTCCTCCAACGACCCCAACCTCCAGAACATCCCGATCCGCACCGAGGAGGGGCGCAAGATCCGCCGCGCCTTCGTCGCCGAGCCGGGCTGGCGGCTGCTCTCCGCCGACTATTCGCAGATCGAGCTTCGCCTGCTGGCCCATGTCGCCGACATCCCCGCCCTCAAGGACGCCTTCCGTGACGGCATGGACATCCACGCCATGACCGCCTCGCAGGTCTTCGGGGTCCCGGTCGAGGGCATGGACCCGATGGTTCGGCGTCAGGCCAAGGCGATCAATTTCGGCATCATCTACGGCATCTCGGGCTTCGGTCTGGCGCGCCAGCTCGGCATTCCGCAGGGCGAGGCCGCCGCCTACATCAAGGCCTATTTCGAGCGCTACCCGGGAATCCGCGACTATATGGACCGGACCAAGGAGATGGCGCGCAAGCAGGGCTATGTGACGACCCTTTTCGGCCGCAAATGCTACGCGCCGGGCATCCGGGAGAAGAACGCGGCCCATCGCAATTTCGCCGAACGCGCGGCCATCAACGCGCCGATCCAGGGCGGCGCGGCCGACATCATCAAGCGGGCCATGCTGCGCCTCCCGGGCGCGTTGGAGGCGGCCGGGCTCCAGGCCCGCATGCTGCTCCAGGTCCATGACGAGCTTGTCTTCGAGGTGCCGGAGGCGGAGCTGGAGGCGACGGCGGCGCTCGCCAAATCGGTGATGGAGGGCGCCGCGCACCTTACCGTGCCGCTGGTCGTCGACACCGGCATCGGCCAGTCCTGGGCCGAAGCGCATTAGGGAACAGCGACCGGCGCTCTGTGGGTTGCGGAGGAGGCTGGATCGAACGCCGCATGTCTTCGGTTCGGGGAGGGACCGAAATCATGGAAATCGATGGTTTTCGAGTCGAGCCCCTGACCCCCGAAAGATGGGATGATCTCGTCGCCGTGCTGGGGCGCGGCGGGGTCGGTGGCTGCTGGTGCATGTATTGGACGCTTCCGAACGGGCGCGTGTGGAGCGAAGGGGTGAAGGGCGGCAGCAAGGCGAAGAACAAGGCCGCGTTTCGGGCCCTCGTCGACGCCGGACCGGCCCCCGGACTGCTCGCCTATGATGGAGAAGAGCCCGTCGGCTGGTGCCGCGTCATGCCGCGTGACAGGCTGCCGGGCCTGGCGAACTCGCGCCACTTCAAGACAGGTCTCGATATCGAGGGCGTGTGGTCCTTGCCCTGCTTCGTCGTGCGTCGCAAGCATCGCGGCCGCGGCCTCACCACCGTGTTGACCAAGGCCGCCATCGCGTTCGCCCGCGAGCAGGGCGGCCGCGTTCTTGAAGCCTATCCCTGGGAGACGAAGGAGGAGAAGCATCCCGCGACCATCTATACGGGCATGGCCTCGACCTTCAAACGTCTGGGATTCGAGGTGGTTCAGCGCAAGGCGCCGCACAAGCCGATGATGCGTTTGACGTTGACCTGAAGCCGGCACGAAAGACCGTGTTTCGTGCCGCGCCGCGGCGGCCTCGAAGGCTCGACTATTCGCTCTTCCCGCCCGGGCGGCGCAGCAGCGAATAGGTCACCGAGGCGATCGCGATGGCGTAGAAGAAGAGCGCGATCGGCGATCTCACCAGCGTCGTCCAGTCGCCATAGGCGCTGATCAGGGCGCGGCCCAGTACGTCCTCGGCGATGGGCCCGAGGATCACGCCGAGAATGACCGGCGCGGCCGGAAATTCGTTCTTGCGCATGACATAGCCGATGACGCCGAAGGCCAGCGCCACGACCATGTTCCAGACCGAGTTGGCGAGCGCGAAGGAGCCGATGAAGCAGAGCCCGAAGATCAGCGGGAACAGGATCGCCATCGGCACCCGCAGCACCATCGGGAACAGCCGCACGCTGACCGTCCCCAGAATCAGGATCAGCACATTGGCCATCAGCAGCCCGGCGAACACGGCGCTGATGATATCGGGGCTTTCCTTGAACAACAGGGGGCCAGGACGCACGCCGATCAACATCAGGGCGCCCAGCATCACCGCCGTCACCACGTCGCCGGGGATCCCCAGCGTCAGCAGCGGCACCATGGCGCCGCCGGTGGTGCCGTTGTTGGCGGCTTCGGGCGCGGCCACGCCGGCCGGGTTGCCGGTGCCGAAGCTCTCGGGGTTCTTGGAGAACCGCCTGGCCTCGTTATAGGCCATGAAGGAGGCGATGGCCCCGCCGGTGCCCGGGATCACGCCGATGGCCGTGCCCAAAAACGACGACGGCACGATCACCTTGATCAGCCGTATTAGCTCCCGGAACGGTGGCAGAATGCCGGTCAGCTGCTGCTTGGACAGGACGATCCCCTTCGCCTGCTCCTCGATCTGGACGAAGATCTGGGAGATCGCGAACAACCCGATCAGCACCGGCAGCAGATGGAACCCGATCATCAGGTTCGGAATGTCGAAGGAATAGCGCGGCACCCCGGTCATCGGGTCGAGGCCGACGAGCGCGATCATCAGGCCGAAGACCCCGCTCATCAGCCCCTTGACCAGCGACTTACCGGACACGCTGGCGATGATCGTGAGGCCGAAGACCATCAGCGCGAAGTACTCGACGGGCCCGAAGCGGAGCGCGAAATGCGCGAGCTCCGGCGCGATGAAGATCAGGCAGAAGGTGGAGATGATGCCGCCCCCCGTCGAGGCGAGGGTGGCGATGCCGATGGCGCGGCCCGCCTGTCCCCGGCGCGCCATGGGGTAGCCGTCGAGCAGTGTCGCCGCCGCGGAGGGCGTGCCCGGTGTCGAGATCAGAATGGCCGAGATCGACCCGCCATAGATGGCGCCGCAGAACATGCCGCAGAGCATGACCATGGCCGTCGCCGGATCGACATAGAACAGGAACGGCAGCAGCAGGATGATTCCGACCGATCCCGTCAGCCCCGGCAGGGCGCCGACCACGATCCCGCCGGCGACGCCGATGAACAGGAACAGGAAATGCCAGGGCTGAAGGACGAACAAAAATCCCTGAAGGACCGAGGTTTCCATCGCGCCCGCCCCTCAAAACAGGTCGAACCGCGGCAGCGGCACTTTGAAAATCAGCCGGAAGACGCCGTAGTAGACGCCGGTCCCTAGCACGGCCACCGCCAGAACCACGACCCAGCGGGTCTCGCGGAAGAGCATCACAAGGGCGGCCAGGAACAGTGCCGTGGCGGGTACGTATCCCAGGCTCTCCAGAACCTGGGTGTAGACGAAGGCAACGGCCGCGGCCGCGGCGATCCGCCCCCAGCGCGTGGCGAATGCCGGCCAGGAGAAGGGAGCCCCCTCGCCCGTCGTCACCGGGCCGGTGCGGATGCGCTCGACCAGGGAGCGGCCGACGAGGATCGCCGACAGCAGGAACATGCAGCCGGATACGACCTGCGGGAAGACGCGCGGCGAAACATACCCGCCCGTGGTCTCGAAGCCGAAGGTGCCGGCGAAGAAGGCTGCGGACACGGCCATCAGCACGAGGCCAATGATGATGTTGCGGGTGAGCATCGAACCCTCGGGGGAAGAAGCGGCGAGGGCGCCCCCGCCGCTTTCCCGAAACGAACCCGGACGATCAGTAAGAGTACCGGTTGCCCAGCTTGTTGGCTTTGATCAGGTTTTCGTAGAACTTGTCCTGATCCTTGGTCCACTGGATGAACGCTTCCGTCCCCTTGTAGTCGAGGAAGATGCCGGCCTTCTGGGCCAGCTTCTGGAAGTCGGGATCGTCCATGGTCGCCTTGACGGCGTCGTGGATGACCTTGATCCGGGCAGGGTCTGTGCCCTTCGGGGCGGCCAGCCCGCGCCACTGGCCGAGGGCGAAGTCGACACCCTGCTCCTTCGCGGTCGGCAGGTCCGGGAAGGTCGGCAGCCGCTCGTGGGCAAGCACTGCGAGACAGCGCAGATCGCCGCTCTGGATCTGGGAGACGCCCTCGGGCGGGCCGACGCTGATGGCGTCCACATGGCCGCCGACCGCCGCGATCACCGTAGGGCCGCCGCCCTTATGCGGGACGTGGTTGAACTGCACGCCCGCGGCCTTCTCGAAGGCGAGCGCGATCATATGGGTGCCGCCGCCGGCACCGGCGTTGCCCAGATTGACCTTGCCGGGACGCGCCTTTGCGTCGCTCACCAAGTCGGCGAGGGTCTTGTAGGGCGAATTGCTGGGCACCAGGATCCAGATCGGCGCCGCGACGATGTTGATGACGGGGTCGAAGGTCCCGGCGTCGTACGGCGTCTTGGCCATATGGGTCTTGGTGATGGTCGGGGTCGCCCAGGCCAGAAGGTAGTACCCGTCGTTCTTCTTGGTCATGGCCTCGGTATAGCCGGGAACCGCGCCGCCGCCCGGCCGGTTGACGATGATCACCGGCGCCTTCAGATGTTTCGGCAGGACCGAGACCAGGGTCCGGAAGACGATGTCGGTGGCGCCGCCGACGCTCCACGGCACCATGAGCTCGATTTCGCGATCGGGGTAGTCCTTGGCCGCCGCCATTCCCGGTCCGAGAAGGGCGAGCGCGGCCCCGATGGCCAGTAGTCTCCTCATAGTTTCCTCCTCTATCGAAACGCGTTGTGCGTTTTCGCTCTTGCTTGTGTCCGTTCCCTACATTTCGAGGATGTCGGGGCGGCGGAAGACGACGCCGTCCGCCTCGACCTCGAGGGCGGGGAAGGTTACCGGCCGCGACAGAAGCTCGGGGCCGGCCGT
>JANQJG010000247.1 GCA_028281785.1 Rhodospirillales bacterium
ACGCCGAAATGGCGGGTTTTCGCCCAGCCCCTCCGGGGTTCGGCCAAAATCGCCGCGGTGAATATCAACAGGCCCCAGGTTCGCAAACCCTGAAAATGAAAGGGACTTGACCTCAGAAAGCCTCAGGTCGATGTGAGTTACGAAAATCCAGCCAACTCCCAAAGGCTCCGGAGTCCCCGAATGTCGCCGCGCACCCGCTATCTCCTATCCATGGCCAGTCTGTCCCCGGTGCACCTGACAATCGTCGCCGCCGTCATGGCGACGACCGATCAGTTCGAGCGACTCACCTTCGCCATCCCGGCCAATCTGGCTTGGTTCATTGTGGTAAATCTGATCGGCGCATGGTTCATATTTCGGCCCATCGATCGCTTCTTTCGCGGTGAGGGCGGCCGCGACTCGGCGCTCAGACGCATCCGCCGACTGACGCCTCTTTCCGTGGCCTGGGGCGTTACTCTCCTTGTGCCGATGATGAGCTTCGCCCTGTTCGTCCTTCAAGTATTCTGCCCGGGCTGCGACCATCCGTCGCTTCTCTCTTTCCGTCTCTCGATGATCGTCGTTTTATCGGTTTTCTGCGGCACGTTCCTGTACTTCCTAATCGATGACTTCACGGCCCAATTGAAAGGTGAACTCTTTCGGCGCTATGGCATCTCGGCCATGCTTGCGGGCGGACGGGTGATGTACAAGTTCCTGGCCGCCTTCATCGCGGTCGGCGTTCTCCCAATCTCGCTGGCCTTTCTCGAAGCTTTCGTCTTTATGGACATCCGTCCGCTTCAAGGCCTATCTAGCCATCGGGCCTTTCTTCTGGATCTCGCTTTGGCCTCCTTCATGGCGCTGACGGCGCTTTTCTTCATCCAACGCAACCTCAAGAGACCGCTCGACTCGTTGCTTTTCTCCCTCAATCGGGTCGCGGGCGGCGATCTCGACGCCAAGGCGCCGGTCATGACCGATGACGAGATCGGTGCGCTGACCGTGAACTTCAATCGTATGGTCGACGGGCTGAACGAGCGCGAGTTCCTGCGAGAGACCTTTGGCCGCTATGTGCCCGAGGAAGTGGCCAAGGTCATACTGGCCAACCGCGGCATGCTGCTGCCGCAACGGCGATATGCGACCATCCTCTATACCGATATCGCTGGTTTCACCACGATTTGCGAGGGGATGGCGCCCGAGCGGGTCGTTGCGATGTTGAACGAGTATTTCTCCGCCCTGGTCGAGGTCACGCACCGCTACAAGGGTGTTGTCACACAGTTCCAGGGCGATGCCCTGCTTGCCGTCTACAACATTCCGATCGAGGACGCCAATCACGCCACCGACGCGGTCCTGAGCGCACTGGAGATCCGGAAGGTCGTGTCACAGCGCCGATTCGGCGATGGCATCAAGCTTCCAACGCGGATCGGGGTCAACACCGGCACCGTGGTTGCCGGCGCGGTCGGCGCCGGCGACCGTCTCAGCTACACCGTGCACGGCGACGCGGTGAATGTCGCCGCCCGGCTCGAGCAGATGAACAAGAAAATGGGCACAACCATTCTTGTGTCCGATTACACAAGGGAGTTGGTGCGTAAAGACATCCGCTTCGAGCGTCTGGGAAAAATGGAAATCCGCGGCAAGACCGAGCCGCTTATCGTGTACACAGTCTCTACGGAGCGCGACGGGGGTGTTGCCTAGGACCGGAGTGCGACTTGCTTCCGGTCTTATGCCTCCGCTTATCCACCGCGCCCTTGGGTCGATCCTTCCTCACCCTCTTAAGCAAGCAGATTTTTGAACGAGGCCCTCAAAAGGAGGTGAGGCGGCCTATACCTCGCCCTTTCCGCCGCCGGGTCGCCTGCGGATCGCGCGAATCAGGAACGGCAGCGTCAGACTCAGAAAGACCAAGACCCAGAGGGTGATGGCCAGGTTGCTTCCGAACAGGATGCCCCAATCGCCGCTGCTCAAGCTCAAGGCACGGCGTAGGTTGACCTCCATGTGATGGCCCAGCAGCACGCCCAGGATGACGGGCACAAGGGGGATGTGGACCTTGCGCAGCAGATAGCCGAAGACGCCGACACCAACCATCATGAAGATGTCGAACACGCTGTGACTGATGGCGTAAACGCCCAGGAAACAGATCAGCGTCACCGTCGGCATCAGGATGTAGGTCGGCACCGTCAGCAGGCGCACGAAGATATTGACCAGCGGCAGGTTGAGAACCAGCAGCACAATGTTGGCCATGTAAAGCGAAGCGATCAGACCCCAGGCCACCTCCGGCCGTTCCGTGAACAGCAGCGGTCCCGGCGTGATGTTGAGCGAGATCAGCAGGGCCAACAGGACGGCCGTGGTGCCGCTGCCGGGAACGCCAAGAGCCAGCATGGGCACCAGGGCGCCGCCCGCCGCCGAGTTGTTCCCGGCTTCTGGCGCCGCGAGCCCGCGCTCGTCACCCTTGCCGAACGTGCCGCGGTCCGAATAGCGCTTCTCCAGGGTGTAGGACGCGAAACTGCCCAATGAGGCGCCGGCGCCGGGCAGGACTCCGCAGATGAAACCGATCACCGAGCCGCGCAGCATGGCCCCGGTACAGAACCACAGTTCCTTGAAGGTCGCGTAGGTGCGCTCGACCTTGAACTTCACCTGCCCACCGGCCCGCGAGGTTTCGAGAAACACCAGCACTTCGCTGATGGCGAACAAGCCGACGATGGCGATGATCGGGTCGAGCCCCTCGAACAATTTCATCTGCCCGAATGTGTAGCGCGGCACGTTGGTGGCGGGATCGAGCCCGATGGTCGCCAGCATCAGTCCCAGGACCGAGGCGATAAAGGTCTTGGCGACATTCTTGCCGGTCAGCGTTCCGATCAGGGAAAAGGCCAGCACGAACAAGATGAAGTACTCGGCCGGACCGAACAGGATGGCAAACTTGACCAGCAGCGGCGCCAGAAAGCTCAAGCCGATGGTGGCGAGCGTCGCGCCGATGAAGGAACTGACGGCGGATATGGCTAACGCCGCCCCGGCCTTGCCCTGCCGGGCCATGGGGTTGCCCTCCAGCAGGGTCATCACCGCCGGTTCGTCGCCGGGGATATTCAGCATGATGCTGGAAATACGTCCGCCGTACATGGCGCCGTAATAGACGGCCGCCAGCAGGATCAACGCCGATTCCGGCGGCAGGCCGAGGGTGAAAGCCAACGGCACCAGGATGGCGACTCCGTTGGCCGGGCCCAGGCCGGGCAGGGCGCCAACCAGGGTTCCCGCGAAAGCGCCGAAGACGGCGAGACCCAGATTCAGCGGCGTCAGCGCGACCTCAAAGCCATGGGCGAATCCGGCGAGGAATTCCACGATCACCCTCCGAAGATCTCGCCGGCCGGCAGGGGCAGGCCGAGGAGGTTATTGAAAAGGAAGTAGAGAAGGACGCTGGCACCGATTCCGGTTCCGATCATGAAACGGCGGTCCGCCCCCAGCATCTGCGACAGAAATCCGACCAGCACCATCGAGCTGATGATGAAACCGACGAATTCCAGAACCAGACCGTAGATGATCAGCGCGGTCAGCGTCATGCCTTGCCGGCGCCAAGACCTGACCCCGGGCCATTCCGGCTCCGGGTCCGGGCGGAACAGCAAATAGAGGCTGAACAGGCCCAGCGCCGTCCCAAGCATGACGGGAAAGGCCGTCGGACCCAACGGATCGGTCAAAAAGTCGCTTTCGAAGCGGCTGCCGGCAACGGTATAGGCGATTGCCAACAGCAATATCAGCATGCCGGTGATTCGGTCGGTCACGTTGCTTCCCCCAGTGAATCACGGCTGAATCGGACACTATCCTCGTCCGGAATCGACAACCGGCGGGCGAAAACCGCCGGTTGTCCATCCAGCCACAGATGAGTCCTATTTCAGGAGACCGACGTCCTTGGACAGTTGTTCGATGTCCGCAATGTTCTGACGCACGAAGTCATCGAACTGTGCGCCGCCGTTATAGAACGGCGCCAAGCCGTTGGCTTCCATGGCCTTTTTCCAGTCCTCGGATTCGTAGAGCTTGGCCATGATCTTGCCCCAGGACTGATGAACGTCGTCGGATACGTCCTTCGGCAGATAGAAACCGCGCCAATTGGCTCCGATGGCGTCGAAGCCCTGCTCCCTGGCGGTCGGGATGTCGGGGTCGGTCGACAAGCGTTCAGGCGACAGGACGGCCAGGGCGCGGACATTGCCGGCCGCCAGCTGCCCCTTGATCTCCGAAACATCGCCGGTTACGGCCTGTACGTGGTTGCCCAGCAGTTGGGTCAGGGCCTTGCCGCCGCTGTTGAAGGACACGTATTTGACCGACCTGGCGTCCGTGATGCCGGCGGCCTTGGCGACGATCAGGATCTTCAGATGGTCCCATCCGCCGACGGCGCTACCGCCGCCGAACGCGATCTTGTCCGGGTCGGCTTTCACCGCGGCCATCAGATCGCCGAGGTTCTTGTACGGCGCATCCTTGCTGACCGCGATGACACCGAAGTCGGCGCCCAGCGAGGCCACCCAGCGGACCTGATCGGCGGTCAGGCCGGCAAACTGGTTGGTGGCAAGACGGCTGGTGGTGGCCGTGCTGGCGGCGACCAGCAGATTGGCGTCGTCGTTGCGCTTGCCGACCACATAACCAAAGGCGACGCCACCGCCGCCGCCGGGCATGTTAGTCACCTTGACCGGTTCCGGCACCAGCTTCAGGTCGTAAAGAATCTTACCGACGGAGCGGCAGGTAAAGTCCCAACCACCACCCGGATTGGCCGGCGCAATGCACTCGACGTTCTCGGGGCTGAAGGCATGAGCCGACCCCGCGATAGCAAATACCCCCGCGATCGCCGCGAGGGATCCCATAGTCTTCTTCATGATTCGGTCTCCCTATTTTCCCAGCTTCGCCTATTGGTTCGCGATCGATTTTTGATCTTTGTTTGTCACATGCGAACTTCGTGTGAAAATATCTACCAAACGAACCTGTCACCAGCCTGTCATCGCATAGGCTCGGAAATTGGTGATCCGGTTCGACGAATACCCGGGAGGCCTTATCGATGCGCATATTGGTTGTCGAGGACTCCGTGGACCTTGCGGAGGCCATCTTGCGTCAGTTCCAGAACGCCGGCCACGCACTCGACCACTCAGTCACCGGCGAAGAGGCGGAGGAGTACCTACGCCTGCAGCGTTACGACCTCGTTATCCTGGACATCAACCTTCCGGGTAAGAGCGGATTCGTCGTTCTCAAGAACATGCGCCGGGCGAAGGACACGACGCCGGTTCTCGTGCTTACCGCACGCTCGGAAATTGACGACCGGGTATCGGCCTTGGATGTCGGCGCAGACGACTATCTCGTCAAGCCGTTCGACATCCGCGAGCTGGAAGCCCGCGCGCGGGCCCTGTTGCGCCGCCGCCAAGGGTTCTCGTCGAGCGTTACCCTGCACGGCAACACGGAATTCGACCGCTCGCGGGCGACCGTTACGGTGAACGGACGCACGATAATGCTACCCAACCGCGAGTTTCGGGTCCTCGAGATCTTTCTCGGCAATCTCAACCGCATCCTGACCAAGGACGACATCGTTGAGCAGCTTTACGGGTTCGACGACGCACCAGGGCCCAACGCCATCGAGTTGTACGTCGCGCGCCTGAGGAAAAAACTGGCCGGGGCGTCGGTCTCCATCCGGACCGTGCGGGGAATGGGGTATGTTGCTGAACTGGAGCGTTAGTCCCGACTACTCACTCCGGCGGCGCTTGATGACCATCATCGTCGGCGTCTTCCTCATAGCGACTGTGCTGCTGTTCTACTCAGCGCGCCAATACGGCCTGCGGGCGGCCGACGAGGCGTACGATCGCATCCTCACCGCCTCGGCGCTGGCGATCGCCGAACAAGTGTACGCCACCGATGGTGTGCTAAGGGTCGATCTGCCCTACTCGTCTCTGGAAATTCTCTCGCTGGCACGGCGCGACCGAGCCTTCTATCGCGTTCTGTCGCCGAACGGCGAAACGCTGACGGGCTACGAGGACCTGCCGCTCGAAGGCGGCGCGGTCACTTCGACCGAGCCCCGGTACTTCGACGCACCCTATCTCGGAGAGACCATGAGGTTCGTCGTCCTCGGTCGCCTTATCGCCGAGCCTCGCATGCAGGGATGGGCAATCATCCAGGTTGGCCAATCGCGAATCGAACGCGGCACCCTGGCCCGCGAGATCAGCCTCGGAGCGCTAACACCCATCCTGCTGTTTATGACCCTGGCGCTGCTGTTCAGCTGGTTCGGGATCAATCTGGCGCTGGCGCCGCTGACGGTCATCGAGCGCGATCTCGCCGACCGTGCGCCAACTGACTTCAAGCCACTCGAGACGCGGGTTCCGCGCGAGGTCAAGCCGTTCGTCCTCGCAATGAATCATTTCCTTGAACGCCTATCGATCAGCGTCGACCAGATGCAGACCTTTATCGCCGACGCCGCCCACCAGATTCGCACGCCCATGGCCAGCTTGCGTGCGCAGATCGACATCGCGGCCGAGGAGAAGGACCCGGCGGTGATGCATGATCTCGTCGTGAAGGCCCGGCAAAACGTAACGCTGACCAGCCGTCTGACCAATCAGTTGCTCAGCCACGCCATGGTGGTTCATCGTTCGGATGTCGTTCCGTTCCAAAGTGTCGGCCTGCGCGACGTTCTGAGCCGTGTTTTGGCCGAGGCGGAGTACGCGGCGCAAGGCAAGGGCATGGAATTTGAGATTGACGACAGCGGCGAGAATGCGACGGTGCTGGGCGACCTCGTCGCTTTGCGGGAAGCCCTCAAAAACCTGATCGAAAACGCCATCAAGTATGGCCCGGAGGGCTCCACGGTGGACATCGCCATGTACCGGGACGATGCGTCGGACATGGTCATCATCGACGTGGCCGACCGCGGACCCGGAATTCCCGACGATCAGAAGGCCAACGCCTTTGAGCGCTTTCGTCGCGCCGGGCGGGGCGACCAGGGCGGTGAGGGGACGGGGCTCGGTCTCGCCATCGTGCAGACTGTCGCCCGCACCCACGGGATGGTCGAACTTCTCGATCGGTGCGGCGGCGGCCTGATTGCGCGCTTGGGAATCCGAACTCTTCCGGAGCGCGCATCATGAGCCGGCGATCCGGCATACTCGCGGCGCTCGTCGTCTTGCTCTCTTTCGCCAGGGCATCGGCGATGGACGGTGCCGAAACGACGTTCCCGGCGCCGGAAGCCGAAACCGTACAACTCGTTCTGTTCAGCACCACCGATCTGGTGGCGATGCGCCCGATCATCGAGAACTACCAGCGCGAAAATCCGGACACCACGGTGCGCTACTTCGAACTTCTCACCACCGAGGTCTACAACCTGATCCGCGAGAACCGGGCATTGGAGGGCCTGCGCCCCGACCTCATCATCAGCACGGCCATGGACATGCAGTTCAAGCTGGTCAACGACGGCTACGCGCTGCGCCACGAATCGCCCGAAACGGCACGCATCCCGCAATGGGCCAATTGGCGCAATGAAGCGTTCGGCTTCACCTTCGAACCGGCGGTTATCGTCTACAACCCGAAGGTCCTTCCGCCCGAGGACATCCCGTCGACTCGATTCGACCTCGTGCGGCTGCTGCGGGAGAAGGCCGACGCTTACCGTGGGCGGGTCGTCTCCTACGATATTGCCAAGAGCGGCGCCGGGTATCTGTTTGCCACCCAGGACGCCCTTCAGGCTCACACCTATGGCCGTCTGTTGGAAAGCTTCGGGCGTACTGCGATCCGCTTGGCCAATACGACAGGCGAGATGCTGGATGCGATCGAGAGCGGCGAGATTCTCATCGGCTACAATCTCTTGGGATCGTACACCCGATTTAGAATCTTGCGGGGGGCGCAATTGGCCATGATCCTTCCCTCCGACTACACGCTGGTCATGTCGCGCATCGCCTTCATCCACCGCGACGCGTCCCACAAGGATGCCGCGCGATCTTTCCTTGATTATCTGCTTTCCCTGCCTGGGCAGGAAGTCCTGGCCCGTGAGTCGCACCTTTACGCCATCCGTCCCGAGCTCGACGGCCCGACAACAGCCGCCGAACTTCACAGAGTGGCGGACGGGCCGGTGCGCCCGATCCGGCTCGGCACCGGCCTCCTGGTATACCTCGACAAGCTCAAGCGTCACCGGTTCCTTGTCGATTGGAGCAGCACGGTCGGCAGTCTACCGGTGGACGCTAAGTGATTAGCTGGGCGCTCGGCTCGACGGGAAAGTCGTGATACACGCCTCTAAGGAAGGCTCCAATCGAAGACACCTTCCCCGGTTGGTCGTGTGGGGGACACCACGCCCTCGGGGAGCCGCGGATTGAGGACGCGAACCTCGTCGGCTGTAAGTTCGCCGAGTCGGCAGACGCTTGTCAGAAATCGCGCCGCTTCATCCGGGGCCATCATATCGCCGGCCAGATTCTCGAATTTGCGGACATAGTCGGGCCAAATCCAAGGAGCGGCGCCGTTCGGGTGAGCGTCGGCCACAGCCTTCTCCTCGATCACCCGTGTCCCGTCATCGAGCACGATCTCGAGCCGCCCGCCGAAGGCTCGCTTGCCGGGATCGGAGTCGTGATAGCGGCGTTCCCAGGAGTCGTCCTCGACCGTCCGGATCTTGCGCCAGAGCGCCACCGTCGACGGGCGCGCCGCACGCTCGCGCGTGTAGCTGTCCTCATGGTGCCAGCGGCCGTCTTCGAGGGCCACGGCGAGGATATACATGATCGAATGGTCGAGGGTCTCGCGGCTCGCCTCGGGGTCGAACTTCTGGGGATCGTTCGAACCGGTCCCGATTACCGCGTGGGTGTGATTGCTGGTGTGCAAAACAACTTCCTTCACGCGAGCGAGATCCACCTTCTCCCGCACGGCAAAAGCGAGATCGATCAGTGCCTGGGCCTGGTACTCGGCGGAGTGGGCCTTGGTGAACGTCTCCAGGATGCCGCGCGGCGGCTCGTCCGGTGCCGGCAGCCAAACGGTGTAGCTCGCACTGGGGCCATCGAGCATCCAGGCAATCACCGAATCCTCGCCCTCATAAACCGGGTTGGGTGCCCCCTCCCCGCGCATCGCCCGGTCCGCCGCCTCGATCGCGGTCTTGCCGGCATAGGCCGGAACAAACGCCTTCCACGAGGTGATCTCGCCCTTTCGCGACTGCCGGGTCGAGAAAGCGAGATGCACAGACTGGTTGATGGCGTGGTAGAGGACCTCGACCGGCAAATCGAGTAACGCTCCCAGCCCCGCCGTCACCGCGGGAAGAAGATGGCCGACATGGTCCTTCTTGTGCTTGTGCAGCGAAATCGCCTTGGTCAGTGCCACATGCACCTCATAGGCAACGGCAATGGCGCCGAGCAACTGTGTCCCATCCCGGCCGCACTGCTGCGCGGTGGCGATCAGGGGCGGAATCGTGTCGCCGGGATGGGCGTAGTCCGCCGCCAGAAAGGTGTCGTGGAAATCGAGCTCGCGAACCGCCGCGCCGTTCGCCCAGGCCGCCCACTCGGCGTGAACGCTTGTTGCTTCCGGTAAACCGATGAGCGTGGCGCCTCCCGAGCGCGGATGCGCGAGTGCCATGGCGCGGGCCGAAGCCACCGGCCCCCGATTGATGGCGGCTAGCGCCACCGCTGCGTTGTCGACCACGCGGCAGGCCGCCATCTCCGCGACATCTTCGTCGATGGGCGGTTTGCCCAACGCGAACTCGGCGATCTTCCAGGCCAACTGCCCCTCGCGAGGGAGGCGGGACGAGGATGGATGTACACGAAGGTGATGCTCGATCATTCTTTTGACTCCTCCGGCAGAACGCTGCGCGCAATACGCCCATCGAGTTCTTCGTAGTCGGCATAGCCGATGGTGTCGTAAAGCTCGGCGCGTGTCAGCATGCGCGGGAGTTGGCCACTTGCCGAGCCCTCGCGGGCAAGTTCGGCGTAAAGGTCCCGGACGGCGCGGGCCGCAACCCGCAAGGACGACACCGGCCAGATCACCAGCTTGTACCCAAAGCTCTGAAACTGGCGCAGCGTGAAATGCGGGGTGCGACCGAACTCCGTCATATTCGCGAGAAGCGGTCCCTCGACCGCGGCGGCCACGGCGCGGAATTCTTCTTCGCTGGTCAGGGCCTCGGGAAACAGGACGTCGGCCCCGGCTTCACGATAGAGCCGGCACCGCGCGATCGCCTCGTCCAGGCTTTGCGAGGCCGCGTCGGTTCGAGCAACGATCAGGGCATGGGTGCGCGCCCGTTTTGCCGCGGCGACCCGGGCCACCATTTCCGAGGGCGGGACGAGGCGCTTGTCGTTGAGGTGTCCGCATTTCTTGGGAAGGACCTGATCTTCGATCTGGATCGCGGCGGCCCCAGCAGTCTCCAACTCTCGGACCGTGCGCATCACATTGAGGACCTCGCCATAGCCCGTATCGGCGTCGACCACCAGCGGAAGGCCTGTGGCGCGGTGGATGCCGCGGGTGAAGAGCGCCACCTCCTCCAACGTCATGACGCCGAGATCAGGCAAACCCATGCTGGCCGAAAGCGCCGCACCGGATACGTAGAGAGCCTTGAAACCGGCTTGCTTGGCCAACAGGCCGGCAAGTGCGTTATGGGCGCCTGGCACGGCAAGGGTGCCGGTGTCGGCGATCAACTCCGCGAGGATGCCGCCCGGAGACCGCTGCTCAACCCCTTCGGCTTCAAGCCAAACCATCCAGAAGCCCTCCTTTCCGTCACCACCTCGATCTGCAACAGCATCTCATCGTTATTTTGAAACTCTTTGCCGTCAAGGACATGGAATATCGGGAGCCGGGATGCCTGTGAACAGATGGCAAGCGGGCGACTAAATACACGCCATGAGAGCACGCCCGTCAGCCCAGGTCTGGTTGTGCAAGCGAAGTTGTGCGACCACATGGGCCATCCATGCTATACTGTCGGCGTGGCGGAAGGGGATGACACAGTGGGACCTCCAAGAAACGGACCTCAGGATGTCGAGCTGGCGGGTGAAGCTCGAAATGGCGGAGCCGGCAAGAGCAGCAGCAGTTCAGAGCCTGCCGAACCGGCACAACCAGGAAAGGCTGCCGGAAACCGCTTGGTTGTCGTTTCGAACCGGGTGGCCGTTGCCACCGATACCAAGGCACGGGCGGGCGGGCTCGCGGTCGCGATCCAAGATGCGTTGCAGCAGAGCGGCGGCGTCTGGTTCGGCTGGAGCGGCAAGGTCGTCCCTAAAACGCCTTCGGAACCGACCCTGCATGAGGCCGGACCGGTCACTTATGCGACCCTGGATCTCTCCCGTAAGCACTACAACGAATATTACAATGGCTTTGCCAACAGGGCGCTATGGCCGCTTTTCCACTATCGGCTCGACCTGACGGCCTTCAGTCAGGAACACTACTCCAGCTATCTCGAGGTCAATAAGCTCTTTGCCGGCCACCTGCTGCCGCTTTTGGAGCCCGAGGACCTCATCTGGATCCACGACTACCACCTGATCCCGCTCGGCGAACAACTGCGGCGATCGGGCATCACGCGGCCGATGGGATTTTTTCTGCACACGCCGTTTCCTGCCCTAGAGATTCTCACGGCCCTGCCATCGCACCGATCTCTTGTTCAGGCTCTGTGCGCATATGACCTCGTCGGGTTCCATACCGAGAACGACCTGAGGGCCTTTCTCGACTACATTGTCCACGAAGCCGGCGGCGGCATCATGGGCAACCACTTGATCCATGCCTTCGGGAAGACGCTCCGGGTCGAGATCTTTCCCATCGGCATCGAGACCGATGCTTTCGAAAAGGGTGGAGCCAGTCTTTCGCGTTCCCAGAAGACCGAGTCCCTCCGCAGCCATCCCCATGGACGAGCCTGGATCATCGGCGTCGACCGGCTCGACTACAGCAAGGGGCTGGTGGAGCGGCTGTTGTCGTTCGAGTGCTTCTTGGACAGATATCCGGAATTCAAGGGCAAGGTGACACTTGTTCAGATCGCGCCCCCCTCCCGCTCCGAAGTGCCGGAATACCGGGAGATTCAGCGCATGCTGGAAACCCATGCCGGCCGCCTCAACGGTCGCTTCGCCGAGTTCGATTGGGTTCCCATCAACTATCTCAACAAGAGTTACCAGCGCCAGGAGCTCATTCAGTTTTATCGCGCGAGCCGGGTCGGCCTGATCACACCTTTGCGGGACGGCATGAACCTGGTCGCCAAGGAGTATGTCGCCTCCCAGGATCCCGAGGATCCCGGCGTCATGGTTTTGTCCCGGTTCGCCGGGGCCGCCCGCGAACTCGACTCGGCGCTGATCGTCAATCCTCTTGATTTCGAAGGCGTCGCGGATGCCATCGCTCGGGGTCTCACCATGCCGCTCGAAGAGAGAAAAGAGCGCTGGAACGGCATGATGGAGACGTTAAGGGGGAATACGCTGAACACTTGGCGTGACGACTTCATCGAGGCCCTGCGCCAAGCTCCCTATGAATGAGCGGTAACCGGCCCCAAAAGACTTGAGATTTCATTCGCGGATCGCGGCGGCGCGCGGCACGGTCAGCCTCGACCGGGTCTTGGCAAGATCTTGGTCTGCCCCATCCATAAACCTCTGATGTACCGGTCTCATGGTCCGGAGTTGGAGGTGAAATATGCGACACGTCGTGATGTATGACGACCAAGCTTTCATTTGGGCTGTCGTCGATACCGAGGGCGCGAACCTCGTTGTCAGCGTTCACGCTTCGCGGAGAGACGCCGCGCGGGCCGCCGCAAAGGAAGAGACGGAGTGGCCGCCTCGTCCAATCGCCAGGGGATCGTGACCCCGCGCCATGTAGAACCGTCGCTGGGGCTGCCGGTTCCAGAGGTCTTGGATCGGCCAGCCGACCGCCCGCACAGCGACAAGCAAGGACTCGCCCGGAAATGAGCCCCATGGGACGGGATGGATAGCCGAACCCGGTTTTTCGTGCTATCAGCTAGGTGTTCCTGAGAGGATCAGCCGTTCGATTGGCGTGTCGCAGAGAGCTCCGGGCTGCGATGATCTGTGTTCGTCGAGGGCGGCGTTCATCCCCCTCAAATTGGGTTCCTGATATTCGGTTTGGCGGGCATGCTCTTCAATCCCCATTGGACTTGGGACGCCGCATCCCGGCTGGGCGCCGACACCGCCTACCCCATACAGTACGATCGAGCCCATCCCGCAATGTGGGGCCAGACGATTCCGGGCAAGCCGGTCGTAGCGGCTGATCGCCGCTCATGAGGGCCGGCAACACCAAGCCTCCCTCGCTCATCATCCTCATCGCGGCGACAGCGATCGGGCCGCTCGCGCTCAACATTTTCATCCCGTCGATGCCAGGGCTGCAAAGGGCCTTCGATACGAACTACGCCACGGCGCAGCTTGCGCTGAGCCTTTATCTGGCGGGGCTGGCTCCGGCCCAACTGTTCTATGGCCCCCTCTCCGATCGGTTCGGGCGCCGACCCGTGATGCTCGGTGGGCTTACGGTCTTTCTTTTCGGCTCCCTCCTTTGCCTTTTCGCGCCAGCCATTGAGTTCCTGATCGCCGGACGTATCGTTCAGGCCGTGGGAGGCTGCGTTGGCATGGTTGTTGGGCGGGCCGTCGTCCGCGACCTCTACGACCGTGATCGAACGGCGAGCATCCTGGCCTATATCACGATGGCAATGGTCACGGCCCCGATGGTCGCTCCGATGATCGGCGGATTCCTGGACGTTTGGTTCGGATGGCGCGCCAGCTTCGTGTTCGTGTTGGTGGCGGGCGGCTGTGTTCTGACCGGGGTGTGGATACTCCTCTCGGAAACCCATGCGGGGGACGAAGGTCACTCGGGCTGGCGCGACCTGCTCGCCAGCTTCCCGGTTTTGATCCGGCGCCGGGCATTCTGCGGCTACGCGTTTCAGGTTTCCTTCTCCTCGGCCACCTTCTTCGCCTTTCTGGGCGGGGCGCCCTATGTGACGGTGGAGCTGATGGGGCGCACGCCCAGCGACTACGGCGTGTTCTTCGTGCCCATCGTGGCGATGTACATGCTGGGCAATTTCCTGTCCGCTCGCGGCGCTGTCCGCATCGGCATCGACCGCATGATCACCACGGGAACGCTGATTTCGCTTGCCGGCGCGGTCAGTCTGGCCGGGGTGGCCCTCGCGGGCGCACTCAGTCCCTACACGATGTTCGGGCTCATGGCAGTCATGGCGCTGGGAAACGGCCTGTGCATCGCCAACGGGTTTGCGGGCGCCGTAAGCGTGGAACCGCAGATAGCAGGCGCCGCTGCCGGGTTTTCCGGGTTCCTGCATACCGCCACGGGAGCGGCCGCCTCCTTTGTCGTCGGCAGCCTGCTCACGGATTCGGCTACGCCGCTCATCATCGCGATGGTGGCGGGGGCCGTATTGGGTCTGACGGCGCACGCCGTCGGAATCCTCGCTGGGCGACAAGGCTCCAACGCCTAGATCAGATTCACGCGATTAAATGGTATTGTAGAGCGATTCCATTTAGTGGCCAAATCCGCCCTTGAGGCGGCTCTACGGGCGGATTTGAAGATACTTCCCCCCTGATCCGGCAGCTACGCCGGATCAGGGGGAATCTCAAATCGCAAGCTTGCGGCTTGATCGGTCCGAAAGCTTGCGATTTGGCAACACCTGAAATGGGGGCGCCGGGCCGCCCCAAACCCCCATTTCGCCTTGTAACCATTGAAAAAAAGTACAG
>JANQJG010000037.1 GCA_028281785.1 Rhodospirillales bacterium
TGCGGCGCAACCTGAAGAGCCGCGTGGAGGTCCTAGTGCCCATCGAGGACCCGTCGCTGCGCCACGAATTGCAGGAGGTTTTCGAGCTGCAGCTGGCCGATCGGCGGACTGTCTGGGAAATGCGGGGCGATGGCAGCTATGTCCAGCGGCAGCCAGAGTCCGAGACGGAGTCGATCGGTTGCCAGCAGGCCCTGGTCGCGGCGGCCGCAAAGCGCAACACAGAGGCCAACCGGCTGCGCGCCCGCAAGCTCAAGAGCATCGCCCGGCGCGTCACGCGCTAACCGCGCCGGGGGCCAACGGGACGCGGGAGGACGTGACGGGTTGAAGACGATCTATCTCCTGCGCCACGCCAAGTCGAGCTGGGACGATCCCGGCCTGGCGGATATCGACCGGCCCCTGGCCGGCCGCGGCAAGCTGGCCCGGGAAACGATGGCGGGATATCTTGCCGAGAAGAAGTTGCGTCCGGCCCTGATCCTGTGCTCGCCGGCGAAACGCGCGCGGTCCACGCTCAAGGCCGTGCGCGCGGCCTTGGGCCCGGAGGTCGCCATCGAGATCGATGCCGGGCTCTACGGCACAAACGCCGACGGCCTGTTGCGCCGCATCCGGGGTCTCGACGACGAGACTCCCTCGGTGATGCTGATCGGGCATAATCCGGAAATGGAGGAGCTGGCGCTGGGATTGGCCGGCGCGGGCGACGCCGAAGCCCGCGCGCGGATGGCCGCGAAGTTTCCAACCGCGGCGCTCGCCGTGCTGCGCAGCCCCTCCGACCATTGGCGAGGCGTGACGGCGAATGGCTGCCGCCTGGAGGCGTTCGTCCGCCCGAGGGACCTCAACTGAGCGTTGTCGAACCAAACCGGCGATCGGGCGCAACGGATTTTCCCGCTATGATCCGTGAGGACAGCAGACGGCCGCGGGGAGAAGCGGGTCGAGGCACGAGCATGATGGCATCATGACCGATTCCCGGATTTCCCGGTTGTCATACGGGAACCTGGAACAGCGCCTGCGCCTGTGGTCGGGCCTTGTGCTGGCCCTCTATGTCATTCCCCATACCCTCAACCACGCGCTCGGCCTGATCTCCATCGACGCCATGAATTCGGCGCGCTGGATCACCTCGTCCCCGGCCGGGACGGTGCTCGGTGGGATCGTGCTCTACGGCGCGTTTCTTCTCCATTTCGGCCTGGCGCTAGCGGCGCTCTACCGGCGCGCGCATCTCAGAATGCCGGCCTGGGAGGCGGCTCAGCTGATCCTCGGGCTGCTGATCTGGCCGCTGCTCCTCACCCACGCGATCGGCACGCGCACCGGCGAGGACATCCTCGGCGCGCAGATGACCTATGAGCTGGTGGTGGCCAATTACTGGCTCGACAGCCCCTGGGCCGTCGCCCAGCAAAGCCTGCTGGTCCTGGTGGTTTGGGGACACCTCGTGTTCGGGCTGCATTTCTGGCTACGGCTGAAGCCCTGGTACCAACGGCTGATCCCGGTGCTCTATCCGCTGGCCGTGCTGATCCCGATTCTTTCGGTGCTGGGTTTCCTGCGCGCCGGGCTGTCGGTGCTCGATGCCGCCGCGGACCCGGGCTGGGCGGAACGGGTGTTCGCCGAAGCCATGGCGGCCCCGCCCGAGGCCCATGCGATGGTCAAGGACATCCAAACAAGGCTGCTGATCCTCTTCTACGGCGCGGTCGCTGCGGTCCTTGTCGCTCGCGTCATCCGCCGCCTCTACCGCAACCGGCACGGCACCGTCCGCATGCGCATGCCGGGAGGCCAGACGGTGACCGCGCCCCGCGGACAGACGATCCTGGAGGCCGTGCGCGCCGCCGGCCTCCCCCATGCCTCGGTCTGCAGCGGCCGCGGCCGCTGCACAACCTGCCGTGTGCGGGTGGGCACGGGGGGCGACGACCTGCCGCCGCCCAACGAGATCGAGGCACGGGCGCTGACCCGCATCTCGGCCCCGCCCAATGTGCGTCTCGCCTGCCAGGTCCAGCCGCAAAAGGATGTGGTGATCGTGCCGCTGCTGCCGCCGACGGCATCGGTTCGCGACGCCAACCGGCGGGGCGGCGTCGACGGCGCGGAGCAGAACGTGGTGGTCCTGTTCGCCGACCTGCGCGGCTCGACCCGCCTGGGCGAGCAGAAGTTCCCCTATGACGTGCTGTTCATCCTCAACCAGTTCTTCGAGGAACTGTCGGCGGCGCTGCGGGACACCAACGGCCATTACGCCCAGTTCCAGGGCGATGGGCTGATGGCGCTCTATGGGCTGGAAACCGGCCTCGGCACGGGCGTCCGCCAGGCGCTGGACGGCGCGACGCAGATGCTGAGCCGGCTCGACGACCTCAACCGGCGACTCGAAGGAGAGTTGAACGCACCCCTGCGCATGGGCATCGGCATCCATGCCGGGGAGGCCATCGTCGGCACCATGGGGCCGCCGACATCGCCCAACTTCTCGGCCATCGGCGACAACGTGAACATCGCCGCGCGCCTGGAAAGCCAGACCAAGGTGCTGGAATGCGTGCTGGTCGTCTCCGCCGATGCCGTCGACAATGGCGGCATGGACTTTTCCGGCGTCCCGCGCCACGAGGTGACGGTGCCCGGCCGGACGCAGCCGATCGCCGTCTACGCGGTCTCGGACCCGGGGATGCTGCCCCCGTCGGGCTAGCCTCTGCCTCCGCCGTCAATTATCTTCCGGCGCCATGAGAGACGAGGCGCACAGTCCGCAGACGGACATCCGATACCCCATCAAGGGGATACCGTCGGCCGGCGAGGTCCGCGAGGTGGCCCCGGGCATATCCTGGATCCGCATGCCCCTGCCCTTCAAGCTGAACCATGTCAATCTTTGGCTTCTCGACGACGGGGACGGCTGGACCGTTGTGGACACGGGCATCGCCTCCCATGAGACGGAGGAGGCTTGGCGGGAAATCCTCGCAAAGGGCGCTGCCGGGAAGCCGCTGAAGCGGATGATCGTCACCCATTTCCACCCGGATCACGTCGGGTTCGCGGGGTGGCTGGCCCGGCATTGCGGCGCCGAGCTTTGGATGCCCTTTGGCGAATGGGCGTTCGCCCGAATGCGCAGCGTGGAAAGGGGAAACAGGGTCCTCGACGGCTTCCAGCACTTCTATCGAACCGCCGGCTTCGATCCCGGTCTCATGAAACTGGTCGAAGGCCGAAGCAAGGACTATGCGCGGCGGATCACGCCCGTCCCGCGCGCGGTGCGGCCGATAGTGGACGGCGAGGTGATCCCCGTCGGCGGGCGGGCTTGGCGAGTGATCATGGGCGCCGGGCATGCCTTCGAGCATGCCAGCCTGCATTGCGAGGAGCTGCGCATCCTGATCTCCGCCGACCAAATCCTGCCCCAGATCACGCCGAACATCAGCGTCGGACCGTATGTCCCCGAGGCCGATCCTCTGCGTCTTTACCTCGCAAGCCTGGACAAGTTTCGGGCCCTGGCCGGCGATACCCTCGTGCTGCCCGGGCATCGTCGCCCCTTCACCGGACTGCATGCCCGCCTGGAAGAGCTTGCCCATCACCACGACCGGCGGCTCGAGGAGACCTGGGCGGCCTGCGCCCGTCCACGCACTGGCCTGGGGGTTCTGCGGTACCTGTTCGACCGGGAGCTGGACGACCACCAAGTGTTCTTCGCCATCGGTGAGAGCCTGGCCCATCTTCACTTTCTCTTGGCCCGGGGGCGCATGGAAAGACGGGTAAGCGCGGACGGCGTTTACCTTTTTCAACGAAAGGACGCCGAAACCGATCGGCGATGATCCGGCTGACGGTGAATGCTCAGGTGGTTCCCCGTTTCCGGGTTTTCAAAATGTCCGACAGCGCGTCGATCTTCGGCGAGTTGGCGCCCTTGCGCCAAATGAGCACGGTCTCCGCGCGATCCTGCCCCGGCGGCAAGGCGTGGACGCTGAGCCGCTTTCTCTCGGGGAAGGTGCTCAGGACGCAGCGCGGCACCAGGGAGATCCCCATCCCCGCGACCACGCAGCCGAGCATCGTGAGATAGGAGGACATCTGGATCGTCCGCTCCGGCATGGCGCCGAGATTGCCGTACCACGCCTCGAGCCGGCGGCGGTGCGGGCATCCGGGCTCGAAAGTAAGGACGGTGCGCGGCACGGCGCCATGCCGACCGATCGGCGGATGGTCCGCCGCGGCCACGATCACCAGCTCCTCCTCGAAGGCCAATGCCTTCTCGAATGGAGCGTCCGCGATCGGCTCGGCCACCAGGGCCGCATCGAGCTCGCCGGCGAGAATCGCCGTCGCCAACTGCTGCGGATTGCCGGTGCGCAGCTCCAACGTCACTTCGGGATGGCGGCGGTGGTACTCACTCAACGGAGCGGGCAGCCGCACGGCCGCGGTGCTTTCCATGGAACCGATCCGAAAGAGGCCGCGTGGTCTCGGATCGTGAACCGCGTTGCGGGCCTCCTCGGCAAGCGCCAAAAGCTGGTCGGCATAGTCGATCAGAACCCGGCCGGCGGGCGCAAGATGCAGCCGCTTGCCCTCGCGGATGAAGAGACCCACGCCGAGATCCTCCTCGAGCTGGCGCACGCGGGTCGTGACATTGGACTGGACGCGATGCAGCCGCTCGGCCGCCCGGGTCACCCCGCCCTCGCGAACGACAGCCCGAAAGATGCGCAGGTCGGACAAGTCCATTCATCTCTCTAAAGGATATAAATTATCTTTTTTATTCATTTTATGTGATTTCAAAGGACTGGTAAAGCGTTCCTCATCACCCCGTGTCACGGTCGATCCCGTGACGCAGGATGGATGGAGGTTCAGATGCCCCACACAAAGAAGATCGACCTGCATGCCATCGACCCCAGATCGCTGACGCCGAAGCAATGGGACGCGGTCATTCGCTACGCCATCGACCGGGCCCACACCGAACGCGCCCGCGCCCTGCGCGCGATGTTTCGGCGGCTGTTTGGCCGATCTAACTCGAGGAAAGGTGCCCCAGCACCTTGCGCGCGAGCGGCACGGTAATGCGGCGGCCCTCGGCAAGGGCCGTGCGGTCGATGGCGGCGACAAGGCGCTGGACGGCGGCGAAGGATCGCTCCATGCGCGGCAACAGATATCCGACCACGTCGTCGTCGACCCACAGCTGCCGGTCATGGAACTGCTTGACCAGAACGGCCGCGATCAGGGCATCGTCGGGCGGGCCGATGCCGACGGAAGCCGCGGCGTTCAGGCGCGAGCGCAGGTCGGGCAGCGTGACCGGCCAGCGGCTCGCCGGCCGCGCGGCCGTGAACATCAACCGCCGGCCGCTCTCCGCCGCGTGGTTGTAGAGATGAAAGAGCGACTCCTCGAACGCAGGATCGAGGGAGGAATCCACATCCTCGAACACACAGGCCGACGCCTCGCGCAGCAGGCCCGGGGGGTCGATGGCGGTCAACTCCGTCGGCGTCACGAGACGGCCGCCCGTTCGCGCGAGAAAGACCTGCGCCAAATGGGTCTTGCCGCAAGCCGAAGGCCCGTACACGACCAGGACGGGCGACGGCCAGTCGGGCCAGCGATCGAGCCAGCCCACGGCCTCGGCGTTGCAAGGCGCGACCAGGAAATCCTCGCCCCCGAGCGCGGGCCGAAAATCGAAATCGAACGGGATCTGTTCCGGCGTGGTCACGACCCCGGGCTCTCGGGACGGCCGCTTTCCTCGCGACCGTTGTCCTCGCGGTCGCCGTTTTCGGGCGCCTCGTCCCCGGCCTCATCCCCCTTGCCCCCGCCCCCCACGAACCCGAGTTCGACGTCGTAGAGGTGGCTCTCGCGATAGTGCAACGCGGCATGCCGGACAATCACGCCGATGGCCGCGCCCACCGGAATCGCCAGCAGAACGCCGGTAAAGCCGAAAAGCGCACCGCCCGCCAGCAAGGCGAAGATGACCCAGACCGGATGGAGGCCGACCTTGTCGCCCACCAGCTTCGGCGTGACGAAATTCCCCTCCAACACCTGCCCGGCCGCAAAGACGGCGGCGACCAGGACGATCGGCAACCATTCGGAGAACTGGGCGACGGCGATTCCCATGCCGACGACAAGACCGACCGCCATGCCGAAATAGGGGATGAAGGAAATCAACCCGGTGCCGAACCCGACCGCCAGACCGAAATCGAGGCCGACGAGGGTCAGCCCGGCCGCATAGAAGACGCCCAGCAGCAGGCAGACCGTCGCCTGCCCGCGGAGGAACGCGGACATGGTGTCGTCGATCTCCGAGGCCAGCTTGCGCACGACCGGCGCCACGTCGCGCGGCAGCATGTCATCGACACGTGTGATGATGCGGTCCCAATCGCGGAGCAGGTAGAAGGCGACCAGCGGCGTGATGAAGACCAGAGACAAGAGGTTGAGGAGCGCCATGCCGCCGCGCCACACGCCCTTCAACAGCGCACCGACCCATTGGATGGCCTCGCCCGCATAGGACCCGAGGACATTGCGTATGCGGTCCAGATCCTCGGGCGGGAGCGTGGCCAGGAACCCCTCGAGGATCGGCTGAGCCCGCTCCCGGACCGCGTCGAGATAGGAAGGCGCCCGCGTCACCAGCCCGACGATCTGCATCTGCAAGGGCGGGATCAGGAGGACGAAGACGAGCGCGACGGACAGGAAAAAGACCGCCGTGATGATGGACACGGCAATGGTCCGCGAGCAGCCCCATTTTTCCAGGCGGTCGGCCACCGGATCGAGAAAGTAGGCGACCAGCATGCCGGCGACAAAGGGCAGGAGAACGCCGCGCAGGACATAGAGCAGAAGGCCCGTGACGATCAGGGCAAGCAGCCCGGCAATGAGACGGCTTGACAGCATCAGCCGGCGTCCCCGTGATTGCCGGTGAGTCGGCTCCAGGTGATCAGATAGGCCAAGCCGGAGGCGACCGTCGTCGCCCCGACCGCATAGGTCATCGGACCAATGAACCAGTCAGCCTGAAAACTCAGACCGAGGCTGCCGAGGACGCCGGCCGCAAGCGCGATCTGGGCCGCGGTGTTGATCTTGCTGATGATGAGGGGGCGCGATGGCAAGGGCCGCCGGATGGTCTGCGACAGAATGGCGCCGCCGATGATCAGAACGTCGCGAAACACCACCAGGATGACGAGCCAGACGTCGAGATGCCCGGCCTGCCCCAACGTGACGTAGACGCTGACCAGCAACGCCTTGTCGGCCAGGGGATCGAGAAACTTGCCGAGTTCCGTCTCGCGCCCGAACCGCTTGGCGACGAAACCGTCGATGGCGTCGCTCACCCCGGCGAGGACGAAGATCCAGAAGGCCCAGCCATATGCCTGGCTGAGCATCAGCCATACAACCAGCGGCACCGCGAGAAGCCGCCCCATCGAAATGAAGTTGGGAAAGCTCACGCTTCTCACCAAACCCCGCCGGCCGTCGCCTCCCCCGTCGGCCGCAGGGTCCAGACTTCATCATCCTGCGCGAGGGCCAGATCCGCTTGGGCGAGCGCCAACCCAAGCTGTTCGGGCGAGCCAAGATAATGAATGTTGAGCAGAACCCGCGTCTGCGAGAGGAGGACGACTTCCGTGTATCGGATGACCGCGATTCCCGCGAGGCGATCCCGGACGGTCCGCCAATCGCCGAGCCCGGTGATGGGCACCGAAACCGATAGCACGCCCTGCTGGCCAAACTGCAGCAGGTTGTCGCGCTTCCAGTCGTCCTCCACCTGCACCGAAATCTCCAGAGCGGCCCGGCGAAGCAGGCTCTCGACATCCTCCTCGCCGACGGACGCGAAGCTGCGCACGAAGGTCTGTTCGGACGCCACACCGCCCTGGCGCGTCGCCGACACCGAGAGCTCGGGGCGGCCGGTCTGGGGATTGAGCCGAAGGGTCGCCCGCGCCACCAGGGCATCCTCGGCGCCATAGCGGCCGGCGATCACGGCGAGGCGCTGGGCGTCTCCCCTGACCGCCTGTTCCGCACCGATGGCGGCGATATCGTTGAGATCCCCGAGCGGCAGGATGAGCGGCACCAGCCCGTCACCCGCGGGCACCGCCTCCCAGCCGTCGCGCCACGGGTTGGGCGTATCCCACAGCAACAGGGCCCCCGCGGATTCGTAGACGGCGAGCACGAGAACCGGCTTGCTGCCGGTCTCGGCAAAGGAGATGCCGAAGTCGATGAGCAGATTCCGGACGTCCTCGCGCCTGAAGCGGAAATCGAGGCGGCCGATATAGCGGGTCGACGAGGTTTTTTCCTGCGCCACCGAGAAGTCCTGAACGAGGCCGGCGATCTCGGACGACTCGAGCTGCGGCAGGCGAGCCTGATCGGCCCGAAGGGTCAGCCGCTCAAGAAGCCGCCGGAAGGCAATCTCGTGAGCAGCCGCGTGCGCTTCGTCGCGGGCCTGGGTCACCGTCTCCGACGTCACGTCGACGGCGACGCCTTCGACTTCATAGACGCCCGCCGCCATGGCGGGCACAGCCCCGATCATGGCCAGCACGACCAGGGCCCGAGCCACGGCGACGCGCCCAAGGCGAAGCCGCCGCGCGGATCGATGGATCATTGCAAACAGTCCCCGAACCAGTATCTTTCTTTGCCAGCGCCAATGACCCTAATGTAACACGTCAAACCGGGGGAGGAAGGCATAAGCGGTCTCCGTTACAAGGACGCCGGGGTCGATATCGACGCCGGAAACGCCCTGGTCGAGGCGATCAAGCCCCTGGCGGCGGCGACCCGACGACCTGGCGTGGTCGCCGAACTCGGCGGTTTCGGCGGCTTTTTCGACCCAAAGGCCGCCGGCTTCACCGACCCGGTCCTGGTCGCCGCGACCGATGGCGTCGGGACGAAATTGAAGGTCGCCATCGCCGCCGACCGTCATGACACGGTCGGAATCGACCTGGTAGCGATGAGCGTCAACGACCTTGTGGTCCAGGGCGCCGAGCCCCTGTTCTTCCTGGATTATCTCGCGGTCGGCCGGTTGGACGTCGAGCGCGGGCGCGCCGTCCTCGCCGGCATCGCGGAGGGCTGCCGCCAGGCCGGATGCGCCCTGATCGGCGGGGAAACCGCCGAGATGCCGGGGATGTATGCGGCCGAAGACTACGACCTGGCCGGATTCGCCGTGGGCGCGGTGGAGCGCGGCCGGGCCTTGACCGGGGACGCCGTTCGCGAGGGCGACCTTCTGTTGGGACTCGCCTCGAGCGGGCTGCACTCCAACGGCTATTCGCTGGTGCGGCGGATCGTCGAGTCGGCGGAGCTCGATTATCACGGCCCCGCCCCCTTCGATGGATCGCGAACCCTCGCCGAGGCCCTGCTCGAACCGACCCGGATCTATGTCCGCGCCTGTCTCGCGGCGCTCAAGACCGGCGGCGTCCACGCCCTCGCCCATATCACCGGCGGCGGGCTGGTGGAAAACCTGCCGCGAGTCCTGCCCCACGGTTTGGCCATGGAGATCGACGCCGCCGCCTGGGAGATCCCGCCGGTGTTCCGCTGGCTGGCGGAGGCCGGCGGCGTGCCGCCGGACGAGATGGCGCGCACCTTCAACTGCGGCGTGGGCATGGTCGCGGTCTGCGCGCCCGATCATGTGGAAGCCGTGCGGGCGGCGCTGGAAGAGCACGGCGAAACCGTGACCACCATCGGCACCGTCGGCCCCCGCGTTCCGGGCGGCGAGGCCACCCATCTGAAGCATCTGGAGCAGGCATGGCCCGGTTTAAGCTCGCGGTCCTGATCTCGGGCCGCGGCAGCAATCTGCAATCCCTCATCGACGCCTGCGCCGATCCCGCCTACCCGGCCGAGATCGCGCTGGTCGTCTCCAACATTCCCGATGTCCTCGGCCTGGAGCGGGCGAAGAAGGCGGGGATTCCGACGGCGGTCCTCAGCCACAAGAACTTCAACGATCGCGAGAGCTTCGAGGACGCGCTCGACGCGATCATCCGCGAGGCCGAGCCGGACCTGGTCTGCCTGGCCGGGTTCATGCGGATTCTCACCGAGGGTTTCGTGCGGCGCTGGCCCGACCGGCTGATCAACATCCATCCCTCGCTGCTGCCGGCCTTTCGCGGGCTGCACACCCATGAACGGGTGCTGGAGGCGGGCGCGCGCTTCGCCGGCTGCACCATCCATTTCGTGCGTCCCGCCATGGACGACGGGCCGATCATCGTGCAGGCGGCCGTGCCGGTGCATGCCGGGGACGACGCCGACAGCCTGGCCGCGCGGGTGCTGGCCGAGGAGCACAAGATCTATCCCCTGGCCGTGCGCCTGATCGCCGAGGGGCGTGCGCGCGTGGAGAACGAACGGGTGATCGTGGACGCCGCCACGCCACCGCCCGGCGCCCTGATCAACCCGGCGCCGGGCGAAACCGCGTAGCGATCAGCCCACGAGTTCGACGCTGGAGAAGAAATAGGCGATCTCGACGGCCGCGGTTTCCGGCGCGTCCGAGCCATGCACGGAGTTCTCCTGCACGTTGACGCCGAAATCCTTGCGGATCGTGCCCTCCGCCGCATTGGCCGGATTCGTCGCGCCCATCACCTCGCGGTTGCGGGCGATGGCCTCCTCCCCCTCCAGGACCTGCACGACGATCGGTCCCGAGGTCATGTATTCGCAAAGGTCATCGAAGAAGGCACGCTCGCGATGGACGGCGTAGAAGCCTTCCGCCTGCTCGCGGGTCAGGCGAATGCGCTTCTGGGCGACGACGCGGAGCCCCGCCTCCTCGAAACGCGCGATGATCTGACCGGTGATATTTCGACTCGTAGCATCGGGCTTGATGATCGAAAGGGTCCGTTGGTCGGCCATGTCCCGAGATTCCTTTTTCGGCTTGCGATTCTTCCCTGCAATTCCCCCGCCCGAACTGTCCGATCCAGATCGACGGAATCGGCGGCCCGTCCGCGAGAGCGGCGCCCTGTTTCAGGGCGGCGCCTTATTAAACAGATCCGGTGGCGCTGGCAAGCCGGTCCTCGGGTGGGCTAAACGTTTTCCCGCGGCGCGCGAAATGATATCACCCGCCCCATGCTGCAGATCCGCGATCTCACCTACCGCATCGGCGGTCGCCTTTTGTTCGAGGGCGCGAACCTGGCCCTGCCCAGCGGACACAAGGTGGGGCTGGTGGGACGCAACGGGTCGGGAAAGACGACGCTGTTTCGCCTGATCGCCGGTGAGATCCAGCCCGAGGCCGGCACCATCGCGGTGCCGGCGCGCCACCGGGTGGGCCGGGTCGCCCAGGAGGCGCCGGGCGGACCGCAAAGCCTGCTCGAGACGGTGCTGGCCACCGACGAGGAACGCGCCGCCCTAACCCAGGAAGCCGAGCGGGCGGATGACCCGGCGCGTATCGCAGAGATCCACACGCGGCTTGCCGACATCGAGGCCCATACCGCGCCGGCCCGGGCGGCGACGATTCTCGCCGGCCTCGGCTTCGACGAGGCGGCCCAGCAGCGGCCCTGCCAGGAGTTCTCGGGCGGTTGGCGCATGCGCGTGGCGCTGGCCGGGGCCCTGTTCGCGCGGCCGGACCTGCTGCTGCTCGACGAGCCGACCAACCATCTCGACCTCGAATCGGCGCTGTGGCTGGAGAGCTATCTGGCGCGCTGGTCCGGTTCCTTGATCATCATCAGCCACGAGCGCGGCTTTCTCAACGAGGTCGCCGAGGAGATCGTGCATCTGCACGGACGGGCGCTGACCCGGTACGCCGGCAACTACGACCGGTTCGAGCGCACGCGGCGCGAAAGGCTGGAGCGCGAGGCCAAGACGCGCAAACGCCAGGAGGCCGAGCGCCAGCGCATCCAGGCCTTCATCGACCGCTTCCGGGCCAAGGCCACGAAGGCGCGCCAGGCCCAGAGCCGAATCAAACAGCTGGCCCGCATGGAGCCCATCTCCGCGGTGATCGAGGAGCGCACACCGGCCCTCGACTTCCCGGCGCCGGGGCCGCTGGCGCCCCCGCTGATCGCGCTCGATGGCGCCGCCGCCGGCTATGTGCCGGATAAGCCGGTGCTGCGGGGGCTGCGACTGCGGATCGACATGGACGACCGAATCGCGCTCCTCGGCGCCAACGGCAGCGGCAAATCGACACTGATCAAGCTGCTGGCGGGACGCCTGGAGCCGGCGGCGGGACGGCTGCACAAGCCGGGCAAGCTCAGGGTCGGTTACTTCGCCCAGCATCAGGCGGCGGAGCTGGAAGCGGACGGCACGCCGCTCTCCCATATCGCGCGGCTGATGCCGAACGCGCCCGAGGCCCGACAGCGGGCGCAGATCGGCCGATTCGGCTTCGCCCAGGAACATGCCGATGTGAGGGTCGCCTCGCTATCCGGCGGCGAAAAGGCGCGCCTGCTGCTGGCCCTGATGAGCCGCGACGCGCCGCATCTGATGCTGCTCGACGAGCCGACCAACCATCTCGACGTGGACGCCCGCGAGAGCCTGGTGCAGGCCCTCAACGCGTATGAGGGGGCTGTCGTGCTGGTCAGCCATGACGCGCATCTGATCGAGCTGGTCTGCGACCGCCTGTGGCTCGTCGGGGATGGCGGCTGCGCGCCGTTCGACGGCGATCTCTCCGACTATCGGCGGCAGCTGTTGGAGGCGCGGCGCCTCGACCGGCGGGCGAGGAACGGCGACTCGACGCCCGGCCCCGACCGCAGGACGCAGCGACGGGCCAAGGCCGATATGCGCGCCAGGACGGCGCCATTGCGCCGCGCCGCCCGCGAGGCGGAGAAGCAGATGGCCAAACTCGGCCAAAAGAAGGCGGCGCTGGAGGCCAAGCTCGCCTCGCCCGGTCTCTATCGCGACGGCGGCGAGAGCGTGAGCGCCCTTCAAATCCGCCTGGCCGAAACGGCCCAGGCCCTGGAACAGGCCGAGGAGGCCTGGCTTTCCGCCCAATCGGCCATCGAGGAGGCGGAGATGTCCACCTCCGATTGTGGATAAGCCTCGAATAACCTGGAAAACTTCAGGTTTATCGGGCGAGGCCGATATGCGAAGACGATTTGCCCTGGCTGGCCGCACCCGCGCGGCGGGAGGCCCGATGGGCGGTATCCGGGGGTCGATCTTTCAGGGGTCTCGATATATGTCTGAAAACCACGTGCTCGACGTCCGTGATCGGCCGTCGCCGGGCCTGTGGCTCATTCTGAGCCTGCAGCATCTGTTCGCGATGTTCGGGGCGACCATCCTGGTGCCCTATCTGACCGGGTTGAGCCCGGCCGTGGCACTGGTCTCGAGCGGGCTCGGCACGCTCCTCTACATCGTCGTGACGCGCGGGCGGATCCCGGCCTATCTCGGCTCCTCCTTCGCCTTCATCGGGCCGATCATCGCCGCCTCCTCGATCGGGGGGGCGCCGGGGGCCTTGCTGGGCTGTGCCACCGCCGGTCTGGTCTATGTGATCGTCGCCTATTTCATCGGCCGCTACGGCGTCGGCTGGCTGATGCGGCTGTTGCCGCCGATCGTCGTCGGCCCGGTCATCATGGTCATCGGGCTCGGCCTCGCCAGCGTCGCCATCGACATGGCGACCGGCGTCGCCGCGACCCAGGCCTACAGCACGAAGCATTTCATCGTCGCGCTGATCTCGCTTCTAATCGCCATCGGTTTCGCCGCCTTCATGCGCGGCGTGTTCGCCCTGGTGCCGATCCTCTTCGGCATCATCGGCGGATACCTCGTCGCCATCCCGGCCGGGCTGGTGGACTTCTCCAAGGTCGCGGAGGCGCCGCTGTTCGCGATGCCGGACTTCATCATTCCCGGCGTCACCGCCTCGCCGACGCTTTCGATCACGGTGATCCTGCTGATCGCGCCGGTCGCCTTCGTCACCATCGCCGAGCATATCGGCGACCAGATGGTGCTGAGCAAGGTGGCCTCCCGCAACTTCCTGGAGGATCCGGGGCTTGGCCGCTCGCTGCTGGGCGACGGGCTGGCGACCATGCTGGCGGCCTTCATCGGCGGTCCGCCCAACACCACCTATGGCGAGAATATCGGCGTCGTCGCGATCACGCGGGTGCTGAGCGTCTTCGTCACCGGCGGCGCGGCCGTGCTGGCCATCCTGTTCGGTTTCCTGGGTGTGGTGTCGGCCTTCATCCAGACGATCCCGACGGCGGTGATGGGCGGCGTCTCGATCCTGCTGTTCGGGATCATCGCCGCCTCGGGCCTGCGCATGATGATCGACCGCCGCGTCGACTTCTCGCACAAGCGCAATCTGATCATCGCCTCGGTGATCCTGGTCATCGGCATCGGCGGCGCCTTCATCCAGGTGACGAGCGACTTCAAGATCACCGGCATGGCCCTGGCCACGGTGATCGGCATCGGGCTGAACCTGCTGATGCCCGGCCGCGAGGAGGCCGAGCAGAGCGCCCTGTTCGCCGCGGGCGAGGCTGGCGGCGAGGCCGAAGCGGCGGCCCAGGCCCCTGTTTGAATGACAGCCTCCCTGTAGACTCGCGTCCGTCGGAGACCGGAGCCCGACGGACGCTTTTTTGTGGAAATCAAGTTCTTCGCCCTGTGGGTAGAAGGGTACGGAGCGGCCCGGTGCCGGTTCCGTTTACCACCGAGAACACAGAGAACACGGAGGTTTCACAGAGGCCTCGCTGGCGCGAGGCGAAGAAGAAACGCGCGCATCGCGCGCTTTCCCTTCTCTGTGTCCATCTCTGTGCGCTCGGCGTTCTCTGTGGTTCAATTTTGCCGATCCGCACGAGCGCTGAGGGAACCAGGAGGCTCCGCTCGCTGCCGGACTTCCAATGACGCGTGGCCTTTTTGATCGCCTACTTCGTGCCGAACAGGCGGTCGCCGGCGTCGCCCAGGCCGGGGACGATATAGGCCTTGCTGTTGAGGCGCCGGTCGAGCGAGGCGACATAGACCGGAACCTCGGGATGGGTGTCGCGGAGGACGGCGACGCCCTCCGGCGCCGCGACCAGGGCCAGAAGGCGGATCTTGTCGTCCCGCACGCCGTGGCGGTTGAGCACGTCGAGGGCGTGGGCGGCCGAATAGCCGGTGGCCAGCATGGGATCGGTGACGATGAAGATGCGCCCGCGCGCCGCCGGCAGCTTGACCAGGTATTCGACCGGGCGCTTGGTCTCGGGGTCGCGGTAGAGGCCGACATGCCCGACCCGGGCCGAGGGCATGAGCTCCAGCAGGCCGTCCGCCATGCCGGTGCCGGCGCGCAGGATGGGCACGACCGCGATCTTCTTGCCGGCGATCAGCGCCGCGTCGTCCATGCTCGCGACCGGCGTGTTGATGGATTCCGAGGTCATCGGCAGGTCGCGCGTGATCTCGTAGCCCATGAGCAGCGAGATCTCCTTGAGGAGCTCGCGGAAGTCGCGGGTCGGCGTCTCCGTCCTGCGCATGAGGGTGAGCTTGTGAAGGATCAGGGGGTGGTCGAGGATGAAGAGGTTCGGGAAATCAACATGTTGTTGCATGGCCACCATCCGGGTCGGTTTGGGCACGAATAGCAGGGTTTTCGACGGCGCGACAGGGGGATTGATCGGGGCCATGCCCGTTTGGCCCTTTCCCGCCCGGCCGGATGTCTCTAGTTTCGCTCGGCAGTCGACGGCAGGGAGCACAGCCATGTCGGATTTCGAGGTCACGCCGCGGACGAAGCTGAAGCGCGCGCCCAAGCGCGGCCATTTCGACCGGGAGACGGTCTACGCAATCCTCGACGAGACCCTGGTCTGCCATGTGGGGTTCGTGACCGAGGGCCGGCCCTTCGTGATCCCGACCAATTGCTGGCGCGAGGGCGACCGGTTGTATGTCCACGGCGCGCGCACCAGCCGCCTGATGAAGGTGCTGGTGAGCGGCGCCGAGGTCTCGGTCGCGGTCACCCTGCTCGACGGGCTGGTGCTGGCGCGCTCCGCCTTTCACCATTCCGTCAACTACCGCTCGGTGGTGATGTTCGGCCGCGCCGAGCCGGTCGAGGAACCGGAGGCGAAGAACGCCGCGTTGCGCGCTTTCATCGAGCGCGTCGCGCCCGGGCGCTGGGATCAGATCCGCCCGCCGACGGCGACCGAGCTCAAGGCGACGGCGGTGGCGGCCCTGCCCCTGACCGAGGTTTCAGCGAAGATCCGCAGCGGACCGCCGATCGACGACGAGGAGGACTATGCCCTGCCGGTCTGGGCCGGTGTGGTGCCGCTGACGCTCGGCGCCGGGAAACCGCAGCCCGACCCGCGGATGGCGCCGGACACGGCGCTGCCCGATTATGTGAGTCAGCTGCCGGAGCCGGCGACGAGCCGCTGAACGGCCTCGGCCGGCAGCATCGAGCTCTCCCAGAGGGTCGCCTCGGTTCCCCAGGCGAGGGCGGTATCGAGCGCGTCCGGCATGGCCTGTCCCGAGGCCAGCCCATGCAGCAGGCCCGCTGCGAAGGCGTCGCCGGCGCCGACCGTATCCACCGTCTTCACCTGCCGGGCCGGCCGCGAGATCCGCCGGTCGACACCATAGGCGGTGACGCCCTGGCCGCCGCGCGTGATGACCACCCATTCGAGAAGATCGCCGGACACGTTGCGCCCGGCGCCGAAGGGGTCGGCGAGAATGCGTGGCTCGAGATCGGACTCCGAGGCGACCAGGATCTGCGCCGGGCGGCAGCCCGCCTCCCAAGGCGGCATATGGGCGACGATCGGGCAGTGCCGGGCCTTTTCCGCGAGCAGGGGCGCGATGTCGAGGACCCGGCTGCGGACATAGGTGAGATCCGCGGGAACGTCGAGCAAGCGGCGGGGCGGTTCGGCCTCGGCGGTGCGGCCGAGATTGACGATCGTCCTCTCCCCCTCGTCGTCGATCATGATGACGGAGCGGGTCGTCGCGGCGCCGCTGACCACGGCGATCTGATCGATGTCGATGCCGGCGGCGAGAAGCTCCCTGGTCAGGCGCTCGCCCGGCTCGTCGGGCCCGACCGCGGCGACAATGGTCACCTTGTGCCCGGCCGCCGCCAGGGGAATCGACGTGTTCGGACCGCCGCCACCGAGCCGGATGCCGCGACCGGTGCCCTGATTGTGCCCGCCATGCTGGAGCGGCTGGGCGAGATGGACGACGTCGTCCTGAGCGATGGTTCCGAGGACCAGGATGCGGGCCATGGGCGGTCCCCCAATCTCAAACAACCCGCCTTAGTAGCGGATCTGACCCGACAAACGGAAGGGGAAAGGGCGAGAAATCGGGGCAGAGGACCGCGTTGACCTGCAGACGCGTTTCCTCTCCGCCCCTGGGGGCGGAGAGGAACAAGGTGAGGTGGGGGTGTTGGTGACATGAGCCCACCTTGTGTCTTCGATTTGCTGCACAGTGGGGGTGTCCGGGGATCGGCTGATGATTACCGATCCCCGGACGCGGCCGGGAGCCCGTCCCCACCAAGGCTGGAAACCGCGGGTGAGCTTGGCGCCTCGGCCGTAGTCTTCGTGAACCCGAACAGTTGCGTGGGCCGCACCCCGCACCGCAAGGATGGGAGAGAAGATGGCACAGAGAACGCCGGTTGTCGGCATCGATGTTTCGAAGGACTGGCTCGACGTCGCCGTGCACCCGAGCGGCGAGCATTTCCGGGAAGCCAACGACGGGGCCGGATGGCACGCCCTGCGGCGGCGGCTGAAGACGCTCGGCGCGCGCGCCATCGGCATCGAGGCGAGTGGCGGATACGAAGGGCAGGTGATCCGGGTCCTGGTGCAGGCCGGCCTGCCGGTGCGCATGGTCAATCCGTGGAAACTCCGCCAATTCGCCAGGGCGGCGGGTCTGCTGGCCAAGAACGACCGGCTGGACGCAGGGGCCATCGCCCGCTTCGTCGACACCCTCCCGTGCCGCGCGGCGCGGCACGATCCGGACTTGGCCCGGCTCGCCGAACTGGTCACCGCGCGGCGCCAGATCCTCGACGCCCGCCAGCAATGCGCCAACCAGACCGAGCTGCTGCGCGATCGCGAGCTGGGCCGCATGCTCGCCCGCCGCATCCGCCAACTCGAC
>JANQJG010000053.1 GCA_028281785.1 Rhodospirillales bacterium
CTGCCGATATTGGGTCCACAACGGCTTCGTCACCGTCGAGGGACGGAAAATGTCGAAGTCGCTCGGCAACGTGCTTCTCGTCCGCGATCTCCTGAGCGAAGCGCCCGGCGAGGCCGTCCGCTTCGCGCTGCTGGGCGCGCACTATCGCCAGCCGCTCGACTGGAGCACGGATGGACTCGCTCAGGCGAAGCGCGGTCTTGATCGCCTATACGGCGTGCTCCGCGATCTTGACGATCTGCCCGATGTTGCCGGTGCGCCCGGCCTGCTGGACGCATTCGAGGCCGCCCTTGAGGACGACTTGAATTTCCCGGGAGCAATTGCGGAACTCTTCCGACTTGCGAAGGCGGCGCGTCGGGCGACGACCGCGGCGGACCGTGCCGCCTACCGGGCGGCCTTGCGCGGCGCGGGCCGGTTGCTGGGGCTGCTGCAGCAGGATCCGGCCGCCTGGTTCGAACAGTCCTCAGAAGAAGACGTGGATAGGGCCGGGATCGAGCGTCTGGTTGAGGCACGGCAGGCCGCTCGATCAGCACGAGACTACGCCACCGCCGATCGAATCCGGGCCGAGCTTGCGTCGCTCGGCATTGCCGTCGAGGATCGCGCCGACGGTCCGGCCTGGCGGAGGACCGGTTAGATGGAGGGCCCTCTGCAGCCGACGCCCACGCCGACCGAGTCTGTGGCGGATGCCCAACGGGAAATCGTGGACAGCTTTCGGTTTTTCGACGATTGGACCGAGCGCTACCAGTACCTGATCGAACTGGGGCGCCAGCTGCCGACATTTCCGGAGACGAAGCAGATCGAGGCCAACCGGATGCATGGCTGTCAGTCGGGAGTCTGGATTGTCGCCGACTATCGCAACGGCAAACTCGATTTCGAGGCGACAAGTGACTCTGCCATCGTCGCCGGGATCATCGCCCTGTTGCTCAAGGTCTACTCGGGGCGTCGGCCCGATGAAATCCTGACAATCTCGCCGGATTTTATCGACGAGATCGGTCTCGCCGAGCATCTTTCGCCGCATCGGGCGAACGGTCTCTCGCTCATGCTCGCGCGCATTCGCAATTTCGCCATGGCGCATGCTCCGGGCAATTCTGCCGGGGGAGAGGCATGATGGATATCGACCTATACAACAAACAGATTCTGCAGTTTGCCGCGTCGATACCTCGGGTCGGCCGGCTGGCGGCTCCCGATGCGTCGGCAACCGCGCATAGCCCGCTTTGCGGCAGTCGGATCACCGTAGACCTCAAGCTCGACGGCGATGTCATCACCGACTACGCCCACGAGATCAAAGCCTGTGTCATCGGGAAAGCGGTCGCCTCCGTCGTTGCTCGGGTCGTCGTTGGCCTGACTGTTGACAAGGTGGACGAAGGCGCAGAGATTCTGAAGGCCGTTCTCCGGGAGAAGACGCTCCCGCCGCCGGGACCCTGGGCCGAACTCGAACCATTCCTGCCGGTGGCGGACTTCCGAAGCAGACACGGCTCGGCGTTGATTCCCTTCGAGGCGCTGCAGCGCGCAATTGCGGAGGTAGGTCGTGGGGGCGCCGTGCAGCGATCCGCCGATGTGAGCTTCCAGCAGATCATGCCGACATGATGAAACTCTCTGCTCTGGGCCTGATCTGGCTGATCCGACTCTATCAGTATCTGTTGTCGCCGTTGCTTGGCCACAATTGCCGCTTCACACCGAGTTGCTCCGCATACGCCATAGAAGCGTTGCGACAGCACGGCCTTATCCGAGGCGTCTGGTTGATGGTTGGCCGCCTGCTGCGCTGTCACCCCTGGCATCCAGGCGGCTTTGATCCGGTACCGCCCGTGAAGACACAGCGAGCGGGAACGGCATTCCGATGATCCGCAAGAATCCGCCCGGCGACATGCCAATTGCCCATGATAGCGCCCAACTGGCTTCATCGACCGATCGGGTCTCGATCAAGCTGCCGGACGGCAGCGTTCGAGAGTATCCGGGGCCAGTGACGGGCGCGACACTGGCCGCCGAAATTGGGCCTGGGCTCGCCAAGGCCGCCTTGGTCATCAAGGTGGACGGCGTGTTGCGCGACTTGTCCTTTCCGATCGCGCAGGACGCCGCGGTCGAGATCGTGACGCGCGACAGCGACGAGGCACTCGACGTTTTGCGCCATGATTGCGCGCATGTCCTGGCCGAAGCGGTGCAGGAACTGTTCCCTGGCACGCAGATTACCTTCGGCCCGGCGATCGAGGACGGGTTCTATTACGATTTCCACCGCGACGAGCCCTTCACCCCCGATGACTTCGAAGCCATCGAGAAGCGTATGGCTGAAATCGTCGCGCGCGACGAGCCGATCACCCGCGAGGTATGGGATCGCGCCGCGGCGATCGAGCACTTCAAGAGCATCGGCGAAACGTTCAAGGCGGAGCATGTGGCGACCTTGCCCGAGGACGAGGACATCTCGATCTATCGTCAAGGCCAGTGGCTCGATCTCTGCACGGGGCCGCATCTCGCTTCGACCGGCAAGCTCGGCAAGGCCTTCAAGTTGATGAAGGTAGCCGGCGCTTATTGGCGTGGCGACCCCGAAAACCCGCAGCTTCAGCGTATCTACGGCACCTGCTGGCGCAACGATAAGGAGTTGAAGGCCTACCTGCACCGGCTCAAAGAGGCGGAGAAGCGCGATCACCGGCGCCTCGGGCGCGAGATGGACCTGTTTCATTTCCAGGAGGATGCGCTGGGCGCCGTCTTCTGGCACCCGAAGGGCTGGACGTTGTTCCAGACCCTTATCGACTACATGCGCCAGCGTCAGACCAGGGCCGGCTATGTCGAGATCAATACACCGGACATCATGGACCGAAGCCTTTGGGAACGGTCCGGTCATTGGGAAAAGTTCGGTGAGAACATGTTCACCACCGAAGCGAAAGAGGAGCGCGTCTTTGCCCTGAAGCCGATGAACTGTCCCGGCGGCGTTCAAGTCTACAAGCAGGGGATCACGAGCTACCGCGATCTCCCCTTGCGCATCGCCGAATTCGGCAAGGTTCACCGGTTCGAGCCGTCGGGTGCCCTACATGGTCTCATGCGCTTGCGCGCCTTTACCCAGGACGACGCGCATATCTTCTGCACGGAAGAGCAGATCACCCAGGAATGCCGGATCGTCTGCCAGCTCATCCTGAACATCTACCGCGAGTTCGGGTTCGAGGATGTGCGGATCAAATTCTCCGACCGCCCGGCCAAGCGAATCGGGTCGGACGCGATCTGGGACAAGTCGGAAGCCGGTTTGAAAGCGGCCGTTGAGGCGACGGGTCTGTCCTATACGACGAATCCCGGTGAAGGCGCCTTCTACGGCCCGAAGCTGGAATTCGTGCTGCGAGATGCCATCGGCCGTGACTGGCAATGCGGCACCCTGCAGGTGGACCTCAATTTGCCGGAGCGGCTCGATGCTTTCTATATCGGTCCGGATGGCGAGAAGCACCCGCCGGTCATGCTGCATCGTGCGCTGTTCGGGTCGCTGGAGCGATTCACCGGTATTCTGCTGGAGCACTACGCCGGCAAACTGCCGCTCTGGCTGGCGCCGGTTCAGGCGGTGGTCGCGACCATCACCTCCGATGGCGACTCTTACGCCCGTGAGGTCACCAGCCATTTGGTGGCACATGGCCTCCGGGTCGAGACCGATCTGCGCAACGAGAAGATCGGTTACAAGGTTCGGGAGCACAGCCTGGCCAAAGTGCCGGTGCTGCTGGTCGTGGGCAAGCGTGAGGCCAAAGAAGGCACTGTCTCGCTGCGCCGCCTGGGCAAGGAGGGGAGCGAAACCCTGTCCCTGCGCGAGGCTCTCATCCGCCTTGAAACGGAAGCGCTGCGCAGCACCAACGCGCCCGTTCGCCCTCAGGAGGGCGACCGCGCGGCTGACGAGGCAGAGCGGATCGTTAAGGCGACAGCGGGATGAACAGGATGCCGGCTCTGAAGAGCTACGAGGATTGGAAGCACTGCATCACCATGCTGTGCGGCATTCCGCTCACTGGACCCTATATCGAGCAGAGGCCCGCCGCCTTGCGTGACCCGGCGAACAATACGACGCAGAAATTTGCAGGGATGTGGGGTGACCAACATCGTCTCTGCGTTATTGGCGGGTTTGAACAGGCGCGGCAGGAGAAGGGTGGGACGACCACCGCTTCGGCGCCCTCGGGGCAAGCAAGCTGATGCGAGCCTTCGATCCCTCCAATATTCCAGCCATCGTCAGTGCCATCGAGCAGGTTCTCGGTGTTGGACACCCCATCGCCCACACCGTCCAAGCCGCGGCTGCCGATCCCGATCTGATGCGGGAGGCATGGAACGCCATCGAATCTCTCCCGGCCGAGCAACGCCGTGCCATCGCCGGCATGTTGGCCAGCACAATGATGCCTGGTCTTTGAAGATAACGAGGAGGCCACGGTGCCGCTACTCGACCATGAACAAATACGGGATCTAGTGGGTGATCAGGACTCCGCTGATTACGAGCTCGACCTGCGCGGCGTGTCTGCGGCCGACGCACGTATCGCCATCGAGCGGATGCTTGAACACCGACGCTTCGTTGAGGCCGCGACCGTGGTGATCCGCATCGATCCGGCGACGCCGACAAGCGGCGAAACGCTATTTCTGCCGGTTGGCCGGCAGTTGCTGGAGGCCCGCCGTCGCAAGCTCATCCGCCACTTTACGCCACTGCCAGAAGGTGATGGTGGTGGCTTTCATGTCGAGTTGCCGGCCAATCCGGCCCGTTCGGGCGATACGAAATGATGTTCGCGCTGAAGACGAAGCCTGCGAGGCGGATCCATCGGTGGATGCGCCGCATCGACGGAAAACGCCAGATCTGGCGCACGGCAGCGCGATGAACAGCACACTCACCCTGAAGAACTACGAGGACTGGAAACATTGCATCACAGTTTTATGCGGCATCCCGCTTACCCTGGCCTATGTCGAAGAAAGGCTCGCGGCGCTTCGCGACCCCGCCGACCTCAGAACACAGAAGTTCATCGCGACCTGGGGCGAGGCCCATCTTGCGTGCGTAATCGGCTGGTTCGAACAGGCGGAGCGTGAACTGCAATGAATCTCAAAACACACGGGCGCTACGACTACAGCCCCATCGCGGACCGACCGCATTACGAATGGCCCGGTGGCAAGCGGCTTGCCTTTTATGTCGCCGTTAATGTGGAGCACTTTCATTTCGGCGAGGGTCTCGGTCATACGCCGTCTTATGCGACACCTCAACCCGATGTGAGGAACTTTGCCTGGCGCGATTATGGGCTGCGCGTCGGCATCTGGAGACTCTTCGATCTTTTCGACGAGTTGCAGCTTCCCGCTTGCCTACTGGTCAATTCCGCCGTCTATGACTACGCACCACAAGTTCTCGAACGCGCTCGGGCTCGTGGCGACGAGATCGTCGCGCACGGCCGCACGAATTCGGAACGCCAGGGCGATCTCGACGAAGCGGCCGAGCGCGCGCTGATCACCGAGGCGACCGCAACGATCGCCCAACATGAGGGCCGTGCGCCACGGGGTTGGCTGGGTCCGTGGATTTCGGAAACGGGGGTCACCCCGGAGCTGCTCAAGGAAGCAGGCTATTCCTACGTTCTCGATTGGCCGTTGGATGACCAACCGGTCTGGCTCACGACGCGCGCCGGTCCGCTCTTGGCGATGCCGTACCCGGTCGAGATCAACGACGCACCGGCCATGCTCACCCGACATCACACGGCAGCGGACTTCACCGGCCTGATCGTCGATCAGTTCGACGAAATGCTGCAGCAATCGGCACAGCAACCGCTCGTCTGCGCGATCTCGCTCCATACGCCCATCGTCGGACAGCCATTCCGGTTGGTCCAGCTTCGGCGCGCGCTTCAGCATATTCGGACGCACGCCGACAGTGAGCATGTGTGGTTCACGCGGCCGGGCGAGATCGCCGACCACGTCATGAATCTGCCGCGCGGCGTCGTGCCCGGGTCGGAGACATAAAAGTTGGGTTTTCCCGTCGATGGGTAGGCCGATCAGGTCATTGGGGCCGAGGCGCGGCGCGCGCGCGCCGTCCCGCCCCTCGGCGGTGGCATGGTCGCGCGACTTGTTTGGGCAGGTGTCCTCGCTCCTCTTCACGGTATTCGCCACTGACTTGATGGGGGCTCATAACTTTTGACCCAAAGCCGCCATGCGTCGCTGCTTTGGGGCGCTGGCGTTCACGAGTCCCGCAACGCTGCCAGAACCTTCCTTATGACGGCGGATCGAAGTTTCCGATTGTCCGGTTTATTGTAGTTGCCGGCCGTGATGACAACCACGAGCTCCAGGCTCGGGATGCTGAATAGGCTCTGACCGCCATTGCCAAAGGCGCCTATCCAGGGCTGACCGCTGGCCTTCAATTCGCCAAGCCACCAATGAAAGCCATATTCGGTGTCTTTGCCCGCTCGGGTCCTCGGCGCAACGGATCGATCGACCCATTCCGCCGGCACCAACTGGGAATCGCCCCACATTCCGCGATCAAGGACCAGTTGGCCGATCTTGGCGAGATCTCGCGGGCGCATGCGCAGCCCCGAAGCCGCAATCGGTTCACCGCGCCGGTCCACTATCCATTCCACGTCGGTGATGCCCAATGGTTTGAACAGCTTCTCGCGTGCATAGTCGAGTATCGACTGTTCGGTCCCTTGGCTGATCAAATGCGCAAGCAAGGCGGTGGCGCCGCCGTTGTAGTTCCATCGGCTGCCGGGCGGCGCGACAAGCGGCCGCTCAAGCACGTAGCGGTAACGGTCGGGCGCCCGATCCATGGCGGTCTCGCTGTTGCGCGGATCGGTATAGGGCAGGTTCTCGTTCCACTCGGTTCCCAGCGTCATTGACAGGGCGTGAAGGACCGTCATTTGTCTTCTCTTGGGGTCGGCGGCGAGATCCTTGTAGGCCGGAAACTGGTCGACAAGGGGCCGGTCCAGATCGGCGACCTTTCCATCGGCCAGCGCCATCCCGTACAGCAAGCCGACGATACTCTTGGTCACCGACCGCAGGTCGTGCTTGACGTCGGGTCCAAAATTGACGGTGCCGAGGGGTCGGCCTCTGCGTTCGTCTGCGCCCTCATAGTAGCGTTCAAAAACCAGCTTTCCGCCTCGCGCAACGACCACCGCGTGCAGATTGACGAGTTCTTTTGTCCGGACAGCGTCATCAAGCTTCTCGACGACATCCGGCGAGAACCCCGCCTCGGCCAGCGAGAGGCGCTGCCAGTCATGAGATGGATTTGCATACGCCGAGCTAAGTGAGAGGAGCAGAATGACGCCGACAACGACTGGCAATTGAGGGCGCACGTTCATGATCGGTATCACAAGTTCAAGACTGCCACGTTCTACTCAGGATCAGAATATCAAGTTGCCGGACGGAATCCACTGGTCGCGCAGCAAAAGCGAGAACCAATCGACCAGAAGACAATTGCGCAACGCGGAGCGCCCATGATCGCGACGAGCTCTTTAGGGTCGATGCTCTAGCCATTCGGTGTGGCGGCATTCTCACCGTAACCCAAACAGGGACGCACCGCTCGATGGATGCGAGCCGTCCGTTCAGCCTGCGCCCGACTTGAGACATAGGTGACGTTTTGTTCCGGAGACATAGGTAACACTTTTGCCCTTTTGGGCGGCGGTGTTGATGCCGTGGAAGGAAAGCCGCGTGATGGAAGAACGTCTTGGATTTGTCGCCGTCCGCTCGAGGGAGAGCCGATGAGCGATGTCTGCCGAGAATTCGGCGTCCCGCGCAGGACCGGCTACAAATTTCTCAACCGCTACCTCGAGGAGGGTTCGGCTTGCCCGAAATCGATAACCCGTGCCGAGACCGCGACACCCCGTTCGCCGCCAGCGGGCGCGTCTGCGTGCACCGCGGGGAAATCAATTGATAACTCCGACGAGTTTCGCCAAGCTATGGGTGCCGGAGCGGGAGAATGTCAGCAGGCAAGTTTGGGCCAGTGCAGCCACTCCGAGGCGGCAGCGCCTAGGCCTGTCCGCTGTCGCATCGAAGCCGTCACGAAGATACCCCAAGCGAGATCGGAAATCTGCATAGGCGGTCGAGGTTGTGTACGATGAGAATCCAACGCTGTGACAATGGCTTAGGGGAAGACGACTTCAATGCCCTATCGGCGCTGGTCGACGCCGTGCAGGCAGGTGAGCCATACTACGATTCACCCGGCGTCGTATCCGCGTCAACCTGGCTGGCCGGCGCATGCGAAGACTCCAGTTCCGTATTCGTCGCGCGGGACAGCGGCAAGATCGTCGGCTACTTGCTGGCGCAGCCGTTCGAGAGCTACCGAAAGTTCTATTCGAGTCCCGTCGCCTACGGTGTCCACCCGACGTCCTGCCTCTATCTATCCGAACTGGGAGTCGCTGAGCGCGCGCGCGGAAAAGGCATCGGGGCCAGTCTTGTAAACACCCTCCTGGCGGAGGCAAAAGAGACCCAATGCTCAATTCTGGTACGAACGCTCCATCACGTCCATGGAACCCAACGGCTAAACCCCGCGATCGAGTTCTATGAGCGGTTGGCATTCCGGCTGGTAATGTCGGGCGACGGTCCACTCATCGAAAGCGGCCCCGCGTTGCGAAACAAGCCTCGCGTTTTCCTGCGTTGGACGCCGTGATCGGCGGAGATGCCTTGCCGCCAGTGCTTATCGATCTGCAAGTTTCCGATTGTGGTCAATCACGCATTCGCAATGGTCGCGCAAGGTCTCTAGGACATAACAGTCGGCAACGCGTCCTTCGTCGCGCACGCTAGCGTCCGACAGAGCGCCAACCCACCCGTCGCTACCGCTGTTGGGTTGGCGGTTTCGTGTCAGGATCGGCGCCGGGTCGCAGAGGTCCGGGCATGACAAAGCCTCCCTTATGGGAGGCTTTGTCAGTTTTTTGGTTGTGGGGGCTCGCTACCAACAATGCAGTAAGTGGCCGCAACTCACGGCGATGGTTTGATCTACTTAATGCACCGTGCTGCGACCAACTCATTCATGGCTTTCACAACTTTTTTCACACCACTAGAGCGGTTCAGTTTTAGTGTGAATCGAATGTGAGTTCCCATTCGCGGCTGATTGTGATTCAAGATCCCTACTGGCGAGGGAGGCCAACATGGATGACGAAAGCCTATTCGAATGATCTCAGGGAGCGTGTGGTGGCTGCGATGCGATCTGGCGCTTCCTGCGCGGCGGCGGGTATAGCCTCAAAAAAAGACGCTGGTCGCTGACGAACGCGAACGCCCCGATGTGAAGCGCCGCCGCGAGCGGTGGCGGCGGTATCAGGGCAAGATCGATCCGAGGCGGCTGATCTTCATTGACGAGACATGGGTGAAGACCAACATGGCGCCGCTCCGAGGCTGGGGGCCAAAGGGCGAACGGCTGCCAGGCGCGGCCCCGTTCGGCCACTGGAACACCTCAACCTTCATCGCGGCACTGCGCCACGACAGGGTCGAGGCGCCGTGGGTCTTTGATGGCCCGGTGAACGGCGACATCTTCCGCACCTATGTGGAGCGCGTTCTCGTTCCGACACTCGCGCGCGGCGACGTCGTGGTGATGGATAACCTTGGCAGCCACAAGGGCCAAGCAGCCCGTCAGGCCATCCGGGATGCCGGAGCGCATCTGCTCTTCCTGCCGCCATACAGCCCAGACCTGAACCCTATCGAGCAAGCCTTCTCGAAGCTCAAGCATTGGATGCGATCCGCCAACGCGCGAACACGAGACACTCTCTGGCGGGCTGCCGGAAGCATCCTCGACCGCTTCACTGCCGAGGAGTGCGCAAAATACTTTCAAAACTCAGGATATGTTTCCGTCAAAACCTGAAACGCTCTAGGATCAATTCTTAACGTTTAGGCGAATGTGAAGTCGTTTTCGTCCAAGCTCGCTGTCGCGACGCCAACCAGCTTTAGTTCGTCTCCATTACCAAGGTCGATGACCGCATCACCGTTCAAGTCATCGGCTATCGTGAGGCTTGCGAACTGTGTCACGCCGAAATCGCTGACGTCGATCAGATCGATATCGATTTGGAAGTCGGTGATCTGATCGGCTTGATCGCCGACCTTGAAAACGAAGGTGTCGCTTCCCAGGCCACCGGTCATGGCGTCGTTGCCGGCACCGCCGAAGAGCGTATCCGCCCCGGCGCCGCCGTCCAGCGTGTCGTCGCCCGACCCACCCGCGAGGAAGTCGTCGCCCTCGCCGCCCGTCAGGACCGTGTCCGACGGACTGAACACACGCTTGGCAATTCCGAACCCACCACCGTCCAAGTTTTCCGAT
>JANQJG010000194.1 GCA_028281785.1 Rhodospirillales bacterium
AAATTTAGCGATACTCTGTAAATATTATGAAAATCCATTATTATAGAAGAAAAACGTAAATGGTCGTGACCCGTCTCCCCAGATGGTACGATACAATGAAAACCAGATATTTAAAAATATCTTAACCTCTTGTTCAGAAAACCTAAACCAAAAGACGTCGTTAGGCCGCTCCTCGACTCTGCAAGGAAGGGTCACCATGTGGGGCATCGTGGTCGCGCATCACGGCCACTGCGGCGTCGATTCAGCGGCGTCGATGCAGCGGCGATCGTTGCCAAGGTCGATGGTTTGATGATCGGGAAATCCGTTTACAATAACGGGATTAATCCAAGTTGATATGCCAAACGGGTGCGCGAGGGGTTCAGCGCCTGCGGCCCCGGACCTTACATGCCCGGTGACAATTCCTGGCGCAAAGTCGCTAGTGCGTTTTTCATGCCGTCCCTGAGCAGGACCAGATCCGATGAACCGGCGATAAGGCGGTGGCCGCGCCTGACAAGCGTCTTTGCGTCGTGGCCCGGTACCGGCATGGAGCCGAGAAACTTGCCGGCACACCGGGCCGCGTCTTCTGCTTTCGTGACGGCGTCGCGGTAGGCGGAGCTGTCGAAAGCGCCGATCTCCCCAAAGCTGCCGGACAGGTCGGTGGGACCGATGAAGATCATGTCGATGCCGTCGGTCCCGGCGATGGCGCCAGCGTTGACGATGCCCTCGACGGTCTCGATTTGCGCCATCAGGAAGAGATCGTCATTGGCATGGGTGATATAGCCGGGATCGAGTCCGTAGCCTGAAGCACGGACCACCGCCGAGGCGCAGCCGCGCCGGCCGGCTGGTGGATAGCGGCAGTCGGCGACCATGGCCCTGGCCTCCGCGCCCGTAGAGATCATCGGCACCATGAGGTTTTGCGCCCCCACGTCCAGCAGGCGTTTGAGCAGGAGCGGGGCATTGCCGGTTGGCCTGACGACGCAAGCAGTCTCCGTGCCGCCAAGGACGCGCAAAGTATCGACCACGCGGTCAAGCCCGTGGGGACTGTGTTCCAGGTCGAGTACGACAAAGTCGAACCCGATCATAGCCGCCATCTCACAGGCTGTAACCCAGCCGTCGTTAATCCAGATGCCGCCCAGAGCGTTTGGGCCAGTGAGCTTGTCTCTGAGATTCATTGCCGGCTTCCTTTCCTTTGTCGCCGGACATGATGACGAGAAGATTCTGCTGCCTTATGCAAGCAACTCCGTTGATCCTTCCCGGACCTTTAAACCGGTGTGCCGGTGGAATGGTGAAGGGGAGTCCCTTGCTCCGGATCGGGAAGGCTGCTTGGGCGCGCTTCGCTGACGTTGGAGAGTGTCCCGATGAGCGCCTTGGCGATCTGTTCCAGGAGGTTCGGACAAACACCTTCCGGCCCGTCTGACTTGAGATGGAAGAATTTGTGCGGACCCATGAGGGAGAACGCTGAATACCCCCTTTCCAGAATCCACCTGATCTCTCCATGCTTCCGGTTATAGATCTCTGGAGTGAGGTGCTCGAGTTCCCGAAACCCCTTTGCCAACAGGGCCTGAATGTCCTGGGAGCCGAACAACCAACTGTCTCGCTCCGGGCCGTCGGGAATGAGAACCCCGTCCTTGTCCTCCCAGTGCAGCGAGGCGATCGACGCGCCGAGATGCACCCAACAATCGGTTACTTCCGGCCGCGGCAGCGCGACATCCTCGAAAAGGTGGTGAATGCCCATATGTCCGATCTCGTGACCGGAGTTTGAAAGAAACAGAAAACTGTTGTCTTGCTTACTATTGGCGGCCCAACCAGCGAGCTTGAGAAACAGGGCTATGCCAGCCCCCCGTTCGCCTCCGCATCGGAACCAACCACTTTGCGGCGTGGAGACGATTATCCAGCGGGGTCCGCGCGCCAACCGCCCAATGACGTTCCGGGCATAGCTTGCTGGGTTATCGTGGCCAGAGAGTTGGAATGCCACTTCGTATCGCCTTCGCGCCGCCTGTTCCAAGATATGCCAGTGGCGCGGCGCAATCATCGCAACGGGAATCGGCCACGGGACTTGGTTGTAAGGCGGGATGACGTTTTGCCCATAGATCTCGCCCGATGGATGTGGGGAACAGCCGATGATCGCTTGTGCTCCCGCCTGCGTCAGTTCATTAATGATACGGGCATGGCAGCTTGCGCGGGTCACCATGTTGTCGTCGAACCGGACCAGCGCGATACTACCGGTAACAGCGACCTCGTCGCCCTCCTCGGTCAGAACCAGTCGCGCCACCTGCGGCCCCGTTTCCATGGCCTTCGGAAACCACAATGGAAAAGCCTCTATCCTCTGGCCATAGATCCCGACCCAGCAGGCTTCGACATGGAATTGCCTTAATGGCCAGGTTTCGAAGGCAGCTTCGATGCCAACAGCCTGGAGCTCATCGCGCAACCAACTAGAAGTTTGCAGGTCCACATCCGACCCCGTGCGGTGATCGCCCATTTCCGCATAGCGCACCACATCCGCGTATAGCCGCGCCCCCAAATTGAGGTTTTCTTCGTCGACACTTTTGGCGGCAACGGTTTTATCTGAATTCCCGCTCATCGATTTGCCTGCCGGGTTTCGCCTTTTTTGATCCGTACGACGGTGCTCCAGCCAACCCGCGCAACTATCAGCACGGTAAGGATGATGAATCCGATGGCGACAGGGAACTCTGTCAGGCTTTGGCCTTTGGTGATGATGATGGATTGGCGGATGGCCAGTTCCATCTGTGGGCCGATGATGAAGCCGATGATGAAGGTGACGAACGGGAACTGGAACTTCTTGAGAAAGTAACCGACCAGGCCAAAGGCGATCATGATGAAAACACCGAAGGTTTCGCCGGCCTGAAGATACGCCCCGGTGATGCTGAAAAAGAGCACGCCCGAGAAAAGGTATGGGAACGGGACGGCAATCACCTTTATGAACAGGCGCATCCCCAGAAAACCGATCAGCAGCATAAGGGGAGAAGCCAGTAGGAGAGAGCCGAATAGGCCCAGAACGAAGTCCGGGCTGTCACGCATGACCATCGGGCCTGGAATGATCCCATGCATTGTGAATCCCGCGGCAAGAATGGCAGCAATGACGCTGCCCGGAATGCCAAGGGCCAAGAGCGGTATCAGGCTTGACGGAATAACCGCGTTATCGGCGCTTTCCGCGGCGGCCACCCCTTCGATGTTGCCTTTCCCGAAACTCTCAGGATCTTTCGACAGCCGCTGTGCCAGGCCATAAGACGCGAAGGATGCGATAGCCGCGCCAAGCCCCGGCAGAATACCCACAGACGAGCCGATCGTCGTTCCTCCGAGGATCGGTCGGACAAGGCGCCGCCACTCCGAACCTGAAATCGAATTGTTAGGTGTTTCGGGCGCGGAGATCACCTCGCCGGAATGCCGCGCCTTTATATGTTCCTCAAGCTGTAAAACCATTTCCGAGACCGCCACGATACCTATCGCAATAGCGATCAACGGAAGCCCGTCCAACATGCGGATGGACCCGAACGTGAGGCGCTGTACAGCTGTTTCGGGTTCCAACCCGGCTGTGGCCAGAATAATCCCGATCAGCCCGGCGATCAGGCCCTTGCTCAGCGATTTGCCGGACAGGGCGGCTATGAACGTGAGAGAAAAAATCAGGATGGCGGCCAGTTCCACCTTGCCAATCTGAACGGCGAATTTGGCGATAGGCGTCGTCAGGAATACCAACAGCCAAGTCGCGAGGAAATCCCCGAAGGTCGAGGCAATCAGGGCAACCTTCAACGCCTTTCGCCCTTTGCCTTGCTTAGCCAAGGGATAGCCGTCAAGCGCGGTCGGGACCGAGGAAGGTTCTCCGGGTGTGTTGATCAGAATGGCCGAAACAGCGTTGCCCGCGGTACTCCCCTTGGCGATTCCGACCAGAAAACCGATGGCGCTGACCGGATTCATGGAATAGGTCAGGGGTATTGCGATGGCGGCCGCCGTCGCTTTTCCCATCCCCGGGATGGCTCCGACGATGTAACCGACAAAGATGCCCAGCGAAACAAACAGTATGTTTGCCGGTGTCAGGGACAACGAAATAACTGTGCTGACTGTTTCCATGTCTCTAGTCCTTATGGGACTAGGATATAGAGGCCGCTAAGATCCATCAGGAACCAGCTTGTCGCCACCAGGGCGACCGCGTAGATGGGCAGGACGACGAGGTTTCGCTGCCCTGCCAATAGCTGTAAAACAGCAACCGCGACAACGATGCTCACCCAGAAACCAATCCAGTACATTGCCAGGCAGGTGAGAGTGAGAATGCCCAGAGTCGCGGCAAGGTAGATGTAGTTGGACCGCGAGATCAGAAACTGCCCGTTCCCCAGCCTGAGCGTTGCCAAAAGCTTGTACAGAGACAGAGCAAAGATCAGCGCCGTACAGACCTGAGGAATCAACCGCGGAGATACCGTCGCCAATTCGGGCTCCTCAATCTGCGCCGGGATCACGATGGCGTAGAACCCGACGGCAGCCAAACACAGGAGCCCATAGGCGATCTGCTCGTCCCTGAACATCGGCTTTCCTACTTGCCGAGGAGTGCCTTGTCGGCCGCTTCTTGTTCCAGGTAACGCGCCGTTGAGTCCGCCGAATTGATACAGGTCACAGGGTACTGGATCGTCTCCATAACTTTGGCGTAGCGATCGCTTTCACATGCAGTTTTTGCCGCGGCTTCCAGTTTGGCCAGGATATCGGCGGGCAGGTTCGCCGGCGCCACAACGGTCATGTTGTTGGGAAGCGCCACGCCATATTTTTCCTTTGAATTCGGCACGTCGGGGGTCGCCATCAGTTTGCCGGTACCGAGGGTGCTGAGCAGGACCTGTAATTCGCCGCTTGGCAGGAATTTGGAATGGATCCCACCGCTGAAACTGACATGGGCATCGCCTGCGATCAGGGTTGGCGCTAACGTCGCACCGCCACGGCCGGGAACGATGTGCATATTGATCCCTTCCTTGGCAGCGATGGTTTTCATCACCTTTGCGTCCGCCTGGCCCAGCGAATACCACTTCGTGCCCGGGTTGGCCTTGGCGTAGGCGACGAACTCGTCCCATCCTTTGAACGGGGCGTTGCCTGCGGCAACGATAGCCGTCTGAAACGCGCCCGTGGTCGCAATGATCGTGAAATTCTTCACGCCAAAATTTAACCCCTGCGTGATCGGGTTCTGCAAAAACGACACAGACGCAGCGGCACCCAGAGTGTAGCCATCCGGCCGCGCCGCCGCCAATTGCTGCAGACCGACCGTACCACCAGCCCCTGGTTTGTTAACGATATGAACCGGCTTGCCGAGCACTTCCTCCATGACCGCTGCCAGGGCGCGGGCCTGGGTGTCAACACCTCCACCTGCTTTTGTCGGTACAATCATCATAATTGGTTTTGACGGATAGTCGCTTGCGACCGCCATGGTGCCGGCGGTTGTCGCGATGAGTGCAGCGAATAGTGCACTTAATACCTTCATGATGATTTCTCCCTGTTGGGCTCTGGAAGTCAGAACAGCCAGAATCTTATGGAAACTATTACATAAAAGCATTCCGCAATATTAATATTTCTGTCATTATCCATAACAGATTTGGAATGCATTGTGTATATTCGCCACCTGCGCCCGTTTCCGAACACTAGCGCGCCAGGTTCCACTCCTTGTTGAAGTCAGCGTGGGCGGCGGGGTCCAGCATCCGCCCAGCCAGTTCAGGGCTATCAGCCGCATAACGGTGAGCACGGAAGAACATCACCGCCTTGACGCCCTTGAAATCGAGGACGAAGGGGCTGATCCACTCCCAGCATATGTCTCCGTCGCGGTCGACCTCGAAGATCCGCCCGCATTCCCCTTCGCAAACTAACGTGTTGCCATTGGCCAGACGTTCTGCCCCGGAGATGTGAAGGCTACACATGCTGAAGACAGGAGACGGCTGGTATTGCCAAACAATGTCTCCCGTATTGAAGTCGACCTCAACCACCCGAGAGCGGCCCATGAGTGGGTGATGGGTTCCATTGTCGAAGACCAACAGATTGCCGTCAGGCGTGACGTTGGGGTCATGCTGATGACTGATTTTTCTGGGTCCTCCCCAGCGCCATTTCAGCTTACCTTCCGGCCAGGAGCATTTGAGGATCAGGTCAAGTTTCTGACAGCTGATCAAAATGTCGCCATCCGGAGCCATTTCCACGGCGTTCACATGAGTCCACTCAAGTGGCGTGTCTGATTCGCACAGGATGTCCTTTTCCGGATCGCAGTGTTTCCACACATCCATTTCATGGACGATTTCGCCTTGCGGATTGACCTCGACTATGGCGTCCGTGAGCATTCCCGTCAGACGCGGCCGACCTCCGACGCCCAAGCCCTGCAATACAAAGGAAAAGAATTCCTTGTCGTTTTGCAGTTCCGCCAGTTGATCAGGGCTCATGCCGCCCTTGACTTGCTTGGCGATTTCTTCCGGCAGAACCTTCCAGATAATCGCCAGCGTGTTGCCATTGGGCAGGCGGTACATGTCGTGGTGAAAGGTCGGATGTTCCCAGCGCCATACCACGTTGGAATCCCAGTCCAACTCGAGCAGGATGTCCGCCTTTCCGGCGGGTTCGCCAACTGTCACTTGGACGGGAGGTTGACCGCGGACGAGAAGGTTTCCGTTCGGCAGAAGATAACCATAACCCGGTTGGAAGCCTGGGACCGACCAGCTGTGAACAACCTCGCCCCTCTCGTCGATTAGAAGAACGGAATCGAAGCTGACCGGCGTGATGAGCGTATAGCCTCCGGCAGCTCGGGAATCGGCGTGTGTCAGACCAACTGGACGAAATGGTGACCATCCCATGTGACTCTCCTAACCTTGAACGGTAGCGTGATTGACTGCTCGGCACCGATCATCTGGCGGCGTTTTTGGCGTCGTGCGGACACGCTGCTTGGAACCAGCACCGCCATGCCGACCATGCCCGATGCGAAAGGCGGAAGACCGTGTCGCCGTGGGTTTCAAAGATCATCGGGTGAGGATTGCGGCGATGGCAGCGCCGGGTCGTCACCCACGCGCCATGGAGCCGGCGTTGTCGCGATAAGTACCGCGATAGTGGGCTTAAACCTTCATGAGCCTCCCTCCCTTTTTGGCTCCGGAGGTCAGAACGGGCGGAATCTTCTGAAACAAATATTAGAAAATGGCATTCCGTAATATTAATGTTATTGTCATTAATCATAACTAAACCGGAATGCGTCGTGGATATTCGCCACCTGCGTCTATTTCTGAAGACGCTCGAACACGGAAACATCACGTCGGCCGCCGCCGATCTGGGAATGAGCCAGCCGGCTTTGTCGAAGCACCTCAGCCGGCTGGAGGAGGAGCTGGAGGTCAAGCTCCTGGACCGTCTTCCCAGAGGTGTCCAACCAAGCCATTTTGGAAAAATCCTCGGCGACTATGCCAAGGCGATCGACGCCAACTATCGCAGCGCCTTGCGGCACCTCGATTCGGCCAAGGATGCGGATCGGGGCGAGATTGTGGTGGGCGCCGGCTTCTATTGGTTGAACGGCTTGCTTCCCGAGGCCGTGGCCCAGTTGGCATCAAAATATCCCCAAGCCTCGGTAAAGATTACCGCCGGTGTTCCCGTCGACCTGATCAATCTGTTGCTGTCGGGGGAAGTGGATCTGGTTTTCGGCCCCGTAACATTCGCGGACACGCATAAGAACCTGATCGAGACAAAAAGCCTGATCCAGACGGATACCGAAGTTCTGGTGCGCAAGGGGCATCCGGCCAATAACGGATCCGACAAGACCATCGAAGAGTTGGCGGAGCTTGACTGGGTGCTACCCGCCGGAACCTTCGTGCGCAGGATCTTTGATCACATCTTCGAGGCACACAGCCTCGCCGCACCAAAGCCAAGGGTCGAGGTGAACGATGTGTCCTGTTCTCTGGATATCGTTGCCCGGAGTGATCTGGCAACAATTGCCACTTCGGTAGCACCGTCTGGCGGCGCTTGGGAAAACCTGAACCGCCTTCCCTGCTCGGAAATCGCTACTGACCGCGAAACAGGGATCCTAAAGCGAAAGCACAGCACGATACCGCCATTGTGCGACAAACTGACCCAAATACTGGAATCACTGTCGCTACGACATTCTCGCAGCCTGGTGCCTTCCTGACGGTTCGCCCGGCGTTGCACAGACGATCAGCCCTTCGGCGTCTCCTCCGCCCGCCCGGCTCTGTGCGAAGTTGACGAAGTCGTCTCGGCCGCGCTCGTCACACAACCCGTACTAGCGGGGATATGGGATCGATACGTGTTTAGGTTCTGTTGAGAATCAGGATTTACAAACGTCGCGAACAGCGATTCATGTGTGGACGGCCGTATCGGCAAAACCTATGCCGAAGCGACGGTGTCGCCGCCCATAAGGGCGCGGGCCTCGGCCGCGCCCAGCGCGGCGGGGCGGAGGCAGCGCGTCTTCACCTCCACCACGCGGGAGTCCCTCGCGGACAAGAGGATGTTTTCCAAAACTTCGAGCACGTGCAGGCCCATGGTGCCGTCGCACCGGTGGGGACGTCCCGCAACCAGCGCTGCCGCCATGTCCGCCAACCCCGAGATGCGGTAGTCGGCGACGACGGTGCCGGTTCGCATCTTGCGGTTGCCGCGGGCGAACGGGTGACAGTCGTCGGGGGCGGCGACGAACGGCCCATCCCATTCCGAAACCGCGACCTCGCCACCGAAGAAGTTGGGATTGGGCACTAACATCGAGCCGGCTTCACCATAGATCTCGATATTGTTGTGGCCGTGACGCCAGACGTCCCAGCTGGCCGAGAAGGTGACCAGGGCGCCGCATTCGAAAGAGAGGATGCAATGGACCGTCGTCGGCGTCTCGACGGCGATCATTTCGCCGCTCCGCGGTCCGCTCCCGATCTTGCGGGTGGCGAAGGGGGTCGCCGCATGGGCGGTCACCGAGGCGACGGGCCCGAGCAGGTTGACCAGCATGGTGACGTAGTAAGGCCCCAGGTCGAGCATCGGTCCTCCGCCTTCCTGGTAGAGGAAGTCGGGGTTCGGGTGCCAGGACTCGGCGCCGTGCGACAGGCAGTGGCAACTCCCGCCCACGACCCTTCCGATCCGGCCCTCGTCGAGGGCGCGGCGGGCGGCCTGACCGGCCGCTCCCAGGAAGGTATCGGGCGCAGTACCAAGGCGGAGTCCCAGGCGGGCAGCGGACTCCACGAGCTCGCGGCCCTCGGCCGAAGTCGCCGCCAACGGCTTTTCCGAATAGACGTGCTTGCCTGCCTGAAGGGCCGTGGCCGACACGTCGAAATGCGCCGCCGGGATTGTCAGATTGACGATGAGCTGGATGTCGTCGGCCCGCAGAAGGCTGTCAACGCTCTCGCAGCGGACGTCGTACTGCTCCGCGGTCCGCCGCGCTGCGGCGTCCATCACGTCCGCGCAAGCGCGAATCTCGATCCCCTGGAAGGATGCCGCATTGCCGAAGTAACGGCTGGATATGGTGCCACAGCCGACGATACCGACGCCAAGAACCGACATCTTAGATACTCCCCAACAGACACTGGTAGCCCTCGGCCGAGCGCCGGGCGAAGCGCTGGTAGTCGGTCGGCTTGTCGTGTTCGACAACGAAGATTTCGGGGTTCAGCCCGGTGATCATCGGCCACACGGTTGGCCAGTCGATGACGCCATGGCCGAGATCGGCCCAGCCGTCCTCGTCGAGACATTGGCTTGGCGACGCGATGTCCTTCAAGTGGATCGAAAAGACACGGTCACCATACTTCGAGAACAAGGCCGCGGGATCCTGCTGGCCGAGGAACACCCAGCCGATATCAACCTGCCACAGGATCGAGGGCGAACTTCCCAGCAGATGGTCGAGCGGCATTGAGCCGTCCTCCAGCACCGCGAATTCGAAGGCGTGGTTGTGCCAGGCGAAGCGGAGTCCCGCATCGGTAAACATCTCCGTATAGGATGCAAGGTCTCGTGCGACCGCCTTCCATCCGGCCAGGTCCTTCTCGCGCTCGCCCTTCGGCAACGCGGACACGGTCACGACCTCCACGGCAAGCGCCTTCGCGATGTCGATCACGCGGTTCGCATCCTCCCGAATGCTGCCGAACCCAAAATGGCCGGTCTTGGCATGCAGGCCGTAGCGTGCCAGTCCACGGCGGAGCGCCTCGAGATCCTGGTAGAGGCCGTCATAGGGCTCGACCATCCCATAGCCCAGCTCGGTCAGGGCTGCCAATTTGGCATCCAGCGACGGCTCGAACCGGGCACTGAACAGCTGAAAGGAAAGGTTCGGAATCGCGTTCATTTCTCTGGGTCTCCGAAGCAGACGCTAAAGGCGGTTGCCGCTTTCAAGGTCGAACATCGACGCCCGTCCAGGATCGAAGCCGATACACAGCTTCTGCCGTTCGTTGATGATCTGGGCGGCATCGACCCTCACGGATATCGAATGCGTTCCGACCTGACACCAGACGACGGTATCGGCGCCGGTCGGCTCCACCAGGTCGACATTCGCTTCGGCGCAGAACTCTCCCGGCTTCGGGGCGCCATCAACGGCGATGTTTTCCGGCCGCACGCCCAAGAGGACCGGTTGTCCGTGAGAGGGTGGCCTCGCAAACGGGTAAGCGGTCAGAGGCACGTCGAAAATCGCGTTCCGGTAGTGAAAGACGTCGCCTTCCAGCGCGATCCTGCCCTCAAGGAAGTTCATGCTTGGCGAGCCGATGAACGAGGCCACGAACAGATTGGCGGGGGTGTCGTAGATCTCGCGCGGGGTTCCCAACTGCTGGATGATGCCGCCCTTCATGACCGCGATGCGGTCCGCCAGGGTCAATGCCTCGATCTGGTCGTGGGTGACGTAGATCATCGTGCTTCCGAGGTCGCGGTGCAGCCGCTTGATCTCGACACGCAGTTCGGCGCGCAGCTTCGCGTCAAGGTTCGACAATGGTTCGTCGAACAGGAAGACATCGGCATTGCGGACCAGTGCGCGTCCAATCGCGACCCTTTGCCGCTGACCGCCGGAAAGCTGCACCGGCCGCCGGTCGAGAAGCTCCGTGATGTGAAGGAACTCAGCGGCTTCATGGACCCGGCGCTTGATTTCGCCGCGTGGCAGCCGGGCCACTTTCAGACCGAAGGCCAAGTTGCCGCGCACCGTCATCTTCGGATAGAGGGCGTAGGACTGGAACACCATGGCGATGCCACGGTCCTTCGGCTCGAAATGGGTGACGTCGCGGCCGCCGATTTCGACGGTTCCGGCTTCCGGCTCGATGAGGCCGGCGATGGCGTTCAGGAGGGTCGATTTGCCGCATCCGGATGGCCCAAGCAGGACCAGGAACTCACCCTGGTTCACGCCGAGTTGCAGATCGCGGAGAACCGAGAGATGCCCGAAGGAGACGGCGAGATCTTTCACGGTAATTGCGGACATGCCTTACCCCTTGACCGCACCGGACGCAATGCCTCGAACGAACCACTTGCCCGATACGAAATAGACGAACAACGGAACCAGGGCGGTCAGGATCGTCGCTGCCATGTTGACGTTGTATTCGCGTTCGCCGAACTGGCTGTTGACAATGTTGTTCAGCTGCACGGTCATGGGCAGATTGTCGCGGCCGGCGAAAATCAGGCCGAACAGAAAGTCGTTCCAGATGCCCGTCACCTGCCATATGACGGCGACGATCATGATCGGCGTCGACATGGGGAGCATGATGGTCAGGAAGATCCGCCAGAACCCCGCGCCGTCGACGCGGGCGGCCTTGAAGATCTCTTCCGGAATTCCGGCATAGTAGTTGCGAAAGATCAGGGTCATGACCGGAAGTCCGAAAATCACGTGGACGAGGACGATTCCGTGCAGCGTGCCGAAAATCCCCAGCGCGGCGCTGATCTGGACCATGGGAAAGACATATACTTGATGCGGTACGAAAGCGCCGGTCATCAACAGCGCGAAGGCGATGTTCGCGCCGCGGAATTTCCAGAAAGACAGGGCGTATCCATTGAGAGCGCCCAAGGTGACGGACAGCGCCACGCTGGGGATGAGAATCCGGATCGAGTTCCAGAAGCCGACCTTGATGCCCTCACAGGTTATCCCGGTGCAGGCGGCGTCCCACGCTTTTATCCACGGATCGAGATTGAACGCCATGGGCAGGGTGAAAATCGTGCCCGTCCGGATTTCATCCATGGTTTTCAAGGACGTGATGACCATGATGAACAGCGGCAGGGCGAAGAAAAGGGCGGCGGAGACAAGGAAGGCGTAAAGCCCGAGACGGGCCGGCGTGATAAGGGGCTTCCGCCGCCTGACGCGCACCGGGAATGCGTCGGCGCTGGCGGTAGCGCGGTTCATTTGCCGGCTCCCGATTGCCGTTCCTTGCGGAAGCTACGCAGGTAGAGCAGCGGCGCCGCGATCGAGATGACCATCACCAGCATCACGGTCGCGGCGGCGGTCGCCCGCCCGATGTTCGAGCGCTCGAACAGATAGTCCATCACGTATTTGGCCGGGACCTCCGTCGCGATGCCGGGGCCGCCATTGGTCATCGCGACGACGATGTCGAAGCTCTTCACGGCCTGGGCCGAAAGCAGGAACACGCAGGTCAGCACCATGGGCAAGAGGATCGGCAGAATCACCTGGATGTACATCCGCCAGGCCGGGATGCCGTCGATCTTGCTGACTTTCCAGATCTCGGCATCGATGCCGCGCAACCCGGCCAGGAGAAGCGCCATGACAAACCCCGAACCGTGCCATATCCCGGCGATAGCGACAGTGAAAATCGCCAGGTCACGATCCACGATCCAGTTGAACGAGAAGGATTCCCAGCCCAGGTTACGGACGAAGTCCTGGAGACCCAGCGTCGGATTCAGCATCCACTGCCAGATCAGCCCGGTGACGATGAAGGACATGGCGTGGGGATAAAGGTAGATGGTGCGCAGCGTGTTCTCGCCCCGTACGCGCTGGTCGATGAAAATCGCCATGAGGTAGCCGACGATCAGACAGCCGAGGATGTAAGCCGCGCCGAAGATGAACATGTTCTCCAGCGACACGATCCAGCGGGTGCTGCGGAACAGGGCGGCATACTGATCCCAGCCGACGAAATCGTAGGTCGGAAGAACCCGGGAGGAGGTGAAAGAGGTGCGGAACGTCCACAGGATGCACCCGACATACACCACCGCCACGATGATCATCATGGGCGTCAGGGCGATTTTTGCAGCCAGATTTCGCATCAGCATGCGCTATACCTTCGCTCCGGTGGCGGGCCGACCCCGCCGGGGCCGGCCGCTTGGTTCCACCACGAGGTATTCTAGCCGTCGAGGAGAATCTCGGCGTGGCGTTCCACAGCCTCGTCGACGGTCATCGACGGATCGTTCCAGTACTCCGAGATCAGATCGCGGATTTCGCCGTCGGTGTCGGCCGGAAGAAGCATGGACGATCGGGGCGCGCGCATTTCCTTTTTTTGCAGCGCGGCCATCGCCGCCTCAGCACAGATGTCCGTGCCCCCCATATCGACATCGACGCGCGCCGGCACGGACCCCTTGTACCGATTGAATTCCCGCAACGCCTTTTTGTCGGCGATTGTCTGGATCAGAAGGTCCTGCGCCTTTTCTTGTTCCGTGTCGTCGAGTACGGGGAAGATGAATACGTCACCGCCGATAGCCATGATGCCGCCGGGCATGAAGCAGCCGTATTCCTTTCCGGCCGTCATGCCGGCGGCCGCGAACTCGCCCTTGGCCCAGTCGCCGACGGGGGCAAATGCCGCCTTGCCGGTGATAACCAAATTGATGGCGATGTTCCAAGGACGGCCCGGGGAACCTTCGTCGACATAGGCGCGCAGGCGGCCATAGGTCTCGAAGACCTCGCGCATGGCCGGGCCGGTCAGGGCGCCCTTGTTACGCTCTCCGTAGGCATTCATCCACAGATCCACGCCACCGACCCCCAGCATCACGGAATGGAAGAACAAGGTCTCGTAGCCGGGATTGCCGCCGATGACGAGGGGCAACTTGCCGGAGGCCTTGACCTTGTCGAGCGCTTCGAACATGTCGTCGCCCCACCCGGTCGGCACCGTGGCGCCGGCTTCCTCGAGGACTTGAGTGTTGTACCAGACCCAGTTCCGTCCGTGGATGTTGACGGGCAGGGCGTAAAACTTGCCGTCACGGGACGACAGCCTCACCAGGGACTCGGGGATCACGTCCCGCCAGTTGCCGGCCTGCGCCTCCAGTTCAAGGCTGCGCAACAGCCCTCGTTCGATGAGCTCCTCGAAATCGCGGCTGGTATTGAATTGCGCGGCCGCCGGGGGATCACCGGCGACGATACGGCTTATGGTGGCTTGGCGTGCGGCCAGACCGCCGGCGACTGCATTGTCGAGCCATTCGCCACCTGCCGCGTTGAAAGCGTTGGCGAATTGCTTTAGCGCGCGAGTTTCCCCCGCCGACGTCCACCAGTGGATGACTTCCGCCTTCAGCGGCTCGGCTGAGACGACCGAGGCGCAACCGACCATCCCGACGGCCACCAAGGTTGCGGTTCGTAGAAGTCGTTGAATCGTCATCTCTATCGCTCCCTGCTACGGATTCCGTGTCTTCGCGTCTTCGCTCGCGGAACGTGATCGATGGCGGCCGATTTGTTCGGGCTCTGCCTCTTCGCGATGACGCCTTGTACGCCGTTCCGGCCCCGCGAACGCCAAACCCGCATGACAGGGCGCGTCACGAGGGTTATTGGAAACGGTTCCAATTACATTGCAACGAGGGGCCAGAATGTCAATCCTTTTTTAATCTTTCGTTTTTTTTTGAAGTCGGCATTCTTTGCAAATATGATGTGTATACGCGTTGTCTCGAAATAACAGGAAAAAGATGGCAACCATCCGCGATGTGGCCAAATTGGCCGGCGTTGGTATTGGAACCGTTTCACGAACGATCTCGGGGAAGGGAAGCGTCTCGGAAGATAAACGCCGGCGGGTCGAGGACGCGATCCGAAAGCTCTCCTTCCGTCCGTCCTCGATCGCGCAGTCCCTCTCCACCAAGGAACTGGGAATCGTGGGGCTGCTCCTGCCCAGTATCGGCGGCGCCTACTACGAGCTCATTTTGAAGATTGCAGAGGACGAGCTTCGCGCCCAGGGCAAGTATTTCGTCGTCGCGACCGGATCGGGGATGGCGCAGGAAGAGGAGGGCTTCAACTTTCTCCTCGCCCGCGATTGCGACGGGATGCTGATTTTCAGCGGCGAAATCTCGGAACGACGACTCATCGAGTTGGAGAGCCGGTTTCCCAGTGTCGCCATCATGAACAGGGTCGTCCCGACCATCGAGGAAAAATGTTTCGCAGCCGACCATATCGAAGGCGGAAGGCTGGCCGCCCGCACGCTGCTGGAGGCGGGCCATCGGGACATCGCGGTCATTACCGGTCCGATGCACCGTTTGGACGCCCGTCAACGCCATGAAGGTTTCATCGAGGAGTTGGCCGCCGCCGGAGTCCGCCTCGCCGAAGACCTGATCGTCGAAGGCGACTATACCACCCTTGGCGGTCAGCGTTGCTGCGACATCCTGCTCGAAAGACATCGGTCCTTTTCGGCCATTTTCTGCGCCAATGCGGCCATGGCGGTTCCGACCCTTTCGCGGCTTTTCCAACGCGGGATCCATGTGCCGTCGGATATGGCCGTGATCGGCTATGACGAGCTGGACTTCTGCGCCGTCCTGGCGCCTCCGCTGACCACCGTCGACACGGCGGTCGTGGAGATCGTGCGCAATGCATGCCGTTACCTGTTGAAGACCTGCTACGGCATCGAGCTGGAGGTCCAGCGGCAATTCCAGCCGCGGGTCATACGCCGGGAGTCGGTGTGAACAAGCCGGCGTCCTGAACGAGTAAAAACGGGAGGAAAGACGAGTGAAGAGGGTCGGTATCGGCATCATTGGATGCGGCAACATTTCGGGCGCCTATCTGACCGCCGCCAAGGCGTTCCCGATTCTCGACATCAAGGGGGTGGCCGACGCGGTTTCCGACGCGGCCGAAGCGAAGGCCCGCGAATTCGGACTGCGCGCGGTGTCGGTCGAGGCCCTGCTCGACGACCCCGAGGTGGAGATCGTTCTCAATCTGACCGTTCCCGAAGCACATGTCGAGGTTGGCCTAAAAGTGTTGGAGGCCGGAAAACACGTCTATTCCGAGAAGCCGCTGGGCGTCCGTTTCGAAGACGGCAGGGCGCTGATCGCACGGGCGCGGGACGAGGGCTTGCGCGTCGGGTGCGCGCCCGACACCTTCTTCGGCGGCACCCACCAGCGCTGCCGGCACCTGATCGATCAGGGGAAGCTCGGCAAGATCGTCGGCGGAACGGCCTATTTTATGGGGCCCGGCCACGAACGCTGGCATCCGAACCCTGTATTTTACTACCAGCGGGGCGGGGGGCCGATGCTGGACATGGGGCCGTATTACATCACCGACCTGGTCAACCTGCTGGGGCCGGTCAAGACGGTCTTCGGGTTCGCGACCAAGGCGCGCGCCCAGCGGCCAATCCTCAGCGAGCCCCTGCGCGGGCAGATGATCACGGTAGAGGTCGCAACCCATATCGCCGGCCTCATGGAATTCGGCTCGGGCGCCGTCGTGCAGATCACGACCAGTTTCGACGTCGCCGGCCACCAGCATCTGCCGCTGGAAGTCTACGGCATCGACGCCACCTTGATCGTCCCCGATCCGAACCGCTTCGGCGGTGAAGTCCAGATCCTGCCGACGGGCGGCGAATGGACTCCGGTCGCCACCGACATGCCCTACGCGGACGGCAACTACCGCAGTATCGGCTTGGCCGATATGGCGCACGCCCTACGCGACGGCCGCCGCCACCGGGCGAGCGGCGAGCTCGCCCTCCATGTGCTTGAAGTTATCGAAGCCTTCGAGAAATCCGCGGTCGACGGGCGGCGAATCGATATCGAAACCTCCATCGCCAGACCGGCGCCCCTGACCGACAATCTGGTCAATGGGCGCTTGGGCTGAGCAGAGGCGGCAGAATACGGAAGGAGAATGAGGTCATGCGGGAAGCCTTGATCGTTTGGGGGGGCTGGAGCGGACACGAGCCGGAACAATGCGCCTCGATCGTGTCGGACATGCTCAAGGAGGACGGCTTCAAAGTCTATGTCGAAACCACGACGAAGGTCTTTGCCGACCCGGCCATCAGGGATCTGAGCCTGATCGTTCCGATCTACACCATGTCCAAGATAGAGAAAGAGGAAGCTGCCAACCTTATCAACGCGGTGGAAGGGGGTGTCGGCTTGGGCGGCTTCCACGGCGGCATGTGCGATGCCTTCCGCGATTCGGTCGACTATCAGTTCATGTGCGGTGGCCAATGGGTGGCCCATCCCGGCAAGATCATCGATTTCTGGGTCGACGTCGCCAAGCCGGACGATCCGATCATGGAGGGAATCGAGCGGTTTCCCTTTCGCTCGGAGCAGTATTACATGCATGTCGACCCGTCGAACGAGGTTCTGGCCACCACCACCTTCAGTGGCGACCATGCCTGGTGGATCGACGGTGTGGTGATGCCGGCGGTGTGGAAACGCAGGCACGGCAAGGGGCGGGTTTTCTATTCATCTCTGGGCCATGTTGCCGCTGAGTTCGAGAACCGGCAGATGCGGAAGATTCTCCGTCGTGGCCTGAACTGGGCCGCGGCCGACGTTTGAACGACGAACGAGCTCGCGGATTCATTGCGACCGGGCGGGGTTCGAGTGAGCCGAGAGTTCAAGATTGTCGAATCCGGCAATGGAAAGGCGATCGAGTTCACGCGAGATTCGATGTCACGAATCTCGCGATCGGGACACTAGGCGCGAGCGAAAGCGACCGTCATGAAGCCCATCCGGCGAGGGTTTTCTCGTTCCACTCATGGGCATGCCATCTGACATGGGGCCAGCGGTGGACCACCTGTGGGTCGCGCAGGACCTGGGCGGTGATATCGATCACCGCGAGGGCCGCCGGAGAGATCCGCGCGCCTTTGCGCCAGATGACGCTGATTGTCCGGGTCACGGCCGGGGGTTCGATGGGCCGATGGACGAGCAGCCGACGGTCGCCACGCGGGAGCATCAGGCCGGCAAGCAGGGTGATGCCCACTCCTTCCTCGACCAGGCCGTTGACAGTGGAAAGGTGCGAAACCTCGGAAACGATTGTCAGATTGGCCGCGCGTCGGGCCAGCATCGGGTTGAGGAGATAGCGGATCCCCGTGTCCTCGCCCATCAGGATCAGGGGGTATCGCTCGATATCCCGCCAGCGAACCAGCTTTTTTGCCGCCAGCGGATGGTCTGCCCGACACACGGCGCGAAAGCTGTCGGAGGCGAGCGGCGCGATATGGAGATCTGGGTGGTGCCTGGTCAGGGTGGCGATCCCAAAATCGACTTCCCCTGAGAGCACGCATTGTATGGCGCCCTGGTTGTTCTCATCGCGGATGTTGATGCCGATCCCGGGATAGATTTTCTTCATTGCCGCCATCACGACCGGCATCAACCGGAACGCGATCGATGCCAGGCATGCGATCGCGGCTTGGCCGCTGCGCTGCGCCAAGACATCCTCCATCCCCGACATGACGCTGTCGAACTGAGCGACAAGATGCCGGGCATGGGGCAGGAAGGTTTCGCCGACGGGTGTCAGGTGGACGCGGCGCGTGGTTCTGTTAAATAATCGGTTGCCGAGCAGTAATTCCAGCTGCTTGATGCAGTGGCTCAAAGCGGGCTGCGAGGTGTTCAGTTGCTGCGCGGCGCCCGCGAACCCTTGGCTTTCAGCGACCGCGACGAAGGATCGAATTTGGCGGATCGTCATATTCTTCAGATTCATGGAATAATTCATTAGATTAATCGATTTGTCCGATCAATAGGTTAGGTGGTTAAATCAAACAGTCATACGCGTTCGTTCCTACCACGATGCATCCATCACAAGGGGCAGGCCGGGAGGTGCCCCTGGGGTTAGGTGGACCAAGCAAGCGACGACAAGGGGAGAGCATCATGAAGAGAATTCTACATGGCATTCTCGTTGCGGTTTTTGCCGTGGCGTTTACTTTATCATTGGGCGCATTTCGGGCGGCGGCACAGGATACGGTCCGCGTGGCGACGGCCGATACGCTGGGCGCGGAGGATCTGGTTCTTCTGATCGCGTTCGAGAAAGCCAAGGCGCGCGGCCTCAAAATCGAGGTGACGCCGTTCAAATCCGATGACGTGGTCTTTCAGGCGATCGTCAACGGCCAGATGGATATCGGAGTTGGTGACGCCTACAAGATGATCCAGACGCTCAAGGCGCCGATCAGGCACTTCTACCAGTTGCGGCGCTTGGCCTATTTCCCGGTGGTCAACAAGGAGTACTACAAGACTTGGAAGGATCTTGACGGCGAGGACATTGCCGTGCATTCGCGCGGATCGGGAACCGAGGCGCTCGCCCGCCTGATGGAATCGATGCATGGAATCAAGTTCAAGCGGATGACCTATGTCCCCGGGTCCGAGGTACGCGCGATTTCCATGCGCCGGGGAAACATCAAGGCGACCTATCTGGATCTCACGAGAACACGTCTTCTGACGACCGAAGATCCCGAACGGTTCGGAGTCCTTCCGGCTGGAAATCAATCGGCGAGCGACGAGATTCTCTATGCCACCACGGATTTCCTCAAAGAGAGTGAGGACGCGATCGATATTATCGTCGAAGAGGTGATGCGCGCTGCCCGGCGAATGAACGCCGATCCCACGTCCATGGCGGCCGAGCGTGAGCGTTTGGACCTTCTCGCCGAACTTCCGAAGGAAATAAACGAAGAAATTACCTTGTACCACCAGCAGGCCGCCATGGCTGGCCTGTTTCCGCCGAATGGTGGTGGAAAAGGGGCCGCAAGCGCGGACTTCGAATTCCTGACTTCGTCCGGGCGGCTGGAAGGTGACGCGAAGTCCCTTGACGTGGGCGAGTTCTGGGAACTGGGGCCCTTGAACAAAGCCCTCGCCAAGATGGGGTACGTGAACGTCGAATACTCGATTTCGGCCAGATAATTTTCCGTCTCTCCCCGTTGGGGGCCGACGCCGTCGGCCCCCAGTCGGCGGGGCGGGCTGGGGGAGGCCGTCAAACGCGGTTGCGCCCAAATCTAGAAGACAATCGCGGTTCCAAGTTGAAGCAAGATCGAGCCGTGTTGGATGTCTCGGAGGTGCTGGTCGGGCCTGAGGATGGTGATGGCCCGTCGGCTGGCGATCGTTGATCCGTTTCGGCGGCTAAATCGGTCCTTCGATCACAGGGGCGGTCGTAGTTTTAGCAAGTTGGAAATATGAAAACGCGCAAAACCGATAAAACCGTGGGAACGTCTCAAATCGGCAGCGGCACAAAGACCGATCGATCATTTGCCTCCGTCGTATTAGGGCCGGTTTGGCTGTGGCAGCTGCTCTCGCTCTGTACGGTCTTCGGAATTTGGGAGATTGCGGGGCGAATCCCGATCAGTCTCGCTTTTCCATCATTTACGGCAACCTGCGCGGCATTTTTCGAGATGATCATGGACGGCAGTTTCGCGACCGCGTACGCGTCTACGTTGCCGCCGCTCATCATCGGTATCCTGATCGTCAGTTTCGGCGGCGTCGCATGGGGCGTTTTCATGGGATTGTCGCGAGGCTTCGAATGGACTTGCATGTCGCTCCTCGTCATTTTGCAGACGGCGCCGGTTGCCGCCATCGTTCCGCTGATCACCTATGCCTACGGCATCGACATGACGTCCAAGGTAATCGTCGTCGTCATCATGAGCGCCCCGCTGGTGATCCTGAATTCCTACAAGGGAATTCGAAGCACCAATCCGTCTCTGCTGCAAATGTGCCGTTCCTTCCAGGGAAACCGTTGGCAGGAGATTACGAAGATAATCTTGCCTCAGGCGAGCGGAATGATTTTCGCCGGGCTTCGGCTCGGTATTTCCGGGGGCTTTATCGGAATCGTTTTGGCGGAGCTGCTGATCACCCCGACCGGAATCGGTGACTTGATCACCTACAATCGAGCTTCGGCATTATACGCGCATATGTTCGCGGCGATCGCCTCGATCATTATTTTTTCGACGCTGACCCTGACGGTCCTGCAGCGGCTTGAGCACAAGATCTTCCGCCCGGAATTGGGGACCATGTCGGGGCAGGTCAATTGAAACGGAATTGGACGAACGAATGGACGCGCCGATGGCCATGATCGAGAAAAACCAGGACACACGGGAAACGGCCGCCGTTACCGTTGAAGGTATCAGCATGCATTATCCCGGTGGCGTTCATGCACTGGAAGACATCTGTCTTTCCATCCCCCGGGGGAAGATGACGGCATTTCTCGGCCCGAGCGGATGCGGCAAGACAACTCTACTAAAGATAATCGCCGGATTGCTCGAGCCGTCGAGCGGCGATGTTTTCGTGAACGGTAAGAAGACGACCGCGCCAGGGCCCGAGCGGGCGTTCGTGTTCCAGGATTTCGCGCTCCTGCCATGGGCGAATGTGTTGCGCAATGTTGCTTTCGGGCTTGAACTGCGGGGGCGAAAGAAAGGCGAACGAGAAGAAATTGCCCGAAAGTTCATCGCCCAAACCGGGCTGACGGGATTCGAGCACCACTATCCACACCAGTTGTCCGGGGGAATGCGCCAGCGCGCGGGCTTGGCACGCGCGCTGGTGATCAACGCCGAGATTCTGTTGATGGACGAACCGTTCTCGGCGGTCGATGAGCAAATGCGCCGCAAACTGCAGGAAGATTTGTTGTCGTTGCTGGCGGTTGAGAACAAGACGGTCATCTTCGTCACACACAGCATCGAAGAAGCGGTCTATTTGGCCGACCAGACCGTCATCCTGTCGCCGCGGCCCGGCCGCATCGCCAAGATCGTCTCAACCGACCTTCATAGCGACCTTACACCCGACCAGATCCGCCGGGACCGGCGTTACCTGGACATGGTCGATGAAATCTGGGGCGGTCTGAAGCAATATTTGGAATAGGAGCCTGTCAATGGCCCTGTCAATGCGGCGAATCCAGATACCAGCCATGTTCTCCCTCGTCCTGTGGGGCGCGATATGGGAATTGATCGGACGGTTCGGTGGAATCGACCTCATCCCCCCGCTCACGAGAATCTTCGTGGCCGCCGTCGAGACCATCGCTTTGGACAAATTTAGAAACGCCCTTTTGATGACGGGGGAGGTCTTCGCCATTGGCCTGGGCCTCGCCATCGTGGTGGGCATTCCCGTTGGCATTGTCATGGGGCGGCTGCGGATTGCGGCGAATATGCTTAACCTGTGGGTGAATATTTTCATCAGCGCGCCGCTGACCGCGTTCGTACCGGCCCTGATGCCCATTTTGGGAATCGGCCAAACGACCGTCGTGGCAACGGTGTTCCTGTTTTCGGTATGGGTGATTGTCATTGATACCCAGGCGGGCATCCTCACCGTTAACAAGTCCCTGATCGAGATGGCGAGGTCGTTCGGCGCCACCCGGTTCCAGATCTATTACAAGATACTGTTCCTGGCTGCCCTTCCGGAAATTCTAACGGGTCTGCGTATGGGCGTCATCCGAGGCGTGAAGGGGGTCATTATCGGCCAGCTGATCGTGGCTTTGCTCGGTTTCGGCGAGTTATTCGACCTGTATCTGGGCAGTTTTCTGATGGAACGATTCTGGGCGCTGGTGTTTTTGATTTTCGGTCTGGCGTTCATCCTGGTTCAGGCCGTCGTGCTCCTCGAAAGGAAGTTCGAGTTCTACGCGGACGTACGCTAGGTGGAGGTGCGCATACCGTCACGCGAAGGCCAAATCCTTGAATGCCCCAGTCACGCTGATCGAACGGCATTCTCAAGTATAAAGCACCGGAATTGCATGAAGGACGTGAAATGAACGGGAAAAGCGGATTGTTGGTTTCAAATGGTCGGGTAATGCGCGCCGGGAGCGACCCGCACGACCCACCGGTGGCCGACATTCTGATCGAGGGATCCCGGGTAGCCGAGGTCGGCCCGGGCCTGAGAAAGACAATCGCGGAATCGGGAAGGGACGATATTGAGATCGTGGATGCCACAGACCATCTCGTGGTCCCCGGTTTCGTGAACGCCCATTATCACTCCCATGACGTACTGGCGAAAGGCTGCATGGAGGAGACGCCGCTCGAGACCTGGCGGTTGCTTGCCTTGCCGCCGCAGTATCCCAAGCGCAGCCGAGAGGAAATCCGTGCCCGGACACTTCTAGGCGCCATCGAATGCCTGCGTTCCGGGATGACGACCATCCAGGATATGGTGACCCTTTTCCCGTTCGATTCCGACCACCTTGACTTGGTCGTGGACACCTATCGGGAAGTCGGGATCCGCGCTGTCGTCGCGCTGCAATACGCGGACATCCGGGGTGTGGATACGGTTCCTTTCTGGCGCGAATGTTTCCCGGAGGACATGCATAAGTTCCTGTCCAGCGCCGCCGAGCCGGACAAGAATTCCGACCAGCTCGCGTATATGGAAGAGAAGTATCTGAAAGGGGGCAGCGGGAACGACCGGCTCGTCTGGGCGTTGGGTCCGTCAGCTCCGGAGCGGTGTTCTCCCGACTTGATCCGGCGCACCGTGGAGTTGTCCGAACGCTATGGGATGCCCGTCTACACCCACATCTACGAATCGAAGGCCATGGCCCTTCAGGCACGGCAGGAGTACCGGGAATTCGACGGATCCCTCATCCGGCGCCTTCAGAAAGAGGGGTTGCTGGGCCCCCGCCTGAATCTCGCCCACAGCATTTGGCTTCTGCCCGAGGAAATCGAACTTCTGGCGCAGACGAATACCAACGTGGTCATCAATCCGCTGAGCAACATGAAGCTAAAGAGCGGAATTCCACCTATCCGCCAGCTTGAGGAGGCCGGCGTTACCATGGGTCTCGGCTGCGACAACTGTAGCTGCAGCGATGCGCAGAACATGTTCCAGGCGATGAAACTCTTCTGCCTGATGGCGGCCATCAGCGATCCGGACCCGGGGCCGGATCAAGCTGTCAACGCTTTCCAGGCGGCCACAAGTGGTGGCGCCCGGACGGCGGGCATGGGCGACGAGCTGGGGGCCATCGAGCCGGGTTTCCTGGCGGATCTGGTGTTGTTGAACCTCAATGATCCGTCGTTCGTTCCGCTGAACAGCGCGGTTCGGCAGTTGGTCTATACGGAGGGCGGGCGCGGTGTCGAAACCGTCATCGTCAATGGCGAGGTCGTTATCCGTGACGGCGTCCTTGAGACCATGGACGAGGAAGCCGTCTTCCAGGAGGTCGCGGATATCATGCCGGAGTTCCTTGAGGACTATTGCAAGGTGGCGGAACGCACGGAACGGCTGAGGCCGTACATCGAGAAAGCGCATAAGCGTATTTGGGCCGAGGAAGTCGGGATGAACCGGTTGTTTACCGGCCGGTAACTCCTTGGCCCCGGAGTTTCCTGGAGTGGATGAGTTGCCCCCTGCATCGGCGCGCGCCTGGCGGCGGTGGCCGGGGAGAAGGGAGCCCCGTTCCTCGGCCGCTCTTCCGCTTGGTGTTCAACGGGACCGTTTCCGCCCGTCGCGATGATAATAGCCGAATATAAGGTCCGAATTGGAGGTTGATGCGATGACTACGGATCTTTCAGCGCCGATTTACCTGGTGCCGGTGATCGACGTCAATTGGCTGACCTTCGCGCCGTTCGATCCCGGCCGCGACTTCCGGGTCGATCCGCCGAAGATCGAGCAGAGCATCGGCGAATCCCGAGCCCTGATCGGCCTGATGAACGAGCTGACCGACGGCCGATACGTGCTCACGCCGCATTCGGGCACCTACTGCCGCGAGGCCTTTTATGAAGGCGAGTTCGTCGACATCTATCACACCGGTGTCGCCAAGGGAGCCGAGATTGCCATTCATCTGCACGAGGAGATCAAAGGTGTCGGTGTGCGTTTCGGCGAGCCCGACCACGTGACCGAGATGTTCGCGCTTTGCCGGTCCAAGCTGGAAGCCGCCGGGCTGCCCTTCACATCCTATCGTGGCGGGCACTATGCCTATGCGCCTTTCATGAACCGGTTGCTGGAGGACAATGGCGTTCATATCGATCTGTCGTGTTCGCCCGGTCTCAACGAACCGGGTCGAGAAGCGGTGTGGACCGATGCCCCCTTTAGCGGTTATTACCTGCCCAGCGATCCACGTGCCGTGATCGACGGCACCCCGCCTTCGACGGTTTTCGAGATTCCCATGGGCAGTGACGGCGAAGGCGCGGCCTACGCCAACATTCTGCATATCGAACAGTCCGACCTCGAGAATCTCAAGCGTATTTGGGGGGTGATCCGGAATCGAGCCGAGACGGAGAGCCGACAACAGATTGTCCAGTGCTTGTTTCATACCGCGTCCATGGGCAATGAAGCCTACGTGGAGCGCCTGAAGCGGTTTCTCGATCATGTGGAAGCAAATGGGGGGGCAACGGTGACCCCCAGCGAAGCTAAACGACTCAATGACGAACTAGATGGGACAACCTCATGAGTATCTGCCTTCTCATTCAGCCCATTCACCAAAGCGGAATTGCGCTGCTCGAAAAAGCGGGCCTGACCGTCCGCCAGGCCTCGAAACCCGATATGGAGACCGTCGCCGGCGAGATCGGTCCCGCGGTCGCCGCCATTACCCGCAATGCCGGGCTCAATCGCGCGGCCATCGACGCCGCGCCGAACCTCAAGGTCCTCGGGAATCACGGCATCGGCACCGATCCCGTCGACGTCACCTACGCGACCGAGATCGGTCTTCCCATCATCTTCACCCCCTACGGCAACGTCCAGTCGGTGGCCGAGTTCGCGATCAGCCAGATGCTGGCCATCGGGCGCCGAATGCGGGAAGCCGACCGGGCGATGCGGGGGGACGACTACGACTACCGCTATTCCCGCGATTTCGTCGAGATGTACGGCAAGACCCTGGGCGTCGTCGGCTTCGGCCGCATCGGCCGGCGCACGGCCGAAATCGCCCAGGCCGCCTTCGACATGCGCGTGCTCGCCTACGACCCCTATCTCGACGCGGAGACGATTGCGGCATCCGGGGCGGAAAAGGTCGAGGATTTCGATCAACTCCTCGCCGAGGCGGATGTCGTATCCCTCCATCTGCAACTGACCCCCGAGACCCGCGCCATCATGAACAAGGAGCGTCTGGGCCGCATGAAGAAGGGTGCGATGCTGGTCAACACCGCGCGTGGCGCTCTGATCGACCCCGACGCGTTGGTCGAGGCCCTGGAATCGGACCACCTTCGCGGCGCCGCGATGGATGTCTTCGAGAAGGAACCGCTGCCGGCCGATCATCCCTTCAAGAAAGTCGATCGCCTGGTGTTGTCGCCGCATATCGCCGGCGCCACCGAGGAATGCCTGGAACGCACCGCCGTTCAGACGGCCGAGCAGGTGATCGACGTTTTGGAGGGCCGCAAGCCGCAATACCTGGTCAATCCGCAGGCCTGGGATCGGCGACGATAGGTAAAAGCGAACGCAAGGAGAAACAATTTCATGATCAAAAGCAATCCGGTCAAGGCCCTGGTCAAGGCGGGCAAGCCCGTCTTCGGGACATGGATCACCCTGTGTCCGCATCCGCGCGTGGTGAAGATCCTGGCGGCCAGCGGTTTCGATTTCGTGATCGTCGAGATGGAGCACACCGACTTCAACATGGAGACGGTGGGCGTGCTGGTGATGCTGGCGCGCGAGGCCGGCATCGTGCCGTTCGTACGGCCGCCCGGGACGCTGAAACCCCACGACCTGACCCGGCCCCTAGATGCCGGCGCGCAGGGCCTGCTGCTGCCTGCGGTCGATACGCCGGAACAGATGGAGGCGATCGTCCAGGCGACCAAATACCATCCGAGGGGCAACCGCCCGATGAACCTAAAGGGGCCGCATACGGACTACTTTGTCGCGGATCCGGCCGAGGTCACCAAACATGTCAACGAGAACACGATGCTGGTGGCGATGGTCGAAACGCAGGTGAGCATCGACAACCTGGATGCCATCTGCAAGGTCGACGGCCTTGACGCGGTGTTCATCGGACCCGACGATCTGTCGCAGGATTTGGGCATTCCCGGCCAGCTTTCGCATCCGAAGATGGTCGAGGCGACCGAGCAAATCTTCGCTATCTGCAAAGCCAACGGAGTTGCCTTCGGATCGAGTGTTCAGAACTTCGAGATGGCCGAGAAGCGGGTCGCCCAGGGGGCGACCTGGATGCCGTATCAGAACGACGCGGCGATGGTCTTCAACGCCGCGAGCACTGCGGCGCCGAAGCTGATGGAAATCGGAGGCCGCGGTAAATGACGACCGACACGAAGCCCCTGGCGAAGGTACGTGGATCGGGCGTCCCGCCGGAGCAGATCGCCGGGACGACCATGAAGGCTGTGCAGATGTACAGCCCCTATGGCTATCGGGGTAAGATCGGACTGATCGTGCCGTCGACCAACACGATCAACGAGCCGGAGTTCTATCGCATGGCGCCGCGCGGCGTGTCGATCCATACCGGCCGTATCAAACTGCTGGGCAAGGCAACCACCGAATCCTATCACGCGATGGCGGATGAAACCGCGCGCGCGGCCTCCGAACTGGCGACCGCCGAGGTCGACGTGGTCGTCTGGGGCTGCACCTCCGGATCGGTCATCGTGCCACGTGAAAAACTGGAAGCCGCCATGACCGAACAGGCCGGGGTACCGTCGGTGACCACGTTCGGTTCCGTCCTCGCGGCGCTGAAGATGATGGGGGCCAAGCGGATCTCCATGGGCACGCCCTATGTCGACTTCGTCAACGAGGAGGAGGCCCGCCTGGTCGAAAAGGAAGGGATCGAGGTCGTATCGTGGTATGGGCTGCGCCTCGGCGAGACCCAGGAGGAGCGCCGCGGGATCGGCCGGGTTCCACCGGAGTCGCTGTCGCGCCTTGTCCGCTACATCGATCGCCCGGAGGCCGAGGTGGTGTTTCTCAGCTGTACTAACCTCGCCACGGTCGAGAAAATCGCCGAACTCGAGGCCGAAATCGGCAAACCCGTCATCACCAGCAATCAGGCGACCTTCTGGAATGCCATGCGGACGATGGGGCTGCGCGACCGGATCGAGGGGTACGGATCGCTTTTGGCGGAATACTAACGGGAGTCGACATGACAGCTTGGAGCGCCAACGACCTGAAGGTCGGGCAGATGCTGGCCCGCCAGCTTTTCGAAACGCTGGAGCGCGAGAGCGCGGACCCGCCCGGAGTCACGCGCAAGGCCTATGGCGAAGGCGAACGCATGGCCTACGACCTGATGATCAAGGAGACTGAATCCTTCGGTGTGGAAGTGGAGCACGACGCCGCCGGCAATCTTTTCATCACGCTGCCCGGCGAGGACCGGAGCCGGCAGATCCTCGTCGCGTCCCATATCGATACCGTGGGTCACGGCGGCAACTACGACGGCGCCGCCGGTGTCATCGCCGGGGTGTGCGCGCAGGCCATCTTTCACGCCGCCGGGCGCAAGCCTCCCTTCGATCTGACGGTCCTCATAATGCGGGCCGAGGAGAGCTGCTGGTTCCCCTACAGCTATCTGGGCAGCAAGTCGGCCCTCGGGATTCTCGACCCCTCTGTCGTCGATTCTCTGCGCCGGAGCGACACGGGCAGGACCCTGGCCGAGCACATGCGCGAGGAGGGCTTCGATCCGGAAGGCGTCAAGAAAGGTGCCAGCCTGATCAAGCGGGATCGCGTGGTCGCTTATTTCGAGGCCCATATCGAACAGGCGCCGGTGCTGGTGAACGAGAACATTCCCGTCGGCATCGTCACCGGCATCCGCGGCAGTTTCCGCTATCGAACCGCAAAATGCCTCGGCGCGTACGCCCATTCGGGCGCCATGCCGCGGGAGTACCGGAAGGACGCATCCGCCGCGACCGGCGAGCTGATCTACCGCATGGACGGGCTGTGGGAGGACATCTTGGCCGAGGGCCGCGACCTGACCGTCACCTTCGGCGAGGTTATGACCAACCCGGAACAGCACGGCTTCTCCAAGGTCGCGGGCGAGATGCACATCTGCGTCGACGTCCGCAGCCAGGAACGGGAAACGCTGGACATCGTCCGGGAGCGGCTTCAGGGCCTCGCCGAGGAGATCGGCGCCAAGCGGAATGTCCGGTTCGAGCTGGGCGAGCTGACGGGCAGCACGCCGGCGATCATGGCCAAGCCGTTGCAGGAAATGTTGACAAGTGCGGCGGAAGCGACCGGCACATCTTACAAGGTGATGGCCAGCGGCGCCGGACACGACGCGGCGACTTTCGCGAACGAGGGCATCCCGACGGCGATGATCTTCATCCGCAACGAAAACGGCAGCCACAATCCGGACGAAGCCATGGACATGGAGGACTTCGACCATGCCCTCGCCGTCCTCGCGGAAGCCCTGGCCACGTCCCCCGATCAATGGCCTCAACCGACGACTTCATGACCAATAATGCCGACCGCTTGACCGTTTCCGAGGCCCGCCTGAGGGATATGTGCCAACGGCTGTTGGTCGCTCTTGGCGTTGCCGACGAGGACGCCGCGGTCTGCCTGGACGTGTTCCTGCAGGCCGAGCTGATGGGCGAGGAATCCCATGGGCTGCGATTGTTTCTGCATGTCCTGGGCCGTTTGCGGGCGGGCGGCGACCGAGCGGATACGCGTGTCGACATCGTCACCGATCGCGGCGCCATGGCCGTTCTGGAGGCCAACCGGAGTCTCGGTCAGGTAGTCGCCGCCCAAGCCATGCGGATGGCCATGGACAAGGCCGCGGATTTCGGGATCGGTTTTGTCGGGGTTCGCAATTCCAACTCCTACACCTCGGCCAAGTACTACCCGCTCCTTGCCGTCGAGCGGGGCATGATCGGGATCACCTACACCAACACCAGTCGCAAGCTGATGCCGCCGGAAGGGGGGCGAACTCCGATCCTCGGCAACAACCCGATGGCCCTCGCGGCACCGGCGGGGCGGCATCCGCCTTTCGTCCTGGACATGGCCTGCACCCGGGCAGCGGTCGAGCGCATCGTCCAGGCAAAGGAGCAGGGCGAACGGATTCCCGAGGGCTGGGCCCTCGATCGAGAGGGCCACCCCACAACGGATCCGGCCGAAGCCCTGGCATCGAGCGCGCTGCTGCCTTTCGGCGGCTACAAGGCGTTCGGCCTCGCCGTAGGGCATGAAATCCTGACCAGCGTGCTGTTCGGAGGCGCTCTGTTCGCCGGAGAGTCGAGCGGCTTCCTGCCCTATGAAGGCACGATGAACACAAGCTACAGCTTCATGGCCATCGATGTCGCCGCGTTCATGCCGTTGGAAGTCTTCCGCGACCGAATGGATCAGGTGATCGACCGCATCAAATCATCGGAACTTCGGCCCGATGCGTCCCCTATTCGTGTCCCTGGTGAACGAGCCTTTGCGGAAATGTCGCGCCGGCGTGACGACGGTGTACCGGTGAAGAAGTTGACGCTGGATCGCCTGACAGAGTGGTGCATCAAGCTTGGCGTCGACGGCTAGACAGAGCACCTACCAAAATGTGAAATAGGAATTCCGAATGGCCACATACGCGATTGTTATTCAATAGGAGTGGCATTGAAGGACGCGAGGGGCAGGGAAGGGGCACGTCCGGTCAATCCGCGTCAGATCGAAGCGTTCCGATCGGTCATGGTGACCGGCGGCATGACGGCCGCTAGCGGGGTCATGTGTATCTCTCAGCCTGCGGTCAGTCGGTTGGTCCGCGATCTCGAGGCCGACCTCGGATTGTTGCTTTTTCAACGGAAAGGCAACTTGGTTACGCCGACCGAGGACGCGATGATCATCTTTCGCGAAGTCGAGCGGTTCTTCTTTGGCAGCGACCAGGTGCGGGAGACCGCGGCGGCGATCCTGAATTCACGGGAACAAAGGTTGCGGGTTGCCGCGATGCCAAGCCTGGTGCAAGGGTTCATTCCCCGGGTTCTCAAGGATTTTCTTAGTCGCGATCCTGAAATCGATGTGTTTCTGCACTCGGATACCTCGGTGGCTATCGCCGATCTTGTGGCCAAGCGTCAATACGACGTCGGCTTCGCCTACGTCGCCGCCGATCACCCCCTGCTCGACATTCATCCGCTGCCGGATACCGAGGCTGTAAGCATTCTCCACCGCGACATGCCGCTTGCGGCGGCGGAGGAGATTCACGCCTCCGACCTGGACAGGATTCCCGTCATCGTCCTCGGTCCCAGCAGTCTCTTGCACATGGAGATCTTGTCGGAGCTTCGGTCAGCCTGTCCCGGCTTTCAGCCCCGTGTGCAGGTGCGTTATCCCTGGTCGGCCTGCACAATGGTTGCCGAGGGGATGGGGGCGGCCATCATCGACCCGTTCACGGCCCACGAAATCGTCGACGAGCGGATCGTTTGTCGGCCATTTCGACCCCGGATCAAGTTTACCTTCTCGACGCTGTTCCCATCGACCGGCGTCTTGACCGGTCCGGCCCGCGCCTTCGTCGATTTGTTCCGGCAGGCAATGGAACGGGAGTTCGGGTAGGACCGGAAGACAGCAACCTCAAGACTGCATTCAGCAGTCAGCACCGCGTGGGACTGTATCCCGCCCGCTTTTTGTTCAGAGTTCAGCAAAACATTTCGGTATTAAACGATAAGAGTATTGTATTTGACAATATATATGGGCCCATTCAGACTTGGAGAATTCTTCCCAACTTCTCATTGTAAGATGTTTGTCTTGTGTAAATATTAAAATAATAATATCTAGAAAAATTTTGAGTATTCAGGGCTCTGTTCAATATCCGGGAAGATTATGGGAGGCGGTGATGATGAAGAATATAGCGAAGACTTTGGTTGGGGCCGTGGCGGGACTGATGTTCTGTGCAACGACTTACGCACAGGATCTTCCCAAGACCAGCCTCAAGGTCATCGGTCCTCAATCGCGTGGCGTGTCTTGGCATCTGATCGTCAAACCGTTTTGGGATGAGAAGTTGCCCGAGCTTTCGAACAACCAAATCCAGCCCGATCTCGTCAGCATGACAGAGCTGGGCCTCAAGGGTCCGGAGATCTTTCGCTTGGTGAAGATGGGCATGGCCGACTTGGGCGTCATGGTGATGGGTTATGCCTCCGGCGAGGTTCCGGAACTCGATGGCTTTGACCTTGCCGGTGCTATCCAGGATGTCGATACCCTCAAGAAGGCAGCCGACTCCTATGCGCCCATCGTCAATGACGTGATGCAGAGGCGTGTCGGCGTGCGGGTTCTCGGCTATTTCCCGCTCGGCCAGCAGGGCCTGTGGTGCGCGACGCCGATTGGCGGAATCAAGGACCTTCAGGGCAAGAAGATCCGGGTTTTCGCGACAACCCAGGCCGATTTCGTCAAGTCCGTGGGCGGCACGCCAGTGACCATGCCGGCGACGGAGGTTCCGGCATCCCTGCAGCGCAAGGTCATTGATTGCGCCGTGACCGGCCTGCTATCGGGCAATATCGGTAAATGGCCGGAAGTGGCGACACACCTCTACCCGATCAACCTGGGCTGGGCCATGATGACTGTCTTCGCCAACGAGAAATCCTGGGCGCGCATGGATCCTAAGGTGAAGGAATTCCTCGTCGACAAGATTCAGAACGTGATGATCACGGGAGCCTGGGATGTGGCGCGCGAGGGGGACCAGCAAGGGATCTGGTGCTCGACCGGCGACGGCCGCTGCAGCTGGGGTCAGGAGCACAACGTGACGCGTTTCGACATGGAACTCGTGCCCTATTCCGAGGCCGATGACGCCGTGCGCAAGGAGATGATGGAGCAGACGGCACTTCCCGAGTTCGCCGGGCGGTGCGGCGCCGAATGCGCGGCTGCGTGGAACGAGACCGTCGGCCAAGTGCTCGGCATGACGGCCAAGGCGAAATAGAAAAGCTTCAAAAGGGGTGGAATACTGCGCCGAAAACTTGTTGCGGTCGGGGGGAACTAGGGGGTTGCCCTCGACCGTCTTCTGCGGTGTTGCCGGCGGCATCTGACCAAACGACTCATGGAGACCTTCCTCAGTCGCGCTTGGACTTCTTTTGAGCGGCTCTCCCGGGCGCTGATCTACGTGGGCGGCGGCCTGCTGATCATCTCGACGGTGATGGTGGCCGTGGAAGTCGTCATTCGGAAGGCGTTCAGTCTCTCCCTTCGCGGCGTCGACGAGATTTCCGGATACTTCTTCAGCGTCTTCACGGCCTGGGCCTTCTCCTATGCCTTGTTCAAGCGCGCCCATGTGAGGGTCGACGCGCTCTATACCCATCTTCCGGTCATGGCTCAGCGAGTGCTCGATGTTATCGCTCTGGCATCGATGGCCGTGGTCTTCACCTTGCTCGCCTACCAGGGATATGGGGTCCTTGCCGAAACGGTTCGCATCGGCGCGGAGTCCAACACGCCCCTGCGCACACCGCTGTGGATTCCGCAAGTGTTCTGGATGACGGGCATCTGGTTTTTCGCCCTGAACATCTGGCTTTTCCTGATGCGGTCCGTTCTGGCCTTGATACGTGGAGACATGGAGACGATCCAGGCTATCGCCGCCGCGCCGTCGCTCCATGAGGAAATGGAAAGCGACATGGACATCGCGTGCGCCGAAGCCGCGGATGCGGGAGCCGCCGATGAACGGCGTTAGGCCGGTGATGGAAAGGGAATCAGCGGACGATGCTGGGTAGCGCCGTCGTCATCATTGTGATCCTTCTCGCGCTCGCCCTGCCGGTCAGCGCGGTGATCGGGCTGTTGGGGATCACACTCGACCAGCTCTATTCGGACTTCGGTTTCTACCGCGCGATGGGCGAGGTGTTCTGGAGCCATTCCCATTCCTACACCTTGATCGCCATTCCGTTGTTCGTGTTCCTGGGCGAAATCCTTCTCCGGTCGGGGATCGCCGCGCGCATGTACAGCGCGATGACCCATTGGCTGGCCTGGCTTCCCGGTGGATTGATGCATGCCAACATCGGGTCTTGCGCGTTGTTCGCCGCCAATTCCGGCTCGAGCATTGCCACCGCGGCGACCATCGGCGTCCTCGCCATCCCGGAAATAGAGAAACGGAGATACAACGAGCGCCTGTTCCTCGGCAGCATCGCCGCGGGCGGAACGCTCGGAATCCTGATCCCGCCGTCGATCACAATGATCCTCTACGGCTTTTTGACCGACACCTCTATCCCGCAGCTCTATCTGGCGGGGATCTTCCCCGGCATCCTGCTGGCGCTGCTGTTCATGCTGGTGACCCTGGTCTGTTGCCTGTTCCGGCCCGCCTGGGGTGGCGTCCGCGTGCTGACGGATTGGCCGACCCGGTTGCGGAGCTTGATCGATCTGCTGCCGCCCTTGATCATCTTCATGCTTGTCGTGGGGTCCATCTATATGGGCTTGGCGACACCAACCGAGGCCGCAGCGCTCGGGGTCCTTGGCGCCCTCGTTCTGGCTTACCTGTTTCGCAAGCTCAGCTGGTCGATGCTGAAGGAAGCGATCGAGGGCACCATGCGCACGACGGGCATGGTCCTGCTGATCGTGCTGATCGCGCACTTCCTGAATTTCGTGCTGGCCGCCATCGGTCTGGTGGCGGCGGTCAACGAACTGATCGCCACGCTCGGCTGGTCGCCGATGCAGACCATGCTGATGATCATCCTGGTCTATATCGTGCTGGGCATGTTCATGGACGCCCTGGCGATGATGATCCTGACGGTGCCGATCATCGGGCCGGTGGTCTTTTCACTGGGTTTTGATCCCGTCTGGTTCGGGGTGATGGTCATGCTGCTTTGCGAGACCGCGCTGATCACGCCCCCCATCGGGATCAACGTCTATGTGGTCCAGGGCGTGCGCGGGCACGGCCCCCTGAACGATGTGGCCATCGGCATCCTGCCCTATCTCTCGGCCCTGGTGGCAACCATCGGCATCCTTCTGATCGCCGAGGATATTGCCTTGTATCTGCCGACCCTGTTCTATCGTTGAGGCGCCTTTGCTGCGGCCCAGAGGGAGACGAGCGATGACCCAGACTGTCCGCCCGCCGCGCGGCGGGCTTGGTGTCGATCCCCGGCGGATCGCCGGCACCACCATGAAGCCGGTGCAGATGTACAGCCCGTACGGCTATCGCGCGAAGATCGGCCTGATCGTGCCCTCGACCAATACCGTCAACGAGCCGGAGTTCTATCGGATGGCCCCGGCCGGCGTGTCGGTCCACTGCGCGCGCCTGCTCACCCGGGGCAAGACCACCCAGGCCGCCTTCGACGACATGCATGACACAACGGCCGAGGCGGCGGCGCAGCTCGGAACTGCCGAGGTCGACGTGATCGCCTGGGGGTGTACATCGGGATCGTTCCTGACCTCGCGGGCGCATATCGAGGAGATGGTGACGGAAGCCTCGGGCGGCATTCCGGCGCTGACGACGACGACAGCCATCTTCGAGGCGTTCAAGGCACTGGGCGCAAAACGGATCGCCATGGGCACGCCCTACGTCCCTTTCCAGAACGAGGGCGAGGTCCATTGCTTCAGCGAGGAAGGGTTCGAGGTGGTTTCCGAATACGGACTCAATCTTGGCGAGACGCAGGAGGAAAGGCGAGGGATCGGCCGGGTGCCGCCGGAGTCCTTGTCCCGGCTCGTGCGTTATGTGGACCGCGATGACGCGGATCTGGTTTTCCTCAGCTGCACCAATCTGCCAACCATCGCAATGATCGAAGTCCTGGAAAAGGAGGTCGGCAAACCGGTGTTGAGTAGCAATCTCGCGACATTCTGGCTGAGCCTGAGAATGACGGGCCTCAGGGACCGGATCGAAGGTTTCGGTCGCTTGCTGCGAGAATGCTAGAGTCTTTCACGTTTAGAAGGAAGCGTATCCTGCGTTTGTTTAGTCAATGTTCTGGAGCCGAAGGGCGCGAAGCGCCGAACTCGCCCAGAAGGTCTCTGTCGGCCGAATTCGGGGTCCAGAACTTGAGGATCCTCGCCAGGGTTTATACTCGGACTGTATGCTCACGCAGCCCCTGGTCACATGTCCGCTTCGAAGTGTGTTCCGGACGATATGGCTAACATCCTGCACTTCGCAGATGTGCCAACCGCGGACGTCTCGGATCAATCGGTGCCGCGCTCAGCCACGCTGAATGCCGGAACGAAAGGCGGTTCGCAGGCGTCGCGGCAATGTTCGAGCAGACGCGCGCGCAGGTCGTCGCGCATGGCAACCAATGCCTCGTTGTCGGCGCGGTTGCGCCGCTCTCCCGGATCCTCAAGAACGTCGACGAGGAAGATGTCCTCGTCTTCGGGACGCGGTTCCTTGCCGTCCTTGCGCACGTTCATGTCCAGGCGGAAGCGGTTTGTCCGGATGCAGCCCCTGCGAGGCCATCCGGTGCCGTCGACCCAATCACCGACTTCATTGTTCGGCAAGGCTCGGCTGCTCGGTTGCCCGTATCCAATCGATCCGAACACCGCGTCCGGTTCCGGTTGGGCGAAAAGGTCGCGGCCCTTGAACTCCTCGGCCAGTTCGACTCCGGCCAATCCGCATACGGTTCGCGCCAGATCGAGGCTTTCGTTGATGTCCTCACGCGTCTGACCTTCGGGAAGCGTACCCGGCCAAGAAATGATGCGCGGGACACGATGAATTTCGGGCGCGAAGCTCTGTTTCGCAAAACATCCACTCTCGCCGAGGGCAACGCCGTGATCCGATTCGAAAACGATGACCGTCCTTTCGCGCAGGCCGAGCGCCGCGACGGCCTCCAACACGCGGCCGACCTGGGCGTCCACCCAGGCCACCAGGCGATGGTACTCGGCGTGGACTCGCGCAATCTCCTCTGACGCCAGGGCGTCGCCCTTCTGGATTTCACCGAGACGGCGTTCGAAAACGCTAGTCCTGCGGTCCATGTCCAGGGTGCGGGGCCAATCGATGTCCGCGTAAAGGCCATCGAAGGGCGGCGGCGGGGTCACCGGTGTGTGGGGCTGCAGGTATCCGATCCGCATCAGAAACGGCCTTGGATTCTGCCCCAGGTTACGTAGCCACGCGATGGCATTATTCGTCACGATCTCGCCGGGAAACGGCCGGTCCGCCGGGAACCGGCCGGCAAGCGGGCTCTTCATGGTCGGGGTGGTTACGATATCCATGGATTCACGATCTAAACCGTCGAAGAACCGCCCCAACTCGGCCCCCCGGCGGTCACATTCATTCCATGGATTCAGGGCGCGCGGCACATGGGTCTTGCCGATGTTGACGGTTCTGTATCCCGACCGCGCCAACCAGCCGGGAAAGGTCGGGAGGTCGCGATCATAGGGATAGGAGCGCCAGGCACCCTCGTTTCCGAATACGCCGGTTCGCTCCGGATAATTGGCGGTTAAGGTGGAGGTTCGAGACGGGACGCAGATCGGCGAATTGCAGAAGCAGTTGGCGAAGCGCACGCCGCGCTCGGCGAGCGCGTCGATCGCCGGCGTCCTGATCGCGGCGACCGGGGGTTCATAGCACGAAAGCGCATCGGTCCGCAGTTGATCGCAGTAGATCCAGATGATGTTGACAGCGGTCATGAGCAGAACAATTCAAGCCTGTTTTGCGGCGTTTCGGCGCTTCCGCCACTTTTCCGTGATGACGGGGTACAGCAGCAACGCGACGGAAACCGAAACGAAGATCAGGGCCAATGGTCGCGTGACGATCGGAAGATAGCTTCCGTCCGAGAGCATCAGACCCGACCGAAGCTCGCGTTCCAGGATCGGTGCGAGGACGAAACCGATCACGAAGGGCCCCAGAGGAATCTTGGCCCGTTCGAGACAATAGCCGAGGATCCCGAACCCGATGACCGCCGCCGCATCGAAGAAGCTGCTGCCGAGCGAATACGATCCGACCATGCAGAAAACGAAGATCGTCGGCAAAAGGAAAACCCTGTCGATATACATCACCTTGGCGATGATTCGGACGGCGAACAGCATGATGATCAGCATCAGGACGTTCGCCAGCAGGTAGGAGTCGATCATGGCCCAGACGATGTCCGGATTGTTGATGAACAACAATGGTCCGGGCTGAAGGTTGTGCAGAATCAAGGCGCCGAGAAGGATGGCATCGATGGGGCTGCCGGGAATTCCCATGGTGACCAGGGGGACCAACGCACCGCCCACATTCGCGTTGTTGCCCGCTTCCGACGCGACGATCCCCTCCTCGGAGCCGGTGCCGAACACCTCGGGATTCTTCGACGTTCCTTTCGCCGTCGCGTAACACACCATGGATGAAATGCTCGATCCGACTCCCGGTAGGATCCCGATGAAGGTTCCGATCACGGAGGACCGGAGCAAATTTACCCAGTGCCGCCGCCATTCGCTCAACCGGAGAAAGACGCTCGCCTGCCCCATCGTCACCCGTTCCGGCCGGTTGAGGATGTTCACCGCCTCCTTGATGACCTGACTCATCACGAAGACACCCAGTAGGACCGGCAGGAGCTTGAAACCGGCATCCAGAGTATGGAACCCGAAGGTGAGCCGCAGCTGGCCGTCGGCGGGGTTGAGTCCGGGCATCGCCACCAGCATGCCCAGAACGCCCGATAGCAGCCCCTTCATCATGGACCCCTGGCTCAGCGAAGCGATGAGCACGACAGCCATCAGGGTCATCGTGAAGTATTCCCACGGCCCGAAGGTCGTCGCCCACCGCGAAAGGGGAGGCGAGAGGAGCGCCAGAATCACGCCCGCCGTGATTCCGCCGACGAAGGACGCCCCGATCCCGATCCCGAGCGCGCGTTCGGGCCGGCCATCGCGGGCCATCGGGTAGCCATCGAAGGTCGTCATGATCGAAGACGGCGTCCCCGGCATGCGCAGGAGCGTGGCGCTGATCAACCCGCCGGCCACCGAACCGACATACATGCCGACCAACATGATCATGGCCAGGGTGCTGTCCATGTAGAAGGTCAGCGGCAGGGTCAGCGCGATCAGCATCCCGCCGGTCAGTCCCGGCACGGCACCGACGAACACGCCGGCCGCCGTCCCCATCAGCACATGGAGGAAAGGAACCGGCGTGAGAAGATTCGCGAATGCGGCGAGAAAGTGTTCCATGACGGTCGCGCTTCGATCACGGAAGGTCCAGGTAGAAAACCTGGGTGAACAGATATCGGCCGCCTATGCCCAGGATCAGCGCCAGCAACGTGACGATGGCGATGGCCTTCGGACGGAACCCCGCCAACAGAATTCCCGAGGTCGCGACAAAAAGGATCGTCGCCGTTCTAAATCCCGTGATCTCTGTCGCCATGAGCCCGAGATACGAGATGCACAGGGCCACGAAACCCAGGCCAATCCAGGGCTTGGACGGTACGGACGACCCGGGTTCGACCATGCCGTCAAGGGTCCGACCGCGGCGCAGCGCCCGGAAAACCATCGTCGCGCTGAAAGCGATGATGATTACCGAAGCCATTTGTGGCAATGCCGCGGATCCCAGAGGGTCGTAGAGAGGGGGGCCGATATTCGTGCTTTCGAACAGAACTGCGGCACACAAGACGATCAGCCCGATCCCGACGGAGATCTCGAACGCGTTTTTTCTCTGTTCCATCTGCCCCCCGACCAACATCTTTGCGGGCGACCGAACGAAGAGCACAGGCTCATCGTTCGGTCGCTCCCCACCCTCTATTTCTATTTCTTGAACTGGACGTCGACCGTGTCGACGATGTGTTTGACCCGCTTCAAGCGGTCGTCGAGATCCGCCTTCACGGAGTCGCCGTCACCGAAGGTCGCATCCATGCCGAGTTCTCCAAAGGTTTTTAGCAGTTCCGGTGCCTTCATGGCGTCGCCGAGCGCCTTCGCCAAAATGTCCACCCGGTCCTTCGGAGTTCCCTTCGGCGCCAGCCACATGCGCATCTCCACCCACGATACGTCGTAGCCGGATTCCTTGGCGGTAGGCACGTTCGGCAGTTTTGCATGGCGCTCGGGCGCGAACAGCACCACCGGCTGCAGGCCCGCGGCGTCATATTTCAGAAAGTCGAGTACCGAAAAGACGCCGAACTTGGTATGGCCGCCGACCACGGAGTTGAGGCGGTTCACGCCGCCTCCGGCCTGGACCGGGCCGAACTTGATGCCCGCCTGATCGGCCACCATCAAGGGCAGAAAGTGGACGGGAAGCCCGATGTTCGTGGCGTATTTGAAAGCGCCGCCGGGGGTTTCCTTGGCGCCGGATATCAAATCCGCGACTGTGTTCAGGCTCGAATCCTTGGCCGTACCGAGGCCCATGGGCATCTCGCCGGTCTTGGCGATGATTTCGAAGTGATTATGGTCGAAGTCTGTCACGCCCGAGGCGGCTGCCGTAACGACACCGGAATGGAATATGACGATCGTGTGTCCGTCGGGTTCGGAATCCTTGACGGTTCGCGTCCCGACCGCACCGGCTGCGCCGGGTTTGTTGACGACGGCCATGGGTACGGGGAGCAGTTTGTTCTCATCGATGGTCTTTTGGAAAATGCGGGCCACCGTATCGATGGTTCCGCCCGGCTTGACGGGAACAATCACTTTGACGGGCTTTTCGGGGAAGGCCGCCTGAACCGGGACCGCCAAACCCATCCACAGTCCGATCGCCACAGCCCCCGCCAAAATCATGCCTTTTCTCGAAATTCGGTCGCTTCGCATGCTCTCCACCTCCAATATTAGATTTCTGGTTAAGCACTTCGCGTCTCGTCCTTGCTGAACGAATCAATCAACCCGGCCGCCATTTGCGCCCGGCGACTGAACTTAGCCCGAGTATCCAAGACATCCATGGAACTCCCGTCCGCTTCTAAGGCCGCCAGAAGTCGCTCCCCGCCGTTCCGGACATGTTGATGCAAAAGCGTTGTCGCCCGCCAACGGTCCCCGGAAATTAACGCCTCAAGGATGCGACGGTGTTCGTCGTTGCGCTCGGCCAACTGCCCACCGTAGGTGAGGGCCTGGCGCCTGAATATCCGCACTTCCTTCGCCAGGTCCTTTTCCATTTCCAAGAGTCTCCGATTCCCGCTGACTTCGAAAATGCGGTTGTGGAATCGCAGATTCAGTTCCAGATATCGGTCCGCGTCGTTGACCGGGACCGTTTCGTCCATCCGCTCGATCAGATCCCGCATTTCATCGCACATACGCCGGTTGATTTCGTCGATCGCCGACATTGCCGCAATGCTGGCGAGATGCGCCCGGATCTCGAAGACCTCGAGGACATCTTCGAGACCGACCCGCCGGACGAAAACGCCTTTGTTGGGCACGATTTCGACCATTCGGGCCCGTTGCAACGCCCGGCAGGCCTCGCGAACCGGCCCGCGGCTGACATCAAGCCGATCGGCCAGCGCCTGCTCGCCGATGTGATCGCCGGCGCGCAATTCGCCCGCCAGAATCATGCGCTCGATTTCCGCCTGCACCATGTCGGAGCGAACGGCTGACTGATATGTCGGGCTATCCGGGAAATCGGTCTCGGTCCCCTGGCCGTGAGGGTTCTGCGTCCCTGTCATGATTCTGTATTGTAAACGAGTACACAAGATTGTAAACAATAATGTGTCATTGAGTACAAACTTGTCGGAGAGGCTACACGCCCAGGCTCGCGCCGTCGAGCAAGGCCGGATCCTCGCCTTTTTTAATCACGTCATAGTCATCCGTGAGTGCAGGAAGGGGACGAGTACGATTGCCTGAAGCTGCACGGCTGATATTGGAATCTCTTGGCGGAAGAATTGTGGGCCGATGATCCCGCAATCGAGGGGTTCGCGCCGCTCGTCTCGGCGCTTAAATTGTCGAGCCGCCGCGCCCGGAACCATGAACGCCAAGCGAGGATTCGAAGGGATGGATACGCCATGAATATACTCGTTACAGGTGGTACCGGCGTAGTCGGCACCCATGTGATCAAGGAACTCATGGCCCGCGGCCATCGAGTCACGAACATCGGACGAACACCGCGACGCGCCTTTCTGGCCAGCATGGGGGAAAACGACCACTGGCACCTGGCGGTCGACCTGAACGATGCGGGCCAGGTGTACCAAGCCCTGGCCATGTCGAAGGCCGAGGCCGTCCTCCACATGGGGGCGTGGTCCAACGCGGCGATGGTGCCGTCTTCCCGGACGTTCGCGGAAAACACGGTCGGAACCTACAATCTGTTTCAAGCCTGCGCGGATATGGGGATCAAGCGCGTGGTGTGGGGTTCGAGCGCCCAGGTCTACGGCTTCGCCCGCCATGCGCCCGCGTACGTACCGGTCGACGAGAACCATCCGTTCCGCCCTTTGAACCCGTATGCGCTGTCGAAGATCGCGGGTGAGGAGGCGGCGGAATACTTCAACGCGAACGATGGAATGGAAATTCTGTCGTTTCGGATTATGGCCGTGCGCGGGCCCGAACAACTCGACGCCGAGATTGATCACCTAGCCGCCAAGCCGGAAACCGGAACGTTTTTGTTGTGGTCGCGTGGCGATGCCCGGGATTGCGCGCGGGCCTGCCGCCTGGCGTTGGAGGCCGAGACAGTCGAACCCGGGCCCTACAACATCACCGGCCCGGTCGTGTTGGAGGCCGGATCGGCCTCGCTGGTCGACACCTATTTCGGACCCGACACCGAGGTTCGACGCCCGCTCGAAGGCCACGAACCGATCCTATCGTGTGAAAAGGCGGAAAGGGTTTTCGGTTGGCGGCCCAAGTTCGTGTGGACGGAGAGGAATAGGTTTCCGGTCGAATGACCGCGGAAACCGGGCCCACCACGCCGTCCCGCGGTCGCGGAGACGATCTCCTTTAAACGGCGAAAGGCGCCGTGCATTCCGACCCGAACACCTGACCATCTCGACCGAAGGGAATGCCGATTTCACTGCCAAGGTCGATATCGTCGAGAAGCTGGGGGCGGAATCGCTCGTTTACCTGCAAGGCGATTTTGCGCCGGAGCCGATCACGATGCGGGTCGCGCCGACCGAATACGTTCGGCTCGGGGATCAGGTCCCAGTCAGTATTGACAAAAACTGGGTACACATCTTCGACCAGGCGAACAGAACAATCTAGAGAACGCCGCGAATCGAAGCCGGCCTAACGCCGGCCCCCCTTCCCACGTTTGGACCAGAGCAGGGCGACCCGCAACATCCTTACACCCAGCAATTGGTGCACGCAAAGCTATGACGCTTGATGTCATTCCGTCCCGTTCCGGTCCAGCGCTCGCCGAGGCGACCCAAAACGACCGCGAGTCGCGGATTCCGTTGCTTTCCGTCGAGGGCCTCAGCAAACATTTCGAGATGCACCATCTCGAGCGCAGGCTCGCGGCCTTCAACGACGTCAGTTTCACCCTCCATCCCGGCGAGTTCGTCCTTTTGAGGGGCCCGAACGGCGCCGGAAAGTCGACCCTGCTGCGCACGCTCTACCGGACGTACAAGGCGCAAGGCGGCCGCGCCATCTACCAGTCCGAGATGGGGTCGATTGACCTCGTTCGCGCGGCGGACGTCGACATGGCTTGGTTGCGGCGGACGGAGATCGGCTTCGTGACCCAATTTCTTCAGGCCCGCCCACGAGTCTCGGCGGAGGAGTTCGTCGCCGAGGCCTTGCTCGACAGCTGTTCGGATCGTGCCACGGCTCTCGAGAAGGCGCGGCGCTGCCTCTCTGCTTTCGGTCTGAAGGAGGAGCTTTGGCCGGCCTACCCGGCCTCCTTCTCGGGCGGCGAGCAGCAGAAGGTCAATCTTGCGCGGGCACTCAACCGGCCGTGCCGCCTTCTCCTGCTCGACGAGCCGACGGCCTCGCTCGATCGCGAGGCGCGACGGGCGCTTGTCCAACGTTTGGACGAGCTCAAGCAGGCCGGAGCCGCGATGATCGGTGTCTTTCATGTGCCCGAAGAGACGCGGCATCTCGTCGACCGTACGGTTACGCTCGAAGGTCCGGAAAACCTGGCACAAGGTACCGCACAACGAGAGGATGTCCATGTGGCTCGGTAACTTTCAAGTCGTGCAGGCCGACGGCATCCGGCCGAGCGGATCGGTGCGGATCGAGGACGGATTCATTGCCGAAATCGTGACATATCCGGTTCCGTCTCCCGATCTTGACGGGGGCGGCATGCTGCTCCTCCCGGGCTTTGTCGATCTCCATGGCGATATGATCGAGCGGGAGGTCGAACCGCGCCCCGGCGCGGCTTTCCCGCTCGTCATGGCGGTCACCGAGCTCGACAAGCGGTATGCGGCCTGCGGCGTTACGACCGCGTTTGTGGCGGTCTCGTTTTCCGAGGACACAAGATCAATGGCCGGCGTGAGGTCGGAGGAGTTTGCGCAGAAGATCATCGGAAAGGTCAGGGAGCTGAAACCGAGCCTGCTGACGGAGATGCGGGTACATGCCCGCTTCGAAGTCAATAACGAGCGCGCGGCGCCGGTGCTCAAGGATCTGGTGGCGCGTCACGCTGTCGACCTCGTTTCGCTGACAGACCATACGCCCGGCCAGGGGCAATATCGGGATATCGAACGCTACATCCGGTATGTGGCCAAAAAGAAGGGGTTGAGCGAGGCCGATGTGGCGGCGCGCGCGCAATCGCGCATGGCGACGCGGGCATCGCGGCCGCATACCTGGGATATCGTAAGGGAAGTCACCGATCTCGCGCGGGAAAAGCGTTTGCCGATCGCTTCCCACGACGACGATTCCCTGGAAAAAGTCGCTCTGATGCAGGAGTTGGGCGCCTGCATCAGCGAGTTCCCCGTGGATCTTGAGGCCGCGAAGGAGGCACGCCGCCGTGGGATGCGAACCGTGATGGGCGCTCCCAATGCGCTGCGCGGCCTCTCGAACGCCGGAAATCTAAGTGCCCGCGAGGCGCTTCAGGCGGATGCGCTCGATGTCCTTGCCTCCGACTATCATGCCGGTGCCCTTCTGCGCGCAGCCCTCGCTTTCGAGGCCGAGGGACTGAAGCCGCTGCACGAAGCGATCGCCTTCATCAGCAGTGCGCCCGCCGAAGTCGTGGGCCTCAAGGATCGCGGCGCGATCGCGGTTGGATCACGCGCCGACCTCGTTCTTGTCGACCGAAACCCCGTGCCGCGGATTCGAGGCACGATGCGCGAAGGACGCTTCATCTACGCCGAGGCCCCGATTCTGGAGCGCTTCAAGCTTCCAAGCGTTCTTCAAAGCGACCCCGGATTTCAAAACTCCCGTGACTACCATGCATATGACAGGCCGGCCGAATAGACGAAACGGGAAGTAGGCCGCTTAACCAGCCTCGACGAAGGCCCGGTCGGTAAGGTACTCCCCTGCCTCGGACGTCTCCGTTTCCAGCCGGCCAGTGGCCTTGCCGGCCGCTTGGCGGACTGACCCGCCGCGACGCCATCAGAATGGGTATATGAACGAAGACAGGCCCTAGTGTGATGGTTCCGAAGTTCGGCACATTATGTGTGCCGAACTTCGGAAGCTGAATCACACGAGAATCAACAAGTTAGCGTGCCGATTCACGCGAGATTCAATGTAGTGAATCTCGCGATCGG
>JANQJG010000182.1 GCA_028281785.1 Rhodospirillales bacterium
CCCCAAGGGGACCGGGCCTTTCGGGGCAGTGAGGGCGTCGGGCTCCTCGACCGTAGTCCCCGATACGCTCTTCGAAGCCCTCCTGCTCCAGACCCGAAACGCCTCGGCCAGAATGATTCCATTTGATCCAGTCATGCTCTAGCTTGACGGCACCACGATCGGAGCCCCGTCGATCCGATGTACCTGGACGGACAGATCATATACTTCCGAGACGAGATCGGAAGAGACCGTTTCGACGGGGCCATGAGCCACGATCTCGCCGCCCTTGATGAACAGGAAGGTATCGGCGAAACGCAAGGCGGCATTGAGGTCATGCATCGACATTACGGCGGCGACTCCGTGCTCGTCGACGACCCTTCGAATCAGGCTCAAAATGTCGATTTGGTTCCTCAGATCAAGAGAGCTCGTCGGCTCGTCCAGAAGCAGCAGCCGAGGCTCCTGCACCAGCGCCCTGGCGATGGCAACCTTCTGCAACTCGCCGCCACTGAGCTGATCAATGTAGCGGAGCGACAGGGGCTCAAGACCGAGACGCCGGATCACGGCGTCAACCTTGCGCATGTCCTCGTCCGAGACATGCCAGCGAATATGCGGCTTTCGACCCATCAGGACGGTATCGAAAACCGTCATCCGCGTCGTCTCGGTCCGTTGTGACACATAGCCGACACGCTTCGCGATCGCCAACGACGACAGTTGTCCGACATCGCTCCCATCGACGAGAACCGCGCCCGCGGACGGCTTCAGGATGGCATTCACGCATTTAAGCAGCGTCGTCTTGCCGACACCGTTGGGGCCGAGGACGGCCACCAGTTCGCCCTCGCCGACCGAGAATCGGACGGAGGACAGCACCGGTCGGCTGTTGTAGGCGAAGGCAACGCCCCGGACGTCGAGGATCATCGGCGGCCCCTGATGATCAGCCAAATAAAAACCGGCGCACCGAGAAATGCCGTCAGCACCGACACCGGCAGAACCTGTGGAATCAGCATCAGGCGCGCCACCGTATCCGCGAGCAGTAGAAGCAGCCCGCCCCCGAGCACGCTGGCCGGCAACAGAAAGCGGTGGTCGGCCCCGATCACCCGCCGAACCATATGTGGTACCACGAGGCCGACGAATCCGATGATTCCCAGAAAGGAAATGATGACGGCGGTCACCAGTGACGCCGCCAGCATACCCACCATGCGCACCCGATCGACCCGCACACCAAGGCCCTTCGCGGTCTCGTCGCCTGTATCGATGGCGTTGTAGCTCCAGCCATTGGCGATGAAGAACGCCGACGCGACGAGCGTCACTGTCGCAAGCAGGCCCAATTCCGACCAGGAAGCGCGCGCGGTGTCGCCGAACGTCCAGAACACCATCGCCGCCAGCTGCACATCGTCGGCGAAGTATTGCAGAAACATCGTCCCCGCCGTGAAGAGAGCGCCCAGGGCGACACCCGTCAACACCATTACCTCGGGCGTCGCGCCCCTGATGCGGGCGACCGAAACGATGATCCACGACGCGATCAGGCTGAAGACAAAGGCTGTCCCCGTGGTCAGATAGGGATTGGTTATGGTGACGGCGCCGATATGGGTCGATGACATGATCCCCGATCCGAGAACCATGACGCCGAGCGCCGCGCCGAAGGCAGCCGCGTGGGAAATGCCCAGCGTGAATGGCGAGCCGAGGGGATTGCGCAAGATCGACTGCATCACGGCACCGGAAACCGCGAGGCCCGCCCCAGCCACAATGGCCGAAAGCGCCTGCGGCAGGCGGATGTTCCATACGATGATGTCGAAACGCCTGGAAACCTCCAGCCCCAAAAGGCTCTTGACGACCGCGAAGACAGGGACCTCGGCGGCGCCGAGCGAGATGGCGAAGACGAGCGCGGCGCACAACGCCACGATGAGCGCCGCGACAAAGGCTGTCTTGCGTCCGATATAGGCCGCGTATGCCGCGGGAACCTGTCCGCCTGCAAAATGCACGTCAGTTCACCGGGAGGCTTTTGAACGCCAGATTGCGGAACAGTTCGTTCATGGCCGCAAAGACGGGCTTGTCGACGAGGAAGGTGTAGATCTCGTCCGCGGTCGCCGCGGGATCAACGTCCCGGAAGCCATCGGGATGGACAAGCTTGCCGATGAAATAGGCGTTGGCGAGTATCGAGCCGTAGTTCTGGGTGTACCAGTTGTACGGCAAGACGCCATAGACCTTCGCCTCCCGGACGGCCGTCAATGAACGATAGGCCGGGTCCGTCCGCAATTCGCGCAGGCCGCCGGCGGCTTCTCCCATCTGCAGGGTCGCCAGATCGAGGAGAAGAACGTCCGGGTCCCATTCGACGATCTTTTCCTTGGCCAAGTCGGCGTACGCCAGATCCTTCCCCGTCAGGCCGCCGACATCGGCGACGTTGCGAACGCCGACAAACTCGAACGGTGGATAGCTCGGCTCCGTCGACTGGTAGCCGCGCGGCCCCCTGTAGGCCACGCCACCGATATAGATGGAAAGTGCCTTTGTCGGATCGCTTCCCTCGGCCCGGCGCTTCAGATCCGCTATGCGGCCCTCGAAGAAGGAAATGATGGCCTCCGCCCGATCCCCCCTGCCGATCACGCCGGCCATGATCCGCAAGGCCTGGAAGAATTTCTCGCGACCGGCCCCGAGATTCCCGTACTCCAGAACGACCACGGGAATCTCGGTCTTTTCCTGAAGCTCGACCGGATCGTGCCCCATCGTTGGAAACGTCTTGAAAATGACCTGGGGCTGTGGCGACAGCGTCAGAATCAGTTCCGGATTGTCGTGACCGCGGAATTCGCCGAAGGTCGGCAGGGTCTTGAACCTCGGGTTCGCCAGCGCGTACGGACGGGCGTCGAACTTGTTGCGTCTTGTTTCCATATCGTCCACGGCGACGGCCATGTCCTGCGCCTGAAGATACGTCAACAAGCGCAGGGCTCCCGGGCCGGAACAAATGACGCGGCTCACCCGATCCGGAACAGCGACCGATCGGCCCATTGCATCGACAATGTCGCGGCCGGCCGATTGGCTGGCGACGCCGACCACCATGGCGAGCGCCATTATCCAAACCCTGCAAGTCATCGGGGTCTCCTGGCGGAACTCGTTCGCCGGTCGAAGAAACGGCGTATGAAATTTTCTGAAATCGTATGACGAAAATGTCAGCACGCCTCGGCGATGTCAATGCAAAGTGTATGGGTATTGGAAGCCGGCCTCCATGTGATCTCGGCATGGCCACCGTCATGGTGTCGGGCGGCAATGGCACACTCGCCAGCCTGGACCACGGGGAACGGAGGATTGGTTGCCTGCTAATCAGGCCGGTCGACATGACAGCCGCTTCGAGCGACGCATCCGTTTTCGGGAGACGACGATCGAGAATCAGATGCAAAACCTTGGGGGAAACGTTCCGATGCTTGCGGACCGCCCCCCGGCGATGTTGAATGCCGGATACCAGTCCTGGGGTGCCGGCCCCGTCTTCATCTGGACTGCGATCAAGCTGGACAACCGGGTGCGATTCCCGCAATCGGCGCCGAGCAGTTGGAGAAAAACATGTCCGATACCTCGTCCGAGATCATCGTCTTCGGATCGCTCAATGCGGACATGGTGTTTTCCGTCCCCACGCTGCCCCGCCCCGGGGAGACCATTCTTTGTCCGAGCTATGCCTTGTTCCCGGGTGGCAAGGGCGCCAACCAGGCCGTGGCGGCGGCGCGCGGCGGCGCCCGGGTCCGCATGGTGGGCCGGATCGGCCGGGACGGCTTCGGCGAGACCCTGATGGCGTCCTTGAACGCAGCGGGCGTGGATACCATCAGCGTCGAGGCAGTCGATACGCCGACGGGCTGTGCGGCGATCGTCGTCAACGAGAGCGGCGAGAACCAGATCGCCGTTGCCGCCGGGGCCAATCTGCGGGCCTCCGCCGATCAGGTCGGGGACACGGAGCTATCGCCGTCGGTCACCGTCCTGCTTCAAATGGAGGTCGATCCGGAACAGAACTGGGCGCTGGCCGGGCGGGCGCGAAACGCCGGAGCCCGCGTGTTGTTGAACGCCGCGCCGGCCGGGCCGGTTCCGGAAAGCGCGCTGCGGATGCTCGATTTCCTGATCGTCAACGAGATCGAGGCCGTCATGGTGGCAAAGGCCGCCGGCCTCTCACCCGCTGACCACCGGGACGCGGCGCGGGCGCTGCGCGACCGCTTCGGCACGGCCGTGGTCGTGACGTTGGGCGGTAACGGCGCCCTCGCCATATTGGATGACGCGGAATGGGCGATCGGTTGCCTGCCGATCAAGCCGGTCGATACCACGGCCGCCGGGGACTCCTTCGTCGGCAATTTCGCCCTGGCCGTAGCGTCCGAAATGCCTGTCCGGGACGCCCTGCAGTGGGCCAGTGTCGCCGGCGGCCTGGCGTGTCTCCGCCCGGGAGCGCAACCCAGCCTGCCAACGGCCGCCGAGATCGCATCGAGACTCGCCGAACTGCCGGTGGCGCGGGGCCATAGCCGACTGGAAAACGATGTCGTCCACGAGAGGGATAGGCCATGAATAATAGGATTTTCATCAACCTAAAAGGGTATATATTGGTTTGTATTCCTCAATCCCTTAGATAATAGGAGTCTGATCCATGGACGCCGCCTATATCGGGATTGACGTCGGCACCGGCAGCGCCCGCGCCGGCATCTTCGACAAGTCCGGCCGGATGCTCGGCCAAGCCAGCCGGGAAATCCAGATCTGGCGGCCGCAGCCGGATTTCGTCGAGCAGTCTTCCGACGGCATCTGGGCGGCCTGTGCCGCGGCTGTAGCCGGCGCGATGGCCCAAGCGGAGGTCGGCGCCGAGGACGTGCGCGGCATCGGGTTCGACGCCACCTGCTCATTGGTGGCGCTGGACGCCGACGATAAACCCGTTTCGGTCAGCCCCACCGGCGAGAACGCCCGGAACGTCGTCGTGTGGATGGATCACCGGGCAATCCCTCAGGCCGAACGAATCAATGCCGGCGGCCACAAGGTGCTCGACTATGTCGGCGGCGTGATTTCGCCCGAGATGGAGACGCCCAAGCTGCTGTGGCTCAAGGAAAACCTGCCCGACGCTTGGCGGCGAGCGGCCCGCTTCTTCGATCTCCCCGACTTTCTCACCTACCGCGCCACCGGCGTCGACACGCGCTCCCTTTGCTCGGCCGTCTGCAAGTGGACCTATTTGGGCCATGAGGACCGATGGGACGAAGCTTATTTCCGCGCCATCGGCCTCGGCGACCTCGTCGACGAGGGGTTCCTGCGCATCGGGCAGAAGGTGCGCCCCATGGGCGAGGCCGTCGGCCGGGGACTCAGCGAGGCAGCGGCCCGTGAACTGGGTCTCAACCCGGGCACGCCGGTCGGCGTGTCGATCATCGACGCCCATGCCGGCGGCCTTGGCATGATCGGCGCGGCGCTGGACGGCGGACAGCCGACGCCCGAAGCCATGGAAGCACGCCTCGCGCTGATCGGCGGCACCTCGAGCTGCCACATGGCGGTCTCCCGCGAGGCAGCCTTCGTGCCGGGGGTTTGGGGCCCGTACTACTCCGCGATGGTTCCCGGCATGTGGCTCTCGGAAGGGGGGCAATCGGCGACCGGGGCGCTGATCGACCATGTCATCTTCAGCCACGCCCGCGCCGCAGAGCTACGGGCCGAGGCCGAGGTCTCCGGCCGCACGGTCTACGAACTGCTGAACGCGCGTCTCGACGCACTCGCGACATCGACCGATTTCCCGGCGGCGCTCACGCGCGAGCGCCATGTCCTTCCCGACTTCCACGGCAACCGCTCGCCCCGGGCCGACCCCACGCTCAGGGGCGTGATCTCGGGGCTCGCCCTCTCCGACACGGTGGACGATCTCGCGCTGCTCTATCTCGCCACGATCCAGGCCGTGGCCCACGGCACCCGCCATATCATCGACACCATGAACGCCCGGGGCTACGCCATCGAGACCGTCTTCGCCTGCGGCGGCGGCACCAAGAACCCGGTCTTTCTGCGCGAGCACGCCGACATCACCGGCTGCCGGATCGTCCTGCCCGCGGAACCCGAGGCGGTTCTGTTGGGGGCCGCCATACTCGGCGCTGTTGCCGCGGGCGATTTTTCATCGGTGCCGGCGGCCATGGCGGCCATGAACCGGGCCGGCGAGGTCGTTGCGCCAGCCGGTGGCGCCGTCGCCGACTACCACGCCGCCAAGCACCGCGTGTTCCTGCGCATGTACGACGACTTCATGGCCTATCGCAAGATGATGGCTGGCTAGGAATTCGTTACCCCGAGTCGCGCCGCAAACGTCCGGCGCGCGCAAAATCCCGTAAAAAAGCCAAATTCATAGGTCGTGTCGGCCCCACGGGAATACCGCGGGTGAAGTTCGTGCCGTTCGCCCTCAAGCTCGTCGTCGTCCTATTCGTCTTCGGCCTCACGGCGATCTACACGGTCGCGCCATAGAATCATCGGCGGCTACTTTAGTAATCGAGCACCTGAGTCGGCTTTCCGGACGTCTGAGATTTTAATGAAGTCAGCTGTGCAGCGGAGCAAAATACAATGTTCGACGGAGCCGCCAACAAAACGGCGTTGAGATACTCCTAGTTCATCCTTTTAATACATTCCGTCGTCATCATCGTCATCGTCATCGTCGTCATCGTCGTCATCGTCGTCATTCTTTCTGAAGTTGAGTTCGGCATCGTCATTTTCGCGATCGCCTATTTCGGCCACCTGAACTTCGGATTCTATTTCGTCCGCTAATATGCCAAACGCCTCCGCGATATGATCGCTGTCTGGATACCGTGACAGAAACCACTGATATGCTTCAGTGGTTCCCGAACTTTGGGTCGACCGCCAGGCTTCGGTCTCTTCATCGAGTTCTTTGGCGTGCGTCGCCGCCCCCCCAACAACCGATGCGAGCAGAATGTATCGAAGCCATCGAAGCACATTTCGAATATGGATCATTGATCAATCCTCCCCCAACATCCCTATCGGCGGGGCCCTGCCCAATGACAATCAGTACAAGTATCTTTATTATTTTATACTTCCTAATGGTAATGTATACAACAAAGTTTATCAATTAAAATTTGCTTTTCTGGAAGCTCAAACCGTAAGCCAGCGAACCGTGACGGCGGGAGACTGCCCGATCGGCGGCCGTCACGCACCCAAACCGACAACCTCATTTTTGGCCCCTCACCTGTTTCTTGCGGCATCGAGCCTACCCCTCTTCATTTCCGTGTATTGCTCCGCCCTCATCCTTCAAATACCTGTCTTGAGAAATTGAGAAAACGCCATGGCGTAGCCGGCGAACGGGAACCGGCCGTGCCGTAAAGGGGTTGTGACGCCGCTGGCGCTGAGGGGTTCGCGGCCGAGCGAGGTGATCGAGCCGGCCGACGGCGGTGTCGCCGACTACCACGCCGCCAAGCACCGCATGTTCCTGCGCATGTACGACGACTGACTTCATGGCGTATCGGCAGATCATGGCGGGATAGCGCTCGAAAACCGCGAAAAATCCGGCACGCGCGCAATCCCGTAAAATGATTGAGTTCACAGGCCGTGCCCGCAACGCGGGAGTGCCGCAGGGGAAAGATCATGCCGTTCGCCCTCAAACTCGTCGTCCTCCTCTTCTTCGTCCTCGGCCTGATGGCGATCTACACGGTCGCGGCCACCTCGCGCGTCGAGAGGGCGTATCCGCCGACCGGCGATTTCATTACGGTGCAGGGTGTGCGCCTGCACTACGTGACCGCCGGCGACGGGCCGCCCATCGTTCTGCTGCATGGGGCTAGCGCGTCCTTGCGCGACTTCGACGCCAGTATCCTTCCCGGCCTGGCCCGGCACCATCGCGTCATCGCCTTCGACCGTCCCGGCTACGGCTACAGCGACCGCCCCGCCGACGGCTGGCCCGATCCCGCCCGGCAAGCCACGCTCATCCACGAGGCCCTGCGGACACTCGGCGTCGAGAAGCCCGTCCTGGTCGGCCACTCATGGGCCGGGTCGGTCGTTCTCGCCTATCTGCTCAATCATCCCGAGGATGCCAGCGGCGGCGTGCTGCTGGCCGGCGTCGTCAACCCGTGGCAAGGCGGCGTCGGCTGGACGGCCGACGTGGCCGGTTGGCCGGTGATCGGCCGGATTTTCACCTCCTCGCTGGTCTTCCCGTTGGGGCAGGTTTTCCTGAACTCGGCCATCGGCAACGTCTTCGCGCCGGAACCGCCAACCCCGGGCTATCGCACGCGCACCGGGGCCATTCTTGCCTTGCGGCCCCCCGCTTTCCGCGCCAGCGCGGAGGACCTGCGCAATCTCAGCCGATTCCTTCAGGCGCAGAGCCCCAGATATGAGCAGATCGATCGGCCCTTGCTCCTGATCACCGGCGAACGCGACACGATCGTGCCGGCCTGGAACCATGCCGACCGTCTGGCCGCGCGCCTGCCCCATGCGCGGGGTGTCGACCTCTCGGGCGCCGGCCATGCGCTGCACCACACCCGCGCGGACGAGATCGTTCGGCTGATCCGGGACTTCGCCCGTGGGCGTCATTGATCAGGCGGACGGCCCAATCAACTCCGGCCTGTTCGTCAAATATCCCTCACGGCACCGTCGGTTCCCATTCGCCGGTCACGAAAACGGCCTCGCCTTCGCCCGGCCAGGGCGGCATTGTCACGCCGATGGCGCTAAGGGGTTCGTGGCCGAAGGACCGGAACTGGAAATGGGTGCCCAGCGGGATGGTGAGACATATCCCGGGGTAGACATCGACGATCGACGCCTCCCCCTCCCGCTTGCGCCACATCCGACCGCGGCCGGAGAGAAAGTACCAGATCTCCTCGACGGTCCGGTGGGTCACGGCCTTCGAGACTTGATTGGGCCCCAACTCGAAATGGGCCATGCCGCCGCCCGCGAGCCCCAGGAGAATCCTCACATCCGAGCCATCGGGCGCGACAACATCGCGCGCCACCGGCAAGTGTTTTACCTCCGGGATCGCCATGAGCCCTCCTCCTTCAGAAATGGGCTGGCATTGGCCATGCGGGCCCAACCTGCTCAGCATATAGCCCAATCGATGATCCCGAAGAAGCGGGGATGCACCCGAAGCATCCAGGAAAGCACCCCCGTTTCTCCAGGTTCGCTCCATGCGCCGGATGGGAGAAGGTGACACCATGGACATCGAAAACGGGTGGCGATCCCGCACGTCGAGACATACAAGAAAATCGACTGTTGCTGCGCTTCGAAGTCTTATAGCGACGAACAGGGCGTTTTAATAAGGGCGAGACATGCCCTGAGTATCCGGAGGCACCCTCAAAAGCCCCCGGGCGCAACTGCCTTTGATCCGGCATCGTCGCGTGCATTTCCGAGGATGGCGTGTCCGCCCGACACTACCGCAGGAATCGGTTTTCGGTATCCTTGACGGCGTTCATGTCCTGGAGGCGGAAGACCTCGGTCACGGGCACGATGGTCTTGTCGACGCCTTGGATGCCGCCGTCCTCGAGAATACGGGCGAAGATATCCTGCATCGCCGTGACCGCCGCGCGGATGGCGTGGTTGCCCCAGATCACCATGCCCACCTTGCCGGTGGCCCGCATCCGGTCCACGGTCATCTCGGGATAGGCGGTCGGGACCAGAACTAGCGGCGCCGCGCCGTCCCAGGCCGCGATGAAGGCTTCGATCTCGTCGGGGGTCTTCTGCTTGGAATGGATCAGGACCATGTCGGCACCGGCCTTCGTATAGGCGTGCGCGCGCCTCAGCGCCTCGTCCTGGCCGAGACCGGCGATCAGGGCCTCGACACGGGCGATGACAAGAAAGTCACTCGACATCCTCGCGGCACAAGCCGCCTCGATCTTGCCCTGGAACTCCTCGATGCGCAGCAGGTCCTGGCGCCCGCCGGCCACCAGGCTGGTGACCTTGGGAAACGCCTTGTCCTCCATGACCACACAGGCAGCCCCCGCCCGCTCGTACTCCCGAATGGCGTGGACCACATTCACCGCGTTGCCGAAGCCCGTGTCGATGTCGGCGACGATCGGCAGCGAGGAGCTTGCCGCAATGGCCCGCATCATCTCCAGATGTTGGGTCATCGTGATCAGGCTGACATCGGCGAGGCCGTAAAGCGCCGACAGCTCAAACCCCGACGCCCACAGCGCATCGAACCCAGCCTCCTCCGCAAGCTTCGCCGAAAGAGGGCTGTGGGTCGCCATGGTCTGGATGAGCTTGTCCGCGGCAAGATAGGAGCGAAGGTTAGTCATCACGCGACCTCTTGATGAAGAAATTCCGTTGCTGATTGATCGCGGTTACTCAGGCTTTCCAGCTCTTAGATCGAGCTGGCGTGGGAGATGCGAATGCCGTTACGCCCATGCCTCCTTTACCCGCGAATGTGTCGAACTGTTCCTTGACTTCGAGGAAAAGAGAGCACTCCAAACGGCGTATTTCGCCCCGTTTGTTCAGAAGGGCTGACCCGCCGCTCCACGATCTTGGATGGCGCAAGAGACAATCAGCAACCTAGGTAGACTGGCGATTTGCCGTCAACGTCAATCAGCGCTTTCGGAACGAACCATCGCGGAACAGCGATTAGTGATCACAATAAACGATGGCGAGGAGGCAACGCCCCATCGGGATACTTGACAACGGCCGCTTCACCCCTGTGACGGCTCGGCGTCCGCAGGACAGAGACAGTCCGTCGAGCAATACAAGACAGCCAAAAGAGCCTGAGGTTCGGACCCGTCGCTATAATGCTCTAATCCTACTGCGTCATAAGTTGTTTCTTGGCACGACCGCGGTTGCCGCTCTTCGAGTCCTTCTCCACAGTGGACCCCGGTCGGGTTGGCCGCAAGGCTATGTTCGTGGCGACCTTCCCGAAGGGAGACACGGACAACCAACTCCTGGACAAAATCCGTGCGGGGCCCGCAAAGCAGAGAGTGGTTCCGGAGCTTGATCCGAAGACGTTCCACGGCGGAGGGATCTGAGCGAATCTTGCGTTTCCTTGATCCGGACAGTTCCTTGTGACGTCATGCGCTAATCGCCGAGCGGCTGGGTATCGTCGCCGTCGCGTAGGGACACGAGCTGATACTTGATGCGCCGCAAGGTCTCGATGGCGCCCGTATCGAGGCGGTTCGCCACCTCGACGGCCAATAGATCGAGCATGGCGATAAGCGCGTAGCGCGACGGCGTCGGAACCAGGATGTCATCGCCTTCACGGATCGAAACGGCCAGCACGATGTCGGCCGCCTTCGCCAAGGGGGATCCGGGGCGGGTAATCGCGATGACCTGGGCACCGTAGTGACGTGCGATCCCGGCCACGCGCACGATCTCCGCGAACAGCCCGCTGGTCGATATGACGAGCAGCACGTCCTCGCTGTTGAGGGTCGCCGCGATCATATGCTGAAGCTGGCTGTCGGTGGTCACGGTCACGTCGAGCCCAAAGCGGAAAAGGCGGTGGTGAGCTTCCTGGGCCACCACGGACGACCCGCCACCCCCGCCGAAGGCGGCGATTTTGCGGGCGTTGGCGACGAGGTCGGCGGCACGGTCGAGGGCCGTCGGATCGAGTTGCTCCATGACCTGGTCGAGCGCGGCGTGAACCGATGTCATGAACGCCGCCGCGTCCTGACCGGTGTGGCGCGCCCCGGCCTGGTACCGAAGGTACCGGCGTCCGACGGTCAGGCTCTTCGCGAGAACCAGCTTGAACTCGCGCAGATCGCCGCATCCCATCTTGCGGCAAAATCGTGTCAACGTCGGCGGGCTCACCCCGGCGCGCGCCGCGATTTCGCCGGTGGTGGCGTGGATGACGAACTCCAGATCCTTGATGACGATCTCGGCGATCCGGCGGTCACCCTTACTGAGAGTTTCCTGTCGCTCGACGATCTTCGACAGCAGGTCCATCGGTGCTTGCATGGCGTCCCCTAGCGACTAGAGCATGATGTTGTGAGATATGCGCGCCTGCGCCGGAGCGCTTTTGCGTCCCGGGCAGGAGACGGGCGCAGCGTGTATCAGTGACTACGGGCAAGCCCGTCGACGCACCCAGGGCACAACGCAGATGTGCATATCTCATAACATCATGCTCTAAGCGGGCGGCACTATAACACGGCCGGAAATACGCTCGATGTCCACCACGCCCCTGCGCGGGTGACGGCAGATTTAAAAAGAAAATTATTTACATGATATTGCGTGAATCGGCCTTGAAATTCACGAATAATCAGTCAGAATGGCTCCCAAAACAGTAAATAATGTAAAATATTTTCATATCGATAACAAGCTTGACGATCCAAACGACCCGCAAGCAAGACATGAGGAGGTTGGAATGCTTCGAAAAGTCTCGGTTGTTGGAGCCGCAGCGCTGGCCATGACCATCGCGGCGCAGGCTTGGGGCGCCGGCCCAACTCTTCGCTATGCGACCGTCGGCGAACCTCCGAGCCTCGATCAGCATGTGGTGACATCGGATCTGGGGACGACGATCGCGCAGCACATCTTCGAGGGCCTGTACACGTTTGACGCAACGTACGCGCCTCAGCCCCTTCTCGCCGAACGCAGCGAGATCAAGGACTCCGGCAAGACGATCGTCATCCATCTGCGCAAGGGGGTGAAATTCCATAACGGCGAGGACATGACCTCGGCCGATGTGTTGGCTTCCCTGAAACGCTGGGGCGAATTCGGCTCGCGCGGGAAGCTGTTGTTCGACAACCTCGAAGGCGTTGAGGCCTCCGGCGACCACGCCGTCGTTCTCAAGTTCAAGAATGTCTTCGGCCCTTGGAAGAACCTGCTTGCCTTCTTGAACGGCGGCCCGGCGATCTACCCCGCGGCGATCGCCGAAAAAGCCGGCAAGCAGCCGATCGGACAGAGCGACTATATCGGCACCGGCCCCTACAAGTTCAGTGATTGGCGGCCCAACCGCTATCTCGAACTCGTTTCGTTCGAGGGCTATGCGCAGCCCGCCGGCGAAGCCAGCGGCTATGCAGGAAAGCGTGAAGCCAAGTTCGACAAGATTCACTTCATCCCGGTTCCCGACGTCGGCACCCGCGTCAGCGGCCTCAAGGCCGGCGACTACGACTACGCCGAGACGATCCCGGGCGATCTGTTCGCGGATTTGGACGCCGATCCCGCCATCCGTACCATCCTGAACGGCGGTCCGATCTTCGGCTTGGTGTTCATGAACTCCAAGGCCGGTCCGCTGAAGGAGAACTTCAAGCTCCGCCGCGCCATCCAGGCCGCGATCGGCAAGGAGGCGGCGCTGCGGGTGGCCATCGGCCCCGAAAAGCTGTGGCGGGCAAACGGCTCGTTCCTGCCCGAGGGCAATGTGTGGTACAGCAAGTCCGGCATCGAGGCTTTCAGCCAGGCCGATCCCGAAAAGGCGAAGGCATTGGCCGGAGAGGCGGGCTATACGGGCGATCCGATCAAGTTCCTGGTCTCGACCAACTATGCGTTCCACTACGATTCAGCGGTCGTGTACACCAAGCAGCTCGCCGAGGCCGGCTTCAACGTCGACATCCAGGTCGTGGATTGGGCAACGCTGATCAAGAAGCGCGCGCAGCCCGAGGAGTGGGACATGTTCTTCACCCATCACGGCTTCGTACCCGATCCCATTCTGCTCACCGTCATGAACGACAACTACCCCGGCTGGTGGGCGGCGCCGGAAAAGGTCGAGCTCAAGGCCGCGTTCACGAGCACCACCGACGAAGCCGCTCGCCTCGATATCTGGGGCAAGCTCCAGGGCTTGATCTATGAGCAGGTTCCGGCGATGAAGACAGGTGACATCTACACCTACAACATCGCCTCGCCGGCCTTGAAGGGCATCAGCGCCACGACCCTGATCTGGCCTCACTTCTGGGGCGTGACGAAGTAGACGGTCGTTTCGGCAGGCGCGTTCCCGTTCCGGCGGGACGCGCCGCCCTTTCGCCGCGCGCGCTCTTAGAGCCTTTTTGAGAAGTCGCACGGAGGCTGCGTTGGCCCAGGGCTCAATGCTGACATATCTGGCGAAGCGTCTCGCGGCCCTGTTGCCGACGCTGCTGATCGCGTCGTTCATCGTCTTCATTTTCATTCATTTGATCCCGGGCGATCCCATCTACGTGCTGCTCGGCGACCAGGCGACCCCGGAGCAGGTGGAAGCCCTGCGCCGGGAAATGGGGCTCGACCAACCGATCCTCGTGCAATACGCCCTGTGGCTGGGGCGCGTGGTTCAGGGAGATTTCGGCACCTCCATTTTCTTCGACGCCCCGGTTCTGTCGGTGATCCTCGATGGCGCGGAAACGAGCGTGTTGCTGGCGTCCATCACCATGGTGTGGATCGTCGTGTTCGGCGTGCCCATCGGCATCATCTCCGCCACCCGGCAAGGGACCTGGGTGGACCAGTTCTTCTCCGGCGGGGCGATGTTCTTTGCTTCGGTGCCCACCTTCTGGCTCGGGCTCTATCTGATCTTGGTGTTCGCGGCCGGGTTGGGCTGGATGCCCAGCTCCGGCTATCCGTCGATCTTCGAGGAGGGCGGGCTGGCCAACCTGCGCTATCTGGTCCTGCCGAGCCTGGCGCTCGCGGCGCCGAACGCGGCGCTCATCGTGCGCCTGACCCGGGCCAGCATGCTCGACGTCGCGCGGGAAGACTATGTGCGCACGGCGCTGGCCAAGGGCATATCGCCCAACCGGGTCGTTCTCAAGCACGTCTTCCGCAACGCCCTTCTGGCGGTGGTCTCGGCCTTCGGCTTCACCTTCGTCGCGCTGGTGTCGGAGGCCGTCGTCACCGAGACCGTGTTCTCGCTTCCGGGGATCGGACGGTTGGTCGTGCAGTCGATCCTGCGGCGCGACTACCCGGTGATCCAGGGCGTGATGCTGGTCATCGTCATGCTGTATCTGTGCATCAATCTCTTGGTGGATCTCGCCTATCGATGGCTGGACCCGCGGGTTCGGTTGACATGAGATCGACGCTCGTTTTCTGGCTGAAGCCGTTCCTCGCCCGTCGAATCTCCCTGTTCGGGCTGTGCGTCCTGGCGGTGATCGTGCTCGCGGCCCTGTTCGCCCCGTGGATCGCGCCCTACGATCCGCTGAGCTACGATCCCATCGCGCGGCTGTCGCCGCCGGGTCCCGAGCACCTGTTCGGCACCGACCACTACGGCCGGGACACATTCTCCCGCGTCGTGTACGGGGCCCGTCTCGCCCTTATGATCGGGCTTGGCGTCGTCGGCGTCGCCTTGACGTTCGGCGTTCCGATCGGGATCGTTTCCGCGCTTTTCCCAAGGGTCGGGCTTGTCCTTATGCGCGGCGTCGACGTCCTGATGGCGTTTCCCGCGCTGCTTCTGGCGCTCGGTCTGATCGTTATTCTCGGGCGCGGAATCGAGAACGCCATTCTGGCCGTCGGGGTCGTCTATCTGACGACCACGGTGCGCATCGTTTACGGGGTTTCGCTCAAGCTGCGCGAGGAAGTCTTCGTGGAGGCCGCCGTCAGCCTGGGCGCCGGCGCCTTGCGCATCATTTTCCGCCATATCCTCCCCAATCTGGTGTCGCCATTGCTGGTCCAGGCGAGTTTCGTGTTCGCGTTCGCCCAGCTTCAGGCGGCCTCGCTCGACTTCCTCGGGCTCGGCGCGCCGCCCGAGATCCCCAGCTGGGGCAACGCGCTGAGCGAATCCCGGATCTACATTACCCGAGCGCCTTGGCTGTTGATCTTTCCCGGCATGATGATCGTGCTGACGGCGTTTTCCCTCAATCTCGTCGGCGATGCGCTGCGCGACCGGTTGGATCCACGCTTCCGCGACACCTTCGCGTCCGGAAAGAAGGGCTGACGATGCTGGAGGTGCGCGATCTCACGGTCACCATCGGCACCGAGGACGGGGCGTTCGAGGCGGTCTCGGAGGTCTCCCTGTCGCTGGCCCCGGGAGAGATTCTGGGGCTCGTCGGGGAATCCGGATGCGGCAAGAGCATCACGTCGCTCGCCGCCATGGGCCTTCTGCCGCCGCAGGCCCGGGTCAGCCGGGGCGGAGTTTTCCTCGACGGCGAGGAGATCACGCGGCTTCCGCCGCATCGGCGCCTGGGCCAGGGAAGCGGCCGGATCGCCATGATCTTCCAGGAACCGATGACTTCCCTGAATCCGGTCATGCGCGTGGGGGAGCAGATCGTCGAGGCGATCCGCGTTCGCGAGACCGTGTCGGAGCGGGAGGCGCGGGCCCGTGCCGTGGAACTCCTCGACATGGTCCGCATTCCCGATCCCGCGCGCCGCATCGACAACTATCCTCACGAAATGTCCGGCGGCATGCGTCAGCGGGCGATGATCGCCATCGCGCTGGCCTGCCGTCCCAGCGTGCTGATCGCCGACGAACCGACGACCGCGCTCGACGTGACCGTGCAGACCCAGATCCTTGGCCTGATCCGCGACCTTTGTGATTCTCTGTTGGTCGCCGTGCTGTACATCACTCACGATCTCGGAACGGTCGCCGCGCTGGCCGATCGCGTCTGCGTGATGTACCGCGGGCGAATTGTCGAACGGGCACCGGTCGCCGACCTGTTCCGCAACCCGACGCATCCCTATACCGTGGGCTTGATGGCCTGCCTGCCGCGAATTGGCGAACGCCCCGAGACGCTGGAGACGATTCCCGGATCGGCGCCGCCGCTGGGGCCTCGTGTCTCCGGCTGCGGGTTCGCGCCACGTTGCGAACGCGCGCGGCCCGACTGCCGCGACGATCCCCTGCCTTGGTTCGATACCGGCCGGGATCACGTTGCGTTGTGTCGGTATCCGATGGTGGAGCGGGAGCCGTGACCGGATCGACCCTGCTCCAAATCGACAATCTGAAGACTTGGTTCCCGGTGCGCGAGGGGTTCGGATTTCGCGTCCGCCATTGGGTCAGAGCGGTCGACGACGTCTCGTTGACGATGACGCGCGGCGAGATCCTCGGGCTGGTCGGCGAGTCCGGATGTGGAAAGACGACGCTGGGACGCACGGTGTTGCGTTTGGAGGACCCCACGGGCGGCCGGATCGAGTTCGACGGGCACGACCTGTCGGCCTTGCCGCGGCGCGCGATGCGGCCCTTCCGCCGACGCATCCGCATGGTCTTCCAGGACCCCTACGCCTCGTTGAACCCGCGGATGAGCGTGGCCGCCATCCTGTCGGAACCTCTTGAAATCCTGGGCATCGGCAAGACTCGGGAGGAACGCCGGGCGCTCATTGACGAGGCCCTGGTCAATGTTGGGCTGGATCCCCGTTTCGCCCGGCGTTATCCGCATGAGCTTTCGGGGGGACAGCGCCAGCGCATCGGCATCGCGCGCGCCATCATGCCGCCACCCGACCTCATCGTGGCCGACGAGCCGGTCTCGGCCTTGGATGTTTCCGTCCAGGCGCAGATCCTCAACCTGCTCAAGGACCTGCGTCGTCGCATGAACCTGGCCATGCTGTTCATTTCCCACGACCTCGCGGTGGTGGGCCATATGTGCGACCGGATCGCCGTCATGTATCTCGGCCGGATCGTCGAAATCGCCGAGACGCGAACCCTGTTGTCCCGCCTGTCGCATCCTTACAGCCGGGAACTCATGGCGGCGTCGATGGTGCCCGATCCCTCCTATCGGATCACCGGCATAAGGGCCTCGGGAGAGATTCCCAGCCCGATCTCGCCGCCGTCGGGATGCCATTTCCATCCCCGCTGTCCGTTGGCCACGGACCGGTGCCGTCAGGAACGGCCTGCCCTCCGCGAGCTTTCGGACGGGCATGGGGTCGCCTGTCATCACGCGTCATACACTTAAATACGGCTGCTACTTGGGAGGGTTGCGAAAATCATGCGCGTCTTCGTCGCATCCATCGCCACGGAAACCAATACGTTTTCCCCCGTGTACACGGACCTTTCCGATTTTCGCGAGACCTTCTACCACCCGCCCGGAACCCATCCGGATCAACCCTCGCTTTGCAGCGCGCCATTCATCGCGTGCCGGGACCTGGTGCCCGGCGCAGGCGGAACCTTGATCGAAGGCACCGCGGCATGGGCGGAGCCGGCTGGGCTGGTCAACCAGCAGGCATGGGAGACCCTGCGCGACGAGGTCCTGGATCAGGTGACGGCCGCCTTGCCCCTGGACGCCGTCGTCCTGGGGCTGCACGGCGCCATGGTCGCCCGGGGGTGCGACGACTGCGAGGGCGAGCTGCTGGAGCGGATACGCGCCATCGTCGGACCCGAAACGGTGATCGGCGCATCCTACGATCCGCACAGCCACTTCTCGGAACGCCGCCGCCGCAACGCCGACATCTCGATCACGTTCAAGGAATTTCCGCATGTCGACACCATGGAGCGCGCGTGCGATCTGGTGCGGTTGACGGTTGCGGCGGTGCGGGGCGAAGTCCGGCCCGTCACCTCCGTCTTCGACTGCCGCATGATCGACGTGATGCCGACCACGGCCGAGCCGATGCGTGCCTATGTCGACCGCATCGTCGAGCGGGAGCGCGCCCCGGGTATCCTGTCGATCTCGGTGGTTCACGGGTTCATGGCCGGCGACGTTCCGGACATGGGCGCGAAAATCATCGTCGTCACCGACGATGCGCCGACACGGGGCAACGACTTGGCCCGCGAGCTCGGAATGGAGCTTTTCGGACTGCGTGGAAGCACACGGATGACCGTACTCGACCCCGAGGCGGCCTTGGATCAGGTCGACGAGACGGCGGGCCACGAGCCGGTCGTCATCGCCGATATCTGGGACAATCCCGGCGGGGGCGTCGCCGGTGATTCGACGGTGCTGCTGCGCCGCCTCCTCGCACGCGGAATAGACAGGGCCGCGGTCGGACTGATTTGGGACCCCGTGGCCGTGCGCCTGTGCTTTGCGGCGGGCGAGGGCACGCGCATCAACCTGCGTTTCGGCGGCAAAAGCGGGCCGGATTGCGGAGATCCCGTCGACGGCGAGGTCGAGGTGGTTCGCCTGGTTCCCGACGCGATCCAGCGTTTCAACAACACCTGGGCCCGCGCCGGCGACATCGCCGCCATTCGCATCGGCGGTGTCGACGTCCTTCTCGCCACCATCCGGCTCCAGATCTACAGCACCGATCTTTTCGAGGCAGCCGGCGTCGACATGCGCGACCGGCGGGTCGTCGTGGTCAAATCGACCAACCATTTCCGCCGTGCTTTCGAGCCGATCGCGTCGAAAATCCTCTATGTGGACAGCGGCGCGCCCTATCCGAGCGACCCGCGAAAGACGGCCTACCGCAAGCTCTCGCGCGCGTTGTGGCCGATCGTGGAGCATCCGCACGGATGCGCGTGATCGTGCCATTTTCTCCATCAGGTCGAAGACCCCATGCGGTCGGATCTGGTCAGGGAGTTTCTCGCCGCCTTCCACGGGAAGGCCAACCGCTAGAGCGGATCGCGACCAATCGGAAACACCGCATGTTTCCGATTGGTCGCGTGAATCCGCTCTACTTCAATGAGTTAGATCAGATTCACGCGACTAA
>JANQJG010000207.1 GCA_028281785.1 Rhodospirillales bacterium
GTCGAGCTCATCACCGACATCGCCGACCAGACCAACCTCCTGGCGCTCAACGCCACTATCGAGGCAGCGCGCGCCGGCGACGCCGGCAAGGGCTTCGCGGTCGTCGCCTCGGAGGTCAAGAACCTGGCCAACCAGACCGCCAAGGCCACCGACGAGATCGGCACCCAGATATCAGGCGTCCAAGCCTCCACTCAGGAGGCCGTTGCCGCGATCGAGGCGATCGGCAAGACCATCGGCGAGATCGACGAGATCTCGGCCGGGATCGCCTCGGCGGTGGAGGAGCAGGGCGCGGCGACGCAGGAGATCGCCCGCAATGTGGAGCAAGCGGCGACCGGAACCCAGGAGGTGTCGTCGAATATCGTCGGGGTCAGCCAGGCGGCCAACGACACCGGCGCGGCGGCGACCCAGATCCGCGACGCCTCCTCGGCCCTGTCGGAGCAGTCGGAGCACCTGCGCAACGAGGTCGACAAGTTCCTGACCCAGGTCAGGGCCGCCTGACAACAGGGTTACTGCGCCAGCACGTGCGATTGGGGAGCGCCTCCTTTGAGGCGCTCCCTTTGCCTCTGGTTTTTATCAGCGCCTGAAAATGTGATGCAAAGTGTTGATTTGCGTCTTAATCGCGCAACTCAAATCTGCTAACCTCTGATTTAAAGATTAATTTATCTACACACGAAATGGTAGAGTTTTCGGCGTCGGCTCTACCCGCTCTTGACCAATACACCGTTGAATGTCCGCGCACCCCACGCTTCATCATGGATGCGATCGGAGGCGCTTTATGGAACGACGGACCGTTCTGAAATATATCGCCGGGGCAGCAGCGACGTTCTGCCCCACCTGCCTCTCCACCATCTCGGCTTTCGCTGCGGAAAAAGGCGGCCAAGGCGGCGCGCATGACGGCCCGCCCCATTGGGGATACACGGGCGCCGAGGGCCCCGAGAACTGGGGGCAGCTCTCGCCCGAATACAAGGCGTGCAGCCTTGGGGTCCAGCAGTCGCCGATCGACCTTACGGCGGCCATTTCGGCCGATGTGGGACAGATCGACGTTGCCTACAAGAGGATCCCGCTCAAGGTGATCAACAATGGCCACACCATCCAGGTCAACTGCAACCCGGGAAGCGGGATCATGGTTGATGGTAAACGCTTTGGGCTTCTGCAGTTCCATTTCCACCATCCCAGCGAGCACGCTCTGGACGGCACCCGCTTCGACATGGAGGCCCATTTCGTCCACGCCTCGGAAGACGGCGTCCTGGCGGTTCTCGGCGTCTTCATCAGGCAGGGTGAGTCCCACCCGCTCCTGGCCCCGATCTGGCGCGCGATGCCGCAAAAGGCCGGACCAGAGAGGGCGGTTTCTTCGGAGATGATATCGCCGACCGATCTGCTGCCAGCCGACCGCCGCTATTTCCGCTACCTGGGTTCGCTCACCACCCCACCCTGTTCCGAGACCGTCATCTGGTCGGTGTACCGGACCCCGGTGAACGCCTCGGGCGAGCAGATCCGCCGGTTCGCGGATCTGTTCCCCATGAACGCTAGGCCCTTGCAGCCCCTGCACCGCCGCCTGTTGCTGGAGAACGCATAGAGCCCTATCGGAACTGCTCTAACACGGACACGGGGGGCGACCGTCGATCACCCCTCGCCCTTGGACATCGACCAGGGAATCGGGAAGGCACCGCTTCGGGGCGGCTCACTCCAGGTCCTGCACCTGCTTGCCCTCCCCCTTGACACGGGCGGCGAGGGCCGCGGACATGAAATCGTCGAGGTCTCCGTCCAGAACCGCCTGCGTGTTGCCGGTCTCGACCCCGGTCCTGAGGTCCTTGACCATCTGATAGGGCTGCAGGACGTAGGACCGGATCTGGTGCCCCCAGGCAATGTCCGTCTTGGCCTCGTGCTGGGCCTGCGCCTCGGCCTCGCGACGGCGCAACTCGGCCTCATACAGACGCGCCCTCAGCATGGACCAGGCCGCGGCGCGGTTCTTGTGCTGGGAGCGCTCGTTCTGGCACTGCACGACGATACCTGTCGGGGTGTGCGTCAGCCGCACGGCGCTGTCGGTCTTGTTCACATGCTGTCCGCCGGCGCCCGACGCGCGATAGGTATCGACCCGTACGTCCTTTTCCTCGATTTCGATTTCGATGCGCTCGTCGACGACCGGATAGATCCAAACCGAGGCGAAGCTGGTATGCCGGCGGGCGCTGGAGTCGTAGGGCGAGATGCGCACCAGGCGATGCACGCCGGCCTCGGTCTTCAGCCAGCCATAGGCGTTTTCGCCGCGAACCTTGATGGTAGATGATTTGATTCCCGCCTCTTCGCCTGGGCTCTCCTCGAGCCACTCGACTTTGAAGCGGTGCTGCTCGGACCAGCGGGCATACATGCGCAGCAGCATCTCCGCCCAATCCTGCGCTTCCGTGCCGCCGGCTCCCGCATGGACCTCCAGATAGCAATCGTTGGCGTCCGCCTCGCCGGACAGAAGGATCTGGAATTCGGCACGGCCAACCTCGTCACGCAAACGGCGCAATGCCTCCTCGGATTCCGCCACGACCTCCTCGTCCTCCTCGGCTTCCCCAAGTTCGATGAGTTCAAGAGCGTCGGCAAGGTCGGACTCGATCCGATCGATGGCGGAGATGCTGTTGTCCAGCCGCGTCCGTTCCCGCATCACTGCCTGGGCGCTCTCCGGATCGTTCCACAGGGACGGATCTTCCGCTTTGGCATTCAGTTCCTGCAAACGACGCGTGGCCGCGGGGTAGTCAAAGATGCCCCCTCAGCAGTTCCAACGACTGCTTGATATCCTGCACCACGGCCTCCAGTTCGGCACGCATTTCACCAACTCCTCGTTTCGTCGTAGCTGTTCGCGGGGTTGTATTCGAGACCGGTAAAAAGAACAAGTCAACGGGTGTAAGAGCCTGTTTGAGAAGTCCCACCTTCCCCAAAGGGTCAACAAAAGGAGTGACCCGCCGGCGGTCGCCTGCTAGAGAATTGTCGGAGTAGGGAAAAGAGTATCATCATGCTCCCCGACGCAGCGACTCTCGCCGTATTTTTCGCCGCATCTCTCGCTCTCTATATCACGCCCGGGCCGGACATGATGTACATCGCGTCCCGCAGCCTGGGCCAGGGACGCGCGGCGGGCATCATCTCGGCCTTCGGGACGTGTACGGGCCTGCTTCTGCACACCCTGGGCGCCGCCCTCGGGCTGACCGTTCTGCTGACAGTGTGGCCGCTGGCGTATCAGATCGTCAAATGGTTGGGCGTGGGTTACCTGATCTATCTCGGGATCCGCGCTTTACGGTCCCGGGAACAGGCAAGTCCCATCGCGCCGGGCGGCGCGCGCGCCACCCATTGGTGGCGTCTTTACGGGCAGGGCGCCCTGGTCAACCTTCTGAACCCGAAAATCGCGCTCTTCTTCCTAGCCTTTCTGCCGCAATTCGCTGACGCCGAGGGCGGGAACTTCGCCGCGCGTGCCATGATCCTGGGCGTTCTGTTCACCGCCGGGGGGTTGGCCTGGACCCTGTTTCTGGCGTGGATATTCGGGAACGCGGGCGACTGGCTGGCCCGGAGGCCGGCGGTCTGGAAATGGCAGCGAAGGCTTACCTTACCGGCTCGACCTTGATCGCCCTGGCCGCCCATCTCGCGCTCTCGGAACGGCGCTAGAGCGGATCGCGATCTGATCTAGCGCGTGCGACGTTCAGTAGAGGCCGCCGGTACCCGTGCTGGCGGACGAGTCGACCTCCGCCGAACTCAAGCCTTCCAGCACTTGGCTGGGGCCTCGGGGCAGCGTACCCGGCTTGAAGGCCTCGAGGATCACCCCTCTATCCCCATGCTGGGCGAGCAGACCTGATGCCCCGTTTACGCGCACAAGGCGAATGCCCGGAGGAATGCGGAACGGCGTGGCCGGTGCGTTCTCGAGCGCCCCGGCCATGAAATCCCGGAAAATCGGCGCGGCAACGGACGCCCCCTGCTCCTGGGGGCCGAGCGAACGGGGCTCGTCGAAGCCCGCAAAGACGCCGACGGCGAGGTCTGGAGAAAAACCGACGAACCACGCGTCCTTGCTGTCGTTGGAGGTTCCCGTCTTGCCGCCCAGCGGCTTGCCGACCGCGCGAACGCGAACCCCCGTGCCGCGATCGACTGCGCCCTGCAGCATCGACACCATTTGGTAGGCGGTTGTGGGATCCGTCACGTCATCCCTGTCGTCCGGCAGGCGCGGGACGCGCTGGCGGGTCCAGAAGGTCGCCCGACAACCCTCGCAGGGCCGCGAATCATGCCGAAAAATCGTCCGCCCGTTCCGGTCCTGGATCCGGTCGATGAAGGTGGGCACGATCCTCTTGCCGCCGTTGACGAGCATGCCATAGGCCGCAGTCAAACGCAGCAAGGTCGTTTCGCCCGCGCCCAGCGACATCGAGAGTTGTGTCGACAGGTTGTCGACAATGCCGAAGCGCTCCGCATACTCCTTGACCTTCTCCATACCGATCGTCTGCGCCAGCCGTACGGTCATAAGGTTGCGCGACTTCTCGATACCCAGACGCATCGTGCTCGGACCGTAGAATTTCCTTGTGTAGTTGGCCGGACGCCATTTCGGAAGACCGGGTCCCTGCTCGACGACAAACGGCGCGTCGAGGATCAGAGTCGAGGGCGTATACCCCTGGTCAAGCGCCGGCAGATACACGAAGGGCTTGAAGGCCGATCCGGGCTGACGCAAGGCCTGGGTCGCGCGATTGAACTGGCTCCGCGCGTATGAATAGCCGCCGCTCATGGCGAGGACCCGTCCCGTATGCGGATCAAGCGCGACCAAGGCGCCCTCGAGTTCGGGCAGCTGTCGCAAGGCATAGCTGCCCGCCGGGTAGGCGTTGCCTTCCGAGTCGGCGGTCACCTCCTCGACCGGAACCATGTCGCCCACGGCCAGGACGTCGCTTGGCGCCTGCACCTTGGGCCCAAGCCGCTCGCCCTTCTTCCAGGCCCGGGCCCATCGCAGCTCGGGAAGCGGTATCCGGCCCAAACCGCCATCGGCAAGGCCAATATCCGCGCCGGTGTCGTCGAGTGTGAGCACAATCGCGATCTGCCACGGCTCCAGCCCTACCGGGCGTCCGAGCCGCGCCAATTGATCCCGCCAACCGTCGATCGAGTCCAACTGCTTGATCGGTCCGCGCCAACCATGTCGGCGATCATAGGCCACCAAGCCCCCACGCAGAACCCGATCCGCGACCTCCTGAAGGCGCGGGTCGAGAGTCGTCCGAACCGAGAGCCCCCCCTTATAGAGCTGACTCTCACCATACCGGGACAAAAGCTCGCGCCGAACCGACTCCGCGAAAAACTCGGCCTGAAAGAATTCCGTCTCCGCCCGCTGACGAATGACGAGCGGCGCCGCGCGTGCTTGCACGGCTTCGTCCTCGGCAACGGCCCCCTCCTCCAACATTCGGCCGATGACCCAATCCCGCCGGGCCTTCGCCGCGCTGGGATGATTGATGGGGTGATAGTTGGTCGGCGCCTTCGGCAAGGCCGCGAGGTACGCCGTTTCGGCGATGGACAGCTCGTCCAATGACTTGTTGAAATAGTTCAGGGCCGCCGTCGCGACCCCGTAGGAGCTGAATCCGAGATAGATCTCGTTGAGATAGAGCTCCAGGATGCGGTCCTTGGTGAACGTCCGCTCCATGCGGAAGGCGAGGATGGCCTCCTTGATCTTGCGCTCGAGCGATACCTCGTTGCTGAGAAGGAAGTTCTTGGCCACCTGCTGGGTGATGGTCGAAGCGCCGACGGGCCGGCGGTTGCTTCCCATATTTCTTAAGTTCGTCAGCGCCGCCCGAACGACGCTGAGGAAATCGACTCCCGGATGTTCGTAGAAGTTCTTGTCTTCGGCCGCCAGGAAGGCGTGGATAACCCGCCGCGGCATTGCCTCGATGGGCACGAAGACGCGGCCCTCGATGGCGTATTCCGCCAACAGCCGACCGTCGCCGGCATGAACACGCGTCATTACCGGCGGTTCGTAGTCCGCCAACTGGCGGTAGTCGGGCAGGTCCCGGCCATACTCCCAGAAGACGTATACAACTCCGCCGACCCCTGACAAAGCGATCAGGACGGTAAGAGCCAGCAGGGATACGAGGAGCCGTTTCATTCACACCTGGAAGCAGGAACAAGAGCAGCGCCGCACAAGCGGTAACTGAACATGGGTTGCCGACCGGTTACCACAAAGCCCAAATCACCCGATGCCGATTAGCGCGGAAATATGGCCGTCTTATGATCAATTGAAGGTTTGTCGCCAACACGTGATGCCAAGAAGCCTATGGCAGAACGGCCTGTTCGACGCGCGCGAAATAGCGATCCACGGCACGAACAAGGGCCTTCGCAAGAGTCAGGCGGTAGGATTTCTTTCTTAGATCCCGCTCGTCTCGGCGATTGGACAGAAAGCCCAGCTCCACCAGCACCGAGGGGACATCCGGCGCTTTCAATACCCGGAAGCCCGCGAAACGGTGGCTGTTGCGCAGCAGCCGCGTCTCACGGCCGAGTTCCTTGACGAGGATCGCAGCAAAACGAGCGGATCGGTTCATCGTCTCGCGCTGCGCCAGATCGATCAGGATGTTCGTGATCTCCGGCGCCGTTTCTGTCAGGTCGATTCCGACAATCAGATCCGCCTTGTTCTCGCGTTCGGCCAGTTCGGCCGACTCCTGGTCGGAGGCCCTCTCCGACAGAGTATAGACCGACAAGCCCCGCACACGGGAGGATCGGATCGAGTCGGCGTGAATGGAGATGAACAGGTCGGCGCTGACCTCGCGGGCGAAGGCCACGCGGTCGCGAAGCGGTATGAAGACGTCCCTTTCCCGGGTCATCTTGACGCGGTAGCGTCCCGTCTTCTCCAGCATGGTTCGGAACTCGCGCGCCGCCGACAGGACGATATGCTTCTCGCGGGTTCCGCCAGCGCCGATCGCTCCGGGATCGACACCCCCATGCCCCGGATCGAGGACGATGAGCGGCTTCCTGGGCCGGATCTCGGGCTTTCTCGGCGCCGGCACGAATCGAACCGGCAGCGATGGCGTTCTACCGGCCCTGGGCTGGACCGCCGGTGATTTCGCGACCGAGATCGCCGGCGCCTCGACGCCGCGCAGAAACGCCGCGCGCGTCGTCGACACCAGATCGACAACCAGGCGGTAATCACGCGCCGGTTTCGCCCCACCAAGAAAAAACACGTCATGGATCGCCGCCGGCCCCGTCGTCTCGAGGACCACGCGCGTTACGCCCGGTTTAAACAAACCGTAGCGGAATCTTTCCATCAGTCCCACGCGCTTTGGAAGCGGCCGTGCAGGAAGACGCCAACCCACTTCCGGAAGATCAATAACGATGCGATAGGGATTGGCGAGCGAGAAAACCCGCGCCGTCACCTGGTCCGTGAATTCGAGCACGAAACGCGTCGTACCGGCATGGGCGCCAACGCGGGCATCCGTCACCACCGCCTGGACCGACGCGCGTGCCGACGAGTCTTCGGACCAAGACGTTCCGAAGAGCAACACACACCCCAACGCCAACCGCAGGATCCAAGCCATGCGCCACATCTTGGGTGCTTTTCCCAACTACCTCGCCAGATATATCTCAATAATCCCGGCGGCACCACCGCCGTTTCACCCCGACGCGCGCCATTTGGTATTTGGCCGCTTCTTCGACCCAAATCACAAGAAGATTGTCGAACCATATTACTACCGTTATGTTAACGGCACGTCGCCAGCCGACCCCGCTCGAAGGCTTGAGCGAGCGTGAGCCGTTGGGTGGGGTGGGGGCGCCGTGCAGTCTCGCGGTTCAGCCTGCATTGGCTCTGAGTCGTGAGAGCGCATCCTTGAAAAGAGGATTGTCCTTATGCCGGATCGAGCAGCCCGATCGGAGTTCCGGAGCGGTCTTTTCGAAGCCGTTGCCGACCCTTCGATCGCAGGCGCCACCGGCGTTTTTGCAAGATTTACCCGTCGCGGTTGGGCGCCAGCGCGCGCCAGCGTGAGCGGGCCTCGGAGTACACCGTTCTATGGCAACCAAAAGAATGTTGATCGACGCGCTCCACCCGGAGGAGACGAGGGTGGCGGTGCTAGATGGAAATCGTTTAGAAGACTTTGACGTCGAGGTCGCAAGTCGAAAGCAGCTTAAAGGAAACATCTACTTAGCCAAGGTTACGCGGGTCGAACCCTCGCTGCAGGCGGCATTTGTCGATTACGGCGGTAACCGCCACGGGTTTCTGGCCTTCAACGAAATCCACCCCGACTACTATCAGATTCCCGTTGCCGACCGTGAAGCTCTAATCGCGGAGGAGGATGCCAATCAGGCTGCGGACGAGGCAGCCCGCTCCTCGGACGAGGCGGCGGCCACGGAAGCCGGGGAAGGCGGCGAGGACGTCGAGACGGTCGGCGGTGACGACGCCGAGGAGGTGGAGGAGCGGCGCCCTTCCCGGCCGCGGCGGCACTACAAAATTCAGGAAGTGGTCAAGCGCCGGCAGATCATGCTGGTGCAGGTCGTCAAGGAGGAACGCGGCAATAAGGGCGCGGCGGTCACGACCTATCTCTCGCTTGCCGGCCGGTATTGCGTTCTCATGCCCAATACAGCCAGAGGGGGTGGGATCTCACGCAAAATCCCCCCGGGCAAGGATCGAAAGCGGCTGAAGGCGATCCTCGAAGATTTGCAGATTCCCGAAGGAATGGGCGTCATCGTGCGGACCGCGGGGGCCGGGCGCAGCAAGGCCGAAATCCGCCGCGACTATGACTACCTCCTGCGGCTGTGGAACAGCATCCGCGATGTCACCATGCAGTCGATCGCGCCGGCGCTCATCTATGAGGAGGCCGACCTGATCAAGCGGGCCATTCGGGACATGTACAGCCGCGAGATCGAAGAAATTTTCGTCGAGGGCGACGACGGCTACAAGACCGCCAAAGGCTTCATGAAGCTGATGATCCCCAGCCATGTCAAACGCGTCCAGCAGTATCGGGACGAGTCGATGCCGCTGCTACACCGCTATCAGGCGGAGAGCCAGCTCGACGCGATGCACAGCCCGGTCGTGCGCCTGAAGTCCGGCGGTTATGTTGTCATCAATCCCACCGAGGCGCTCGTCGCCATCGATGTCAATTCCGGCCGCGCCACCCGCGAACGCAACATCGAGGAGACGGCCCTGCGCACCAATCTGGAAGCCTGTGACGAGGTGGCCCGACAACTGCGGCTTCGAGATCTCTCCGGGCTGATCGTGATCGATTTCATCGACATGGAGGTCGGACGCAACCGCTCACAGGTCGAGCGGCGCCTGAAGGAGGCGATGCGCAACGACCGGGCGCGTATTCAGCTCGGGCGGATCAGCCCGTTCGGCCTGCTTGAGCTGTCCCGCCAACGCCTTCGCCCCAGCCTTCTCGAGACCAGTTTCGGCACCTGCCCGAACTGCGGGGGCGCCGGACTTGTCCGATCCACCGAGTCGACCGCCCTTCACCTCCTTCGCGTGATCGAGGAGGAAGGCATCCGCCGCCGGTCAAGCGAGGTGACCTTCCACGTACCGACCGAGGTGGCCTTCTATATCCTCAATCACAAACGTGCCTCCCTCGGCTCCGTCGAGGACCGTTATGGGCTCAAGGTCCTGCTGGTCGCCGAAGACGGTTTGATGGCCTCCGATTTTCGTATCGAACGGACGAAGACGCGGGCGGGCGAGGACGAGTCGACGTCGGCCGAACCCGATGAGGCCGCGGCCGGTCCTCAAACCCCGGCGGAAGAGACGGAGGAGGAGACCGGCAAGAAGCGGCGGCGGCGGCGGTCCCGGCGACGGAAGAAGGCCGAGGAAACGGACGCGACCGCCGCGACCGAACGCGAGGAAGACGCGGAAACCGTGGAAGTAAGCGCGGGCGAGGAGACCGAGCCGGATGAGGCCGCCGAGGACGAACAGGCGGAAGCCGCCGACTCCGAGGAGGAGCGGCCGACCAAGCGCCGCCGTCGCGGAAAGCGGGGCGGGCGCCGCCGCCGTAGCAAGGTTGGTTCCGAGGAGGAGATGACCGAAGCGACGGCGGAAGAAGCCTCGGTCCCTGATCAGACGGACGAGACCGCCCTAGAGGAGCCTCCCGCCGAACCGGACGTCGAGGTCCCGATCTTGGCGGCCCAAGAGGAGGCACCCCAGGAAGACGCCAAACAGAAAAAGAAGCCTGTCCGGCGCCGCCGCACCCGGAGGGTTAAGAAGGACGAGCCGGCCGAGACAACCGAAGCCGTGCCCGTCGGCGAGAGTGCCACGATCTCCGAGCCCGAGCCCGAGCCGGAGCCGGCCGGCGAGCCGGACGGCTTCGGAAAGGAGGAGTCGCCGCCTGAAACGCCCGCGGCCAGCAATGGAGGCGACTTGGCGGATCAGCCCGCCGAGGAGGAAAACGTTCGGTCCGAAGCCAAGACCGTCGTCATCGATGTCGACTCCGATGCGGCAAAGAAGGACCGGGCGTCGCGCCGGGGCTGGTGGCAACGCCTTCTGCAGTGACTCCGCACCCCGGCCGGCCGCCACGCCGGAGACGGACCAGACATTTCAGCCATTGCGGGCGATAAGGCGGCGCGCCGCCTCGGCCATTACGGCGGTCGCGCCGGCGAAGGAAATGCGCAGCGAGCGATGACCCCGCTCGGGGTCGAAATCCGTGCCCGGGGTCACGGCAACCCCCGTCTCCGCCAGGAGTTGCCGGCAATATGCCTCGCTGTCATTGGTCAGATGGGCAACGTCGACGTACAGGTAGAACGCGCCCTCGGCCGCCGACATGTCGCGAAATCCGGCCTCTGGAAGCCGCTCGAGCAAGAGCGCGCGATTGCGCGCATAGCGCGCCACATGGGCGTCCAGCTCTTCCCGGCAGTCGAAAGCCGCGATGCCGGCATATTGCGAGACCGTCGGCGGAGAGATGTACAGGTTCTGCGTCAGGCATTCGAGCGGGCGAAGCATCGAGCTGGGCGCCACCATCCATCCGATCCGCCAGCCGGTCATCGAGTAGTACTTGGAGAAGCTGTTCACCACGATCGCGTCCTCGGTCAGGGCGAGCGCCGTCTCCGCCCGTTTTCCGAAGGTGATGCCGTGATAAATCTCATCGGAGACGAGGCGGATACCCCGCTCGTCGCAATACGCGACGAGTGCCTCGAGCTCCGTGCGTGACACCATCATTCCGGTGGGGTTTGACGGGCTGGCGACGATCAGCCCCTGCAACGGCCCCGAGACGCCATCGAGGAGTTTCGGCGTCGGCTGGAAGTTGGTCTCGGGGCCGGCCAAAATGGGGATCGGCTCGACCCCCAGCGCACGCAGGATGTTGCGATACGCGGGATAGCCCGGGCTCGCCAAGGCCACCCGGTCTCCGGGCTCGAAGGCGCTGAGGAACGCCAGAACGAAGGCGCCGGAGGATCCGGTGCAAACCACCACGCGCTCGGGATCGAGCACCATTCCGTAGGCCTCCCGATAATGTTCGGCGATGCGCCGCCTCAAGGCGGGAAGACCCAGCGCATCCGTGTATCCCATGGGATCGTTCGGCAGGGACCTTCGTACGGCATCGAGCACGCCCTGGGGCGCGCCCGTGCTCGGTTGCCCGACCTCGAGGTGCAGGACGTCCTGGCCGCTGGCGGCGCGCTCATTGGCGGCGCGCATGACGTCCATCACGATAAATGGCGGAACTCGGCTCCGCTCGGCGATCTTCAACGCCATCGTCGGACTGTCTCCCCGTCCGCTCAGTCCGCGCTCGCGGCCAAGCCGTAACCCCGCGGCGGCAGGTCGGCCCGCATGGCGCAGCTCTCGGGATTGCTCGGGAGGCCCCGGCCGCAATAGACGATGTTGACCCGACCCAGAGCCGGGGTTGGCGCGAGTTGATGTCCGCGTCCCCTCAAGGCGGCGAGGATGTCTTCCGCCATGCCCAGCTCATGGAAAACGATGTCGGGGTCGCCCCCGTGATGAACGCGCTTCGCGCCGACGGCCTCGTCCATCGGCAGTTCGGCGATCATCGCCCCGGCAAGCACATTGACGAGCGAGGTCGGAACCGTCCCGCCGCCGGAGGCCGCCGCGGCCATGTAGAAGATGCCGGTCGCCTCGTTGATCGCCAGGGCCGGGCCGAGGGAGGTGGGGCCGCGGCCCGCCGGCCCCGGCGCCGCGGCGAGGAGGATTCCGGTCGACCCGGCGAAACGACCGATGCCGAAAAGATTGTTCATGGTCAGTGTGCAGGCGACTGCCGCTCCGTCCGGATCCACGGCCACGAAGCTTGTTCCCGAGGGATTTTCGAGTGTCGGCGCGGGGGCCGGATCGAGGCTCCCCGCCGGCGTGTGGCGATCCGACCGATAGCTCGCCATCATGCGCCGGAGCCGTTCCTCCGCCAACAGGTCGGTGGCCGGAAGGGCGCTGGTTCCGTCACTTCGAAGCCAGACGCCGCGGTCGGCGAAAGCGCGCATGGCCGCTTCCGAGAGGAGGTGAAGACGCTCGACAGGGCCCGCATCTTCGTACCGGTCGTCTTCGACCAGCACCGACCACATCTGTGCGGCGACCGTTCCCGCCGCGCCCGGCGGCGTCGCGAAGTGAACCGCGTGGTTGCCCCAGGGAACGCGCAGGCTGTCGCGCCATATGGGCGTGTAGTTGCGCAGGTCTTCCGGCGAGAGCGATCCGCCGGCCGCCAGCGTTTCATCGATAAAGCGGTGGGTCAGGGATCCTGCATAGAGCTCTCCCGGCCCCTGACGACGGATTTGACTCAAAACCGCAGCGAGCTCGATCTGTGCGAAGACCTCGCCTTCGCTCAGAACACTCCGGCCATCCGCGCGTCCGAAAAGCTGGCGGGTCTTCGGTTCGACCAGAAGGGCGGCCCCCACCTCGGCGAGGTCCCGGGCGAAAGCCCTGGAGACCGGAACTCCGAAACGAGCCTTTTCCTCTGCCGGCGCCACAAGCTGCGCCCAAGGAAGCCTCCCATACTTCGCATGAAGCGCGAAAAACCCACGGGGGTTGCCTGGAATCGCCGTGGGCCGAGTCGCCGTTGCCGGCACGCGCGACGGGGCCCGCGCGATGAAATCGAGGGTTTCGACCTGTTCACTCTCCGGATCGTAGACGAGGCAGACACCGCCGCCGCCGAGACTGGCGGCGGAGGGCATGGTCACAGCGAGGGTGAAATAGGCCGCCACAGCGGCGTCCGCGGCGCTGCCTCCCGCCGAAAGGGCGTCGCGGCCCGCCAACGCCGCATGTGGCTCGTCCGCGACAACCCCGCCGAGGAATCCCTCGACGAACCCGATGGTTCCCTCGGGCGGGCGGTCAGACGGCCCGCAGGCGCCCAGAGCGATTGCAATCGACGCGATGGCCAATTGACGCGGCCAACGCCGCGCACTACCTTTCGAGTGCAAAAGCGGATTTCGAGACGTGCTCGAACGCATTTCCTCCCTACTCACTTTGACTCTCTTGTTCGCCGGTTTGGTCGTGGCGCCGTCGTTGGCGCAGGCCAAAAAGATGACGTTCATCCGCGACGCGGAGATCGAACATACCATCCGGTCCTACTCCACTCCAGTTTTCCAGGCTGCGGGGCTCGAACCCGGCGCGGTCGACATCTATCTGATCGAAGATCGCTCCATCAACGCCTTTGTCGCCGGCGGCCAGCGCCTGTTCCTTCATACCGGCCTGCTTACGAAGGCAGACACTGCCGAGCAAGTGATCGGGGTCATCGCCCACGAAGCGGGCCACATCGCGGGGGGACATCTTTCGCGTACCCAGGAAGCGCTGCGCAAGAGTACCGCCCAGCAGATTCTCGCAATTCTGCTCGGCGCGGCCACGGCGGTGGGAACGGGACGGGCGGACGTGGGCGCGGCGGTCATCGCGGGCGGCTCGCAGGCCAGCGTTCTTTCGCTGCTGCAATATAGCCAGACCCAGGAGTACGCGGCCGACGCCGCGGCGTTGAGGTACATGGACGCCGTCGGCCTATCGTCCCGCGGGCTTCTGGAGTTCATGGAAACCCTCGAAGATCAGGAACTTGTCCCCGCGCGGCTTCAGAATCCCTATGTGAGAACCCACCCGATCACCCGCGACCGGATCAAGCTGGTCCGCGAGCATGTTGAGAAATCTCCGTACACGGATGCTCCGCCACCCGCAGCTTTCGAGGAGATGCACGCGCGGATGAGGGCGAAGATTGACGCCTTTCTGGAGCCGACATCTCGGACCTTGCGCCGATACCGGGACGACGACAGCCTCGCGGGGCGCTATGCGCGGGCTATCGCCACCTATCGCAAACCCGATCTCGACGCCGCCCTGCCGATGATCGAGGCGTTGATCGCGGAACGACCGGAGGATCCCTATTTCCATGAACTGAAGGGACAGGCTCTTTTCGAGCACGGCCGGCCGGCCGAGGCCCTTGGGCCCTATGAGACCGCGGCGCGGCTCGACCCGCGCTCTTCCCTTTTGAAAATGGGGTTGGCACAGGTCCAGCTCGAAACCAATGATACGGCTCTCCTCAAGCCGGCAGTCGCCAATCTGCGCGCCGCTTTGCAGCGAGAGAGGGACAACCCGACGATTTGGCGATATCTTGCCATTGCCTATGGCCGGGATGGTCAGCTCGGCCTCAGCGCCTTGTCTTCTGCCGAACAAGCCATGTTGCGCGGGAATGAAAAGGACGCGCGTTATCACGCGGTTCGCGCCGAAAAGCTTCTTCCGGCGGGTTCGCCCTCGGCGATCCACGCGCAGGACATCCTGCGCGCCCTCGACCAGGGCAAGAAGTAGCAACGGGCACAGCGCCCTCGGCCCCATATTCCGATGTCTTTGGCCGACCCCGGCAGTTGCAGGAATCCGCGTCCCGCTCCTGTCGGTTTTCATGGCGCTCGCGTCTTGCGCCGTTGTCGTTCCTCGGGCCGAGGTCGATGTCACCGGGCGGCTGGAGGTTCTGGGCCCCCATCCCCAGTTCTCTCCGGCCAGGCCAGGGCGAGGCTGGGTCGCGTCGGGCCTCGATGGCAGTCCCCGTGGCGTCCGGCTGGCGGTCGAGCGGAAGAACGGCGTTCCCTCGCTGCGGGTGGAGAGCGGCGAGGCCCGGGCTCTTCTTCTGCGGCACACAAAAGCGGCGCTGACCGTGACCCCCTATCTGAGTTGGGCCTGGAACATGGAGCCGACGGAGAACGGGGGCCATCCCGTCCAATTGATGATCGGTTTCCACGGCGGTGACCCGAACAGCCGGAGTTGGGGGGCAAGCTTTCCGCGATGGACGGGCAAGAAACTACCCCCGCATGACCGGAGCCTAAGTCTCGTTTGGGAAGCATCCGCGCTCCGCCGGGGGCATTTGACTGTCTCCGGAGACGGCCGCGACCGGCACGGTGTTTATACCGTGCGAGGTGGCGGCGAAAACGCGGGCGTCTGGCATCTGGAGACGGTCGACCTCTCGGAACTGTACAGCCGGGCTTGGCCGGATGACGATCTCGGACGGACGCGGATCATGTTTGTCGGGGTCGCGGTAGAGCCCAACGCCAAACCCGCGGCCGCCTTCATCTCCGGCATCGTCCTGTCGCGCTAGTGTGATGGTTCCGAAGTTCGGCACATATAATGTGCCGAACTTCGGAAGCTGAATCACACGAGAATCAATAAGTGAGTGTGCCGATTCATGCGAGATTCAATGTAGTGAATCTCGCGATCGGGACACTAGTTCCGACCGCCGCCGAGGATCCCCTTGAGCGTGTCCAACGGGTTCGCCGGCGCCGGGGAAGGTGCCTCCGCCGGACCGCTGTCGGGGGATTGCGGCTTGACGAGGCCCGGCAAGGCATCCTTTAGCGCATCCACCGCGCGTGCCGGGTCCTGGATCTGCTCCTTCACCAATCCGCCGAGATCCGGTCGGTAGCTGAGATTATGCCAGGGGCCCGTGACCAGCACCGGAACCATCACGCCGGAGGTCTGCTCGCTACCGCCCTGCCCCTCGATAGTCGCCGCCACCTTGGGTTCTATCCGATAGTCGAGGGTCTTCGCCGGCAAATCGGCGGTCCCCGCGCCCTCCAGCCGAAGCAGCGGCGATTTCATCGCCAGATCCGTGTTCTCGAGGATTCCGTCGGTGATCGTGAAGGTTCCCGAGAGTTCCGTGAAGTCCGTTTTCTGCGCGGCTCGGGCTGACGGATCGAGAAAGGCCGAGCGCACATTGCGGATCATCGCGGCGAGGTTGATTCCCCTGATCGCGCCGTCGACAAAGGACACCGCCCCCTGGCCGTCGAGCGCCTGGACCATCGCCTTCTGGCTGCCACCCGCCGTCGTCACCGACAGCTCCACGTTGCCACCGCCTTCCAGGCGGTCGAAATCCGCCGCATCCCGCAGCAGCGGTTCCGCCTGTATCCCGGTAAGCTTGAAGGTCTTGGCTACGGCCGGGACGGTGGCGGTGGCGTCGATATCGATCTGCCCCTCGCCCGTCCCGCCGTAAAGGTTGAGCTCGGTGAGCCTGGCCGCCAGCTTGCCGTCCTGTAACCGAACCGAGACGGCGCCGCGCCCGATCTCGACCTTGCGCATGAGAATGCTCTCCACCGTGAGGTCAAAATCGACGTTCGCGGCCTTCAAGGCCGAGAAATCGATGGGTTCATCGCTCCAATCCGCGGCCGCCGGGTCCGTTGGAGCCTGACTGGTACCGGCCGGCTGCCCGCCCGAGAGCTCAGGCGGCAGATAGGGGTTGAGATCCAGCCTTCCCACGTCCAAACGTCCCTGCAAGGAGGGCTCGGCACCGCCGGTGTCGAGCTTGACCTCGCCGCGCGCCTCGATGGCGTCGAGGCCGATTTCGGCTTCGGTGAAACCGATCTCGGGGCCGGCGAGGGCCACCTTGCCCGAAATCCGGAAGGGGCCAAGCCCGTCGCCCGCCGCCTCGATCGGCTGGCCGGCCCAGGCCGCGAGATCGCGCAAGGACGTGACCTGGACCTCGACACCCCCGTCGAGCTTTAGGGTTTCCGCGTTCGCGGCCTGCCCCGCATAGGAGAAATTGATCAGCTCACTGCCGATCCGAACCTCCACGCCGCTCGTCCGGCCCTCGATCAGGCTCCTCGGTTCGGCCACGGAAACGGTCATGTCGATGGTCTTCTCCCGCCAATCAACCTTACCTTCGGCGGCCAGGGGGCTATCGAGATCCGGCAAGGAGACGGTCATGTCGATCTGGTCCACGCGTTCTTCCGTCCCGCTGCGCGCGTCGGCATAGACGACGGTCCCGTTGACCAGCCGAATATCGCCGAGACGAATGTCCGACACCGGCAGGCCCCCCGGAGCCGCTCCTTCGCCGGAAGGCGTCGCGGTTTCGCCGCCCGGGCCGAATTGCCAGTTCGGACGCCCGTCCGGATCGACCTCGAGACGGATGACCGGCTCGACGAGGACGAAGCTGTCCACCGCGACCTCGCCGCTCAGCAGGGGCAGCAGCTCGAGCTGAAGCTCAAGCCGTGAAAGCGAAGCCATCTCCGCCTCCTCCGCCCCCGGCGCATTCGCGAAGGCAACATCGCCGACTTCGATCTCGAGACGCGGGAAAAGCGATAACCGGACATCGCCGCCGACCGTCAACTCGCGTCCGGTCGCATTGCGAACCTGCGCGACGGCCTGATCACGCAAGGTGTCCACGGGGATGAGAAACGGCGCCGCGACGACGGCCGCGACAAGCAGCACCACTACGGCGGCAACGCCGATAAGAAGCTTTTTCATCATAAAGATGGTCCTTATGCCAAGCCTCCGGCCGGCAAAGCTCAGCCGGAGGCCCCGAATACCCGCTTCAATAGGTCGGTGGTCCGCTGGGCTGGATTCTGGCGAATGGCCGCTTCCTCCCGGCCGAGATAGAGAAACAGCCCGTCCAGCGACTTCTCCAAAACATAGTCCGTGAGATCGGCCTTGGCGTCGGGCACGAAAGGCAGGGCCCGATACCGCCCCATCATTTCGTCATAGGCCTGGACGGCCCCGGCCTCGGCCACGGCCGAATCCACGACCGGACGCATGCTGGCGACCAGGGGCTCCGTCATTTTGCCCTGAAAATACCGGGTCGCGGCGTCATCGGGCCCGTTGTAAATCTGTTCGACGTCCGACAGCGTCATATCCCCGATCGCCTGCCAGAACAGCTCCTTGGCCCGCGGTGTCGCCGTTTCGGCCGCGCGGTTCAGGCGCAGTTCCAAGTCGTCGGCCATGCCCGAGGCACCGACCGTCTTGAGCGCGGTCTGAACCTTCTGCAGGGTGTCGGGTAGGGGAATGTGGAGTTCCGGGTTCGCGTTGAAGCCGTCGACGCGTCCAAGCTGTCCGACGACACGCTCGGTTCCGACGCGAAGCGCCTCCCGCAGTCCCGAGGCGATCTCAGACGTGGTCAGTGAAGAGGTTGATCCCCCTACCCCTTGCTGCTTGAGGAGGCCCTTGGCCCGGTCGAGAAACGACCCCTGCGCCGAGACCGCGGTGGGAAGGGCCAAGACGCAGACAAGCAAAATGATCCGCCGAAACAACATCACTTGCCGTGCCCCCTTCCGTCATAGCGGGCCCGTACCCGCCGAAACACCCACACACATCATGATGCCTCATCGGAAGGGGCGATCCAAATCAAATGACCGGCGCCTTCCGAGGACGTCTATGATCACATCGAATTATGGTTGGACGAAGACGATTACGTGGTCCGTTGGCCACCGGATCAGGGCGAAAAATCCAGAGGCTCGCATCAACTTCACGTGATGGAGGGTGGTGGCGACGCCGGCACGTCTTGTTCACGGATGGTACCTTCGGCATGATAACACTAAATTTGTCCGTCAACTCAATTCGAAAGGACGCTCCATGAAATGCCTCCGAGTCGCGCGTGCGGGCCTGTTTGCGGTCTTCCTTGCGGCTGGCGCGCAGCCGGTGATGGCCGAGGGTGGGCTGACTCCCGAGCAGGAAGAGGCCGTACGTGAACTCGTTCTGGAGATGCTGCGCGAAAATCCCGGGATCGTGGTCGAGGCTATACAGGCTTGGCAGGATCAACAGAAGGCGGAGGAAGAGCGGCGGATCAAGGCAAAGATCGCGGAACTGCGCGACACGCTCGAAAACGATCCCACCTCGCCGATCATCGGAAACCCGGAAGGCGACGTGACAATCGTCGAGTTCATGGACTATCGCTGCGGCTACTGCAAGCAGGTGTTCCCCGCCGTTCAGGCGCTGCTCGACAAGGACGGCGGCATTCGATACGTTCTGAAGGAATTCCCGATTCTCGGACCCGATTCGGAGGTCGCGGCCCGGGCCGCGCTCGCCGTGTGGGAATTGGCCCCCGACCGCTACATGGAATTCCACGCGGTCCTGATGGGCGCGCGCGGCGGCCTCAACGAAAAACGGGTTCTCGGAATGATCTCCGATCTGGGCCTGGATGCGGATCGCGTTCGCGGTATGCTGGACTCTCCCGAGATTACGGCCGCTATCCAGAAGAACATGGAACTTGCGCGGAGTCTCAATATCCGGGGGACCCCGGGCTTCGTGATCGGCGGACAGTTGATTCCCGGAGCGGTGAGCGCGGAGGCTCTGCGAAGCCTGGTCGCGGAGGCTCGCGCCCAAGGCTAGCAGGCTTTGCGCCTGCAGGGGCATTCGACAGAGCCATCATATTCACGGTGACACCGGGCCGCTTGTGGTATAATGCCGAGCGGCCCGCTCCCAAAGCTGGGCCAAAAACCCAAAAATATGTTTCCCAGCTTGGGAGGGAATGTGGCGAAGTGAATCAGGACTATCAGGAAAAATCCCCCTCGCGGTCGGCCGCTTTCGATACGACGGAAGAGTTCCTTGCGCACGCCGTCGCCCTGGAAAGCGAAGTCGCCGACCGTTATGAAACGATGGCCCATGCCATGGAGGTCCACAACAACACGGCGGTGGCCGAGCTCTTCCACCGTCTTGCCCAGGCCAGCGAAAAACACGCCGAAGAGATGCGCAAGCGCGCCCATGGCAGGGCCCTGCCCAAGATGGCGCCATGGGAATATCGATGGGGCGACAGCGCGGCGCCCGAAAGCCCGGCCATGCGGCACATGCACTATCTGATGACGCCCTACCACGCCTTGGAACTGGCGCGAGCCGCCGAACTCCGAGCCCAGGGCTACTACGCGGATGTCGCCGCGCAGTCGACCAATCCCGACGTGCGGGCCATGGCGGCGGAATTCGCGGATGAAGAGGCCGAGCATGTCGACCTCATCAATGTCTGGATGAGCCGTCTTCCCGAGCCGGAGCCGGACTGGGACTACGACCCGGACCCGCCGGGCATGCCGGAGTAACTCCTGGGTAAGATCCCCGCCTCGGGCGGATCAGCATTCGGGCTCTGGGATCTCTTCGATCGAATCGAGTTCGACGGCCAGCGTGTAGTCCCCGTAGTCGAGTTCCATGCTTCTGGCGACACCGTTCGCCAGTTGAACGATATCCGCCTCGTAAAGTGGCGCGCCGCTGCGGTCGGCGACGGGATAGTATCCCATGCGCATCCGCCAGCCAGGCCCGCCGACCAACGCCCCAAGGTCTTCCGCGTCTTTGGTGGCCGGCTCGGCTTCGCCGTGGATAAACGTGACGACTCGAAACGCCCCGGTTCCGGCCGATCCATCGAAGTACTTCATCTCCAGCTGGCGTTCGCCACTCCGCGCCTTGTCGATAACGGACCGCAGCAGGCCCACGGGAAACCTGGTATCGGCGTCGAACATGACGCGTTTCTCGGTCGGCGCCGTGTATCGAACCTCGATTTCCGTCCCATCGGCGAGATGCCGTGCCTCTCCCTTGAACCCGGGCATCCCCGGCCGGGCCGCGTCCCGATAGGCAAAGCGATAGGACTTTCCGTCCTCCGCCTCCCAGGTTGCGAATCGAATCTCCTGCTTGACTTCCTGGCCGCCTGACGCCCGCGAGTTCATGGACATCCGGTGCGACATGATCCAGCCGTCGCAGGTCTTTTCCAGGCTGATGGCCAGAGCCCCGCTCATATCGAGCAGTCCCGAGGTGCTTCGTATCTCCCCCAAGGAGAAGCGGTAGTAGGCCCGATGGGAGGCCAGATCCGCGGCGGCAGCCTGCGGAGGGCCGGCGAGAAAGCCCTGGCCGACGAAAGCGGCCGAAAGCACGCCCATGGCGGTCGCCAGACGGGTCATGGGCATTCGGTTTCGTAACATCTTGAACATGTCCCTAACATACGTCCGACAGGACTTCATCGAAAGCGGTTCTTGCGAAAACCAACATGGCGGGATATTCACGCGCAACCAAGCCCACGCCGACATGAAGACCAGAGGGGGTTGATCGTGAACGGGAAAATGACGGATCAGGTGGTCCTGATCACCGGGGGCGCGGGAGGAATCGGAACCGAAGTCTCGCGCGCGGTCGCCGAGGCCGGTGCCCATGTCGTCCTCGTCGGTCGGCGGCCCGAGGAAGAGTTGCAGGCGGTCGCTCGGACGCTACCGGGTGAAGGACACCTTGGCATCCGGGCCTCGGTCGATGACAGCGCCGACGTGGCCCGCATGGCCGGGGAGGTCGAAGCCCGCTATGGCCGGCTCGACGTGCTGGTCAACAACGCGGCGATCACGCGCCTTATTCCGCACGACGACCTCGACGCCCTGGACGACGCCCTTATCGACGAGATCTTTCGCGTCAATTGGCGGGGCGCCTTTGCCTGCGTGCGCGCCTTCCGAAGACTTCTGGAGGCGGGCCCGGGCGGCGTGATCATCAACATGACCTCCAACGCCGGCATCACCGGCCAGGGCAGCAACATCGCCTACTGCGCGTCGAAAGCGGCCATCAACACAATGACGCTTTCGCTCGCGCGCGCCCTGGCGCCGAAGATCCGCGTCCTCGCGATCGCCCCGGGCTTCGTCGATACGGGTTTCGTGACCCGCGACCCGGCCTGGGTCGAAAGGGCCGCAAAAATGAGCCTGATGGGAGTCGCGGTACCACCGGATGCTCTCGGCGCGGCGGTCGTCGCCGCGGTTACCGATCTTCCCTACAGCACCGGCTGCATCATTCCCGTCGACGGTGGCCGGTCCTAACCTGAGATTTCCAAGCCGGAAAGGTCGACGGTGATCGGCTCGGCAAGGGGTCGCAGCTCGGTATCCTCGGGACCGCCGTCGTCGAAGCGCAGCATCACGAACTCGCCGGCGCCCCCGATCACCGTCAGCGGCGCGTGCCAGGTTCCGGTGCTGTAGTTCACCGATTGCCGGCCGGCCGCGACGAAGGCAACCAACCGGTCGAGGTCGGGTTCGCCGTCCGCGCCGGACGGGCAGACGGCGACGAGAAAACGCGTCCCGTTGACCGGCACGAACAGCTGTGATGAGTGGGGATGCCGTTCGACCGCGGCCACGACCGTGGGGCCGGACGCCGGCGCCGTCCGGATGAAGGTCAGGTTGCCACGCGCGTGGCCTCGGCCATTCTCCAGCCCGGCCGCGAACTCGTCGCGCTGGGGGGCGGGTCCGCGCGCGCCCATGATCTGGCCGAACGGCGCGAACAGCTCAGGCGTCAGGGGGTGGGCGGTGATAGGCATTCGACGGTCTCCTTAACCCGTCAACGATAGAAGAACTCGACCGGCGCCAACGGCAAGGCCGGGACATAGGTCATCAGCATCAGCACGAACAGGAGGACCAGGATGAACCAGACGTTCACCTTGGTGACCTGCCAGACGTCCGCCTTGCCGACCGAACACGCCGTCACCAGAACGCTGGCCACCGGCGGGGTCTGCTGGCCGACGGCCAGATTGAGCGTCACGATCAGGCCGAAATGGATCGGATCGATGCCGACAAGGGTCACCAGCGGCATGACGATCGGCACCACCAGGATGATCGCCGCCGCCGAGTGCAGGAAGCAGCCGATGATCAGGAAGAAGATGTTGAGCAGCAGCAGAACGAGATACTTGTTGTTGGTCCATTCGGTGATCCGCTGGGCCAACTGCTGGGGAACCTGCTGTTCGGTCAGGAACACGCCGACCAGGGCCGAGGCGGCGACCAGAATCATCACCGCCGCCGTCTGCACGCCGCCGCTGATCAGGGCCTTTTGCAGGCGCCGCCAGTCGAGCTCGTTGTAGATGAAACCGATGAGCAGCGAGGCCACGACGGCAAGCCCCGCCGCCTCGGTCGCGGTCACGAAACCGCCGAAGATGCCGCCGAGAATGATAACCGGCAGCAATAGGGCTAGGCCGGCTTCCTTGAAGGTTTGCCAAACCCGTTTCAGCCGGAAGGCTTCCTCGACCGGGAAGTTGTAACGCCGGGCGAAGAAGTAGGAGACGACCATCATCAAGAGTGCCCCCATGATCCCGGGCACGAAGCCGGCCAGGAAAAGCTGGGTGATCGAGGCCTGAGCCATCACCGCATAGATGATCATCGGGATTGACGGCGGCAGCACGATGGCCAGGGTCGCCGCCGAGGACGCCACGGCGGTCGCGAAGGGGGTCGAGTAGCCTTTGTCCTTCATCGCCGGGATGAGAATCGAGCCGAGCGCGGCGACGCCGGCGACGGCCGAACCGGAAATTTCGGCGAAGAACATGGAGGCCCCGATGGTCACCATGGCGAGGCCGCCCCTGATGAAGCCGAGCAGCGCCGAGGCCAGATTGATCAGCCGCCGGGAAATGCCGCCGGCGTTCATAATGGCGCCGGCGAATACGAACAGCGGAATGGCGATCAGCGGGAACTTGGTCGCGCCGTCGTACATCACCAATGCGATGTTCGGCAGGATGTCCGGCCCCTGCACGATCAGCATGGCGGCGGCGGTCACGACGCCCAGAGCAACCGCGATCGGCACGTTGATGAGAACCAGGGCGAAGAGCCCGAGAAGCATCAAAAGAATAGTCATCTCTCGGCCCTCCCCTTAGAGCCTGTTTGAGAAGTCGCATGGAGGCTGCGTTGGCCCGAAGCCAGCCGCTCCGGCAGGCGCCGTCGCGAAGGCGGGCCAAGCGGCCCCGGCGAGCGGCGGCAACGAACCGGGCGGTTGGCTTCGGCCAACCCCTCGGGACGCGGCGATTGTCCCCGCCGAGGGCGTCGCTCGTCTCTCGATATGCTCAGGCATGTCGTCGCTCCTCGCTCCTGCTCGGTCGGCG
>JANQJG010000210.1 GCA_028281785.1 Rhodospirillales bacterium
TCAAATCCGCCCGCAGAGCCGCCTCAAGGGCGGATTTGGCCACTCAAAACCGGGGAAAAGGTCACCGAGCCAAAGGCGAGGGACTTTTTCACGATCAACTACGGAATGGCGGCGAAGCTATCCGCTCACCAATCTCAGCTCGCCGGCGGACCTCCCCGTCGGACGAGGCATTCCCTCGATCCGGCTGGATTCCTGGCGAATCCAGTCGATGCATCTCGCCAGGAATTTGAGCGTGACCGTGACCTCGCCGAACCCCGCATGCTCCTCGGGGTCCAGGGTCGTGACCAGCATGCGCCCCGCGAAGTTCGCCTCGTCGACCATGATCACCGCGCCGCCCTGGCCGTCCGACAGCAGGGTCCGTTGCCCCTTCTGCGGCCAGTAAATCCCATGGAAATGCCACTTCATGTCGTCCAGGGTGATCCCCTGAAACAATGAATGATCGAGCTCCTCGATACGGAGCGGCTCGGTCTGCACCTTGCCCTTGTCCCAAGACCCCGGATCATCGGACCGATAGCAGATCTTCGGTCGGCGGTTCTCCCAGCGGCAATTCGGCAGCCAGGGAACCGTCATCTCGCCAAAGCTCACCAGGGTTCGGCCCTGATCGAGGAACTGCCGGATCCTCGGCTTGATCCGATGCAGGGTCTCCTGGTTGGATTCACGGGGTACGACAAGCACGTTGTATTTGAGAAGATCCGTCGTCTCGATGACTCTCGTATGCACCAGCTCGAAGTCGTCCGCGTATTCCGGCTTCGTGAACAGGTCGTGGTGGAAGTGAAGGCCGCTGTAGACGACGCCGATCGGCCGGCGCTCGCGCTGCGCGCGCAGGGCGGGCGCCTCCTCCTCGATCCAATTGAGGATGTTGTCCAGCGCCCGCGTCGCCCCTTCATCGCGCGAGAAGGTGTGGCAGAAGACGTCGAACTGGCTGCCCGCCACGATGACTCCGCGGGTCGACACACGGTCCTCGTATAGGATGGCGTCTCCCCGACTGTTGCAAACCAGCACCTGTGCCGTCGGAGGCGCGATCAGATGCCCGTGGCTGCACAGCCCGTTGATGCCCTTGTGCCAATGAAGGTCGTTCGACTCGACCCCGTCGAGGATGCGGTGGTCGAGCATCTTCTCCAGCTGCATGTCATCCTCTGGCGTGAACCCGCCATAGGTGCATCCCGGAAGCCAATCGCCCCAATAGTCGCCGAGCGCCACGACGATGCCGGGCAGATCCAGGAACTCGGCGATCTGCCGGCGGCAGGTGGCCAACGCCACCTGATCGGTCGAGCGCGGCATGATCAGGGCGTCGTAGGCCGACAGGTCGGTCCTTGGCAGGTCATAGATGTCGATTACATCGAAGCGCCCTCGGAACAACTCCAGGTTGATCGCCTGATGCTGGTAGCTGATTCCCGAATAGATAACTGCCGTTCTCGCCATTTCTCTCTCCCATGGTTTCGATAAGTGGTTCCGGAAACCACATAGTCTTCAAGTCCCGGGTCACAAATCGGGCTGCCACCCCCTTACGTTCCACAACCCAGTTGGCGAAAGGAGTAGGTCCCTTTTCAAAGCGCGACGCCCTGCCGCGCGAGATGCAGCCAGCCGGACGCCATGATCGCAATCCCGATCAACATGATCAGAAATCCAGAAAGCCAGGGCGCCATCGTAAAAAGCGCGTCCAAGCGCGAGGTCCGCGCAGAGAGCGCGTTGAGGCCGATCGCGGCGGCGCTGCCGGCCGCAACGAGCGTCACGGCCAGCCCGGCGCTGAAGGCGGCGACAAGCGTCGCGCCAAGCCCGACCTGACCGAGATTCACACACAGGATCAGCACGGTGATCGCCGCCGGGCACGGAACGAGGCCGCCGGAGAGCCCGAAAAGGATGGTCTGTAGCGTCGTGGTTCTGCCTGAGTTCACCCGGGTATTGAGCGCCCTGGCATGTTTGAGGGTGTGGGCGTCAACGGCTCCATGCGCGTGATCATGCGCATGATTTGGGTGATGGTGGTGGCGGTCATGATCGTGATGATTGTGCCAAGCCGTCGCATGCCGCGCCGCGACAAGGCGATGGAGACTGATTCCGACGATGATCACTCCAGACAAAATCATGAACCAGGGCTCGGCCTGATCACCGATCAGCGCATCACCATAGGAAAGCGCGAGCGCGACGAGCACCCAGATAATAATTGAGTGTGAAAAGGCGGCCGACACGCCGAGCAGAACGCCCTGGCCGACCGTGCCACGGATCGCGACGATGTAGGCAGCCATCATCGTCTTGCCGTGTCCAGGCTCTAGGCCGTGCAAACCGCCGAGCACCAGCGCCGTCCCCGCCAGAAGAAGCGGGTTCACCTGGCCCGTGGCAATCAGACTGGTCAACATTCCTTTTCAAGTGCCTCGTTCAGTTTGCGGTCCCGACGTATGGTCGTCGACTGATTCCGCTATCGCCCGAGCGTACGCGTTTCGGGACAGATGCGTTGCGGCGGCGGTCACATCTTCCGCGCCTCGCGGGTGTCAACCCGGTTATCGGAAGCATCGGCCAAACATTCTCCGCCCCCCGGCGAGTGCCCCTTGAGCCACGATAGGAAACCCGAGAGAAACCGCGTTGTCGCGGGCATGAAATGCGAGCCGTGGTGGTAGCAAGGGTCGAGCGTCGTCGCGATCAGGCGGCCGGGCGCATGGCTTTCACGATCCTCGAACAAAAGGCATCGGCCCTCGCGCGTCTCGATCAGGGATGTCTGGTTTTCCGTGAGCGTGAACCAGCCGTGCAGGTGCCAAGTTGCCGCTCCTTGGTCGATGTAGCGGAAAAGATCGTGTTCCCGATCCGCGAGGCGCACGCCGAGATCCGCCCCCTCCTCAAGCCACCACCAGAAGTTTGTCTCGACGGCGGTCATTCGCACGTCCGGCAGCCAGCCGTCCTGGAACGTCTCTCCCATCGCGACCAGGGTGCCGCCGCCGCGCCAGAACGCGATGAGTTGCGGGGCCAGAGGCGCGATCAGGTGCGCGTTGAGACGGCAGGGCACGAATACAGCATCGAAGTCTTCCAGCCGGGCGAAGGGAAGGTCCCGCACATAAATCCGCTCGTCGAAATACCGCGCGAACGGCGCTTCGTTCAGGGTTCGGTTGTGGTAGTAGGTTCCGCCATCAATGGCGGCGAGCGTCGGCATCGGCCCCTCCGGAGAAATAGTCGAAAAAGCGTCTCACATTGCTGAGCCCGTCCGGGTCCGCGCTGACGAGGAAGGAGAACAGATCATTGCCCGCGTGAACCAACAGCTGTCCACCGCCGGGACGCTCCAAAAGCCAGTCAACCGGCCACCGTTCCGGTCCGAGACTATTTAGAACCAGCGCCCCGGCCGGCGGTGGGTTCATTCCGCGGGAGTAGAAGCCGGCGACACCCCGCTGAAAGGTTAGGTGATCGTCGGTCAGGCCGGCAAAGAGGGGATGCCCCGCCTCGCGATGGATGCGAAGGCTCTCCAGGCCGCGCTGTCCGGCCGGGACGTAGGGTGTCAGTTCCGGGAGGAATGGATGTGCCACATGCCCGTTGAAGATGATGGCACCGCCCGAGTTCAGATAGGCGTCGAGCCGATTGCTTTGTTCCGCGAGGTGGCGCTGGTCGGAATGCATCGTCAGCAGAACCGCGTCGTAGCGTGGGAGTTCCGCCCGGTCGAGCGCATACTGCTGGGCCACGTCAAAGCGATGGTCACGCAAGGCGCTCAAGAAACCCGGTGGCTTGGACGGCGTGTTCGTCAAGAAAAGAAAACGTCCCATCATGGCTCAAATAGACCCCGTCAATATTCCCACCCGCTCCACCGCCCAGACACAGGCAATGCCGATGGAGCCCGTGGCAACGGCCGCGCGCATGCCGATTGCAAACCTCCGGTTCGCCCTCTGCACCGCAAGGAGAAGGAACCAGGCGACCGAAACGATCAGAAGCTGGCCGATCTCCACTCCCACATTGAACGAGAGGAGCGACACCATCAGATTCGGCGCCTCCCGACCGAGAATGTTCGCGAGCACGAAGGAAAAACCGAAGCCGTGGAGAAGGCCGATCGCGGTCGCGATCCAAAATCCCCGGCCCCAAGGCTTGCCGAAAAGGGCAATCAGTCCCGCGTAGACAATGGACGCCGCAATGGCGGTCTCGACCGCCGGCACAAACCAGCCGAAGGCCGGCGTTAGCCCGAGAAAGCCCGCGATCAGCGTCAGCGAGTGGCCGAGCGTGAAGCCGGTAACGTTCCAGACCAGCACCCCGAAGGACGAGGCGGCCAATGTCAGGCAGAGGACAAAAAGCACGTGATCGAAGCCTTCGAGGATGTGCCAGATCCCCTCGGCGACGAAAGTCATGATGCTCCAGGTCAAGGATAGATCAAGTAGAACGCCTTCCTGCAACTGGCCGGCGACGGTCAACACGCGGATTTCCGGTCCATTGAAATCGAGGATATGGTTGTCGATGAAGATATCCGGTGGCAGTTGGAGTTCGGGTAGGATGCTGGCGACAACGACATCGCCATACCCATCGACGTTCTCGATTCGTAAGGCGATATCGACCACCGCCTCGCCGACGAATGGGTTCGGATGGTCATCCGCGGCCATGTTCATCGCGGCCCGCGCGTCCTGCGGCGTCGCGAACGGGGGTGCCGTCCGCTCGGGATACACGCCAAAAGCGATCATGTCGGCGGGTTTTTCCCGACCGTTGACCGTGATTCGATATCCCCCGGCGACCCATTCGCCGAAGGCTGCAGTCTCCGCCGCGATGGCGTCTAGGTCGAGGCTATGGATCCACGCGCCGCCAGCGTTTTCCGCGAAAAGAAACGGCGCTTCGACCCGTGCGCCGGGATAGGCGCGTTCCGAAAGCTCACGGGAATAGATCAACGGCGCGGGGATTCGGAGGTAGAGATCCAAGCTATCCGCCGTCCGGTCCAGAATGATGATCCGGTTCTTGCCGTTGGGCGTGAAATGGGCATGGGCCGTCGCTACGACGCCTGCGAGGGCCATCGCCGCGAGAAGAACAAAAATGATTTCGTGATATACCGCTCTCATTCCGCCGCCTCCGGTTTCAGCTCGACTTGCGGAGGTGCAGACATGTTCTCCACCGCGGCGATCAGAGCTTGCGTGTAGGGATGCTTGGGCTGAAGGGCGACTTGGTCTGCCTCTCCCTCTTCGACGACCACGCCGCTTTGCATGACCATCAACCGGTCGCAGAAATGGCGGGCCATGACGATGTCATGGGTGATGAAGAGAAACGCGACATGCCGCTCAAGCCGCAGGGACTCCATCAGCTTCAAAACGTCCATTCGGATGGACTGATCGAGCATGGAGGTCGGTTCATCGGCAAGGATCAGCTTCGGATCGGTTACGATCGCACGGGCGAAGGCCACCCGTTGACGCTGCCCGCCGGAGAGTGAGGCCGCCCGGCGCGACAGGAAGCTCTCGTCGGACGGCAGGCGCACCGCCGCCAATGCATCCCTGATCCTGTTTGCCGTATCTCTGATGCCGTGGATGCGCAGGGGCTCCGCCACGATATCGCCGACCCGCATCCTCGGACGAAGGGATTGGTAGGGGTCCTGAAAGACCATATGGATGGGGCGCCGCCGGTCGGCGGAGACCTCCCGGCCCATAAAGAGAACCTGCCCCGCATCCGGCGTGTACCGACCCAGAGCGACCCGTGCCGCGGTCGTCTTGCCGGAGCCCGAACCGCCGACAAGGCCCACGACCTCCCCGGGGCGGATCTGGAGCGACAGCCCGCTGACCGCGATCACCGGACGAGCGTTTCGGAGCTTGGCCGTCAACCCTTTGTTGAATGTCAGTGACACGTCCACGAGGTCCAGCAGCGGCGGGACGGACGGGGCGATTGTCGGGCGCGTCCACATCTTGGGGGCGTGTATGCTGGGCGTGCTGGCAAAAAGAGCACGGGTGTGCGGATGGTCGGCGAAATTTGCAAGCGCCTCCGGTTCGCCGGTTTCCACGATCTCCCCATCCTGCATGATCGCCAGTCGGTCCGCCGCGTGGGCGATCAGAGGCAGGTCGTGGGTCACGAACAGGATCGTCACGCCGAGCCGGCGTTGCAGGTCGCTCAGAAGCTCCATGATGCCAGCCTGCACAAGCACGTCGAGACCCGTTGTCGGTTCGTCCGCGATCAGCACGTCCGGCTGATTGGCGAGCGCGATGGCGATAACCGTGCGCTGGCGCATGCCGCCGGACAGCTCATGCGGGTAGGCGCCCATACGCCCCGGCGGCAGATCGACCATTTCCAGAAGCTCGACCGCGCGCTGGCGAGCGGCGGCGGGAGACGGATTCTGGTGTAGGCGCACCGCCTCGATCAGCTGCCGGCCGATCGTCATCACCGGATTGAGCGCGTTCATGGCGCTCTGCGGAATCAGGGCGATCCGTTTGCCCCGCAGCCGGGAAAAAGCATTGGGCGTGAGCGTCAGAAGGCTCGAGTCGCCGAGCATGATGCGGCCTCCAGTGACCCGCGCGGAAGGGGCCAGGAGACCCAGAACGGCCATGGCGAGCGTGGACTTGCCGGATCCCGACTCGCCGACAAGACCGAGGGTTTCGCCCTCTGCCAAGTTCAGCGACGCGCCTTGAACGGCCCTAAAATGTCCGGGACTGGTGTCATAGTCGATGGTCAGCTCGCGAATGGCGAGCTTCGCCTCGGGCGCGTCTGGCGCCTCGGCGGGCTCCATCCCGTCGGCGGTCGGTTGCGCGCGTTTTGAGGCATCCTCTCCGTCGCCCACGCCGTAACCGATCAACGCGAACGCGACGACGGACAGGGCGATCGCGAGCCCCGGCGGCAGAACCCACCAGACCCACGCATCGGTCAGAAACGCCGTCCGCGCATTGGCGTGGAAGAGGATCGCCCCCCAGCTCTTACGGATCGGATCGCCGAGGCCGAGGAAGCTCAAAGAGGACTCGATCAGGATCGCGTTGTGGGCGACCCGGATGAACTGCGGAGCGATCAGGGGGGTGAGTTCGGGCAGGATATGGCGCGTGGTGACCCGCCAGCCGCTTGCCCCCATCGCGCGCGCCGCTTCCACATATTCCGCCGCGCGCAGGGAAAGAGCTTGCGATCGTAGCTCCCGCACCGGGTGCGCCCACATCACAAGGGTGATCACCAAGACCTGCACCGGGAGCGAGGCCCCGAAGAAGGCGCCGAGCACGATGACCAGCGGAAGGAAGGGCAGCGACATCACCACGTCCACGACCCGCATGGCGATCTGATCGACGAGGCCGCCCCTGTAAGCGGCGACAACCGCCACAAGCGTCGCGACGATGGTGGTCAGAAGCGCGGTCACGATGCCGATGGAAAGCGAGATGCGCCCGCCAACGAGGATGCCCGTCAAAAGGTCCTGCCCCACGTCGTTGCAGCCGAGCGGATGGGCCGTGTTGGGTGTTTGAAACGGCGTGCAGATATGTTCCGTCGCTTCGTAGGGGCTTAGAAACGGACCGATCAGCACGGCCGTCCCCATCACCCCGATTACGACCAGGCCGGCGCGTTGTACCCGCCCGGCGACCGTATCCGGCGGCGCCAGAAACCGGCGAATCGGCGCCGATGCGGCTGCATCGCTCATGTCCGTCGCACCCTGGGGTCGAGCAACGGATAGCCCAGATCGGCGATCAGGTTGGCCAGAACCACCCCGAGCGTGGCAAGCACGAACACGCCTTGCAACAGGTTGTAGTCACGGGCCTCCACCCCTTCGAGGATCAGCGTCCCGATTCCGGGGTAACTGAAGACCGTCTCGATCACCAGCGCGCCGCCGACCAGATTGCCGATGCCGATCATCACATTGGTGTAGATCGGCAAAAGCGCGTTTCGGAACGCGTGGCGAAAGAAAACCTGGTGCTCGGGCACTCCCTTGGCCCGAGCGAAGGTGATGTAGTCCTGACCAAGCGCGATCGACATGGCCGAGCGCGCCGTCAACAGGATGCTGGCCGTCTGAACGATGGCAAGGGCGGTCACCGGCATGATCAGGCGCTCCGCCACACCCAGGATGTACTCACCGCTTCCGGGAATCGCCCCGAGGGGCGCTGCGCCGAAGGATGGAAGCCAGCCGAGCTCCGCCGATAAGAGGGTGATCAACAGCATGGCGACCCAGAACACCGGCGCGGAACCGATGAAGAGCACCACCACCAGCGAGGAAAGATCGAACCGGCCCCCACGCCACCATGCGGCGAGGATACCCAGCGCCGTTCCGATTGCGGCGCTCAGCGCCAACGCCCATCCCATCAGCAGAAGCGTCCACGGCAGCCGGGCCAGCACGATTTCCGAGACCGGCTCGCCAAACCTGACGGATGTTCCGAGATCGCCCCGGAAGACGCCGGTGACATAGGCCGTGAATTGCACCAGCAGCGGCTTGTCGAGGCCGAACTCCCGCAGAACCTCGGCCTCTTGCGCCGCCGTCATGTTCGCCAGCACATCCTCGGTGAGCATGTAGTTCAGCGGGTCGCCTGGCGCGATCCGCGGTAGCGCGAAGTTGAGCGTTAGCGCTACCGCGAATACCGCCAGATACTGGCTGACAATCCTAAAGTAAACCATGCGAACACGGCGTCGGGGTCACCCAGCTAGTTTGTGAGAAGCGGATCGACCGTGTCGCCACGGAGGGTATCCGGCAAGAACGAATACTTGTGGAAGACGCCATAGCCGGCCGACGGCGCATAGTTGTCGTAGGACTGCCAGCGATAGGCAAAGACGGTTTCCGGGTACCAGAGCATGACCCGCGTCGGATAGCGCGTCTGGTACTCCTGCAGCTCATAGCTGACCTGCAAGCGTTTCTCGCGCGTGTCCGCCTCGTGCCAGCGCTCCACGATCTCCGCTTTTTCCTCGTCAAAAATCATTTCGCGGTTTTTGTCGCCCCGGTAGAGGATGATCAGCATGTCCTGATCGGCGATACCGTGCGGGGTGATGTCGGCGATGCGAAGATCGAACTCGCGCGTACGCCACAATGCACTCATGGACCCCGGATCGATGGTCTCCACCCGGGTCTTGATTCCGACGGCCGCGAACTGCTCGACCAGCATCTCGCCGGCGCGCAGGAACAACGGCTGATTCGACGCGACCTTCAGGCTCCAGCTCATGGGCTTTCCGTCCGGCGTTTCGCGGAAACCATCGCCGTCCGTATCGACGTAGCCACGCTCGTCGAGGATCGCCTTCGCCTTTTCCGGATCGTGGGGCGCGCTCAGGTCGGGCTTGGTCCAGAAGCTGTCCACATGGGGCCAGCCATGCTTGCCGGATTTGCCCTGGCCGAGCATGACGCGCTCCAGCAACGGCTCGGGGTTGACGGCGAGCGTCACCGCGTTGCGGAGCTCGCGGTCGTCAAACGGTTTGCGGCTGACATTGATATCCAGCCAGGCGCCCCACAGAGTAGGCGAGCTGACCAACTCCAGATCGTCGTCGTTTTTCCATTGCAGCACGAGTTCCGGCGGAACGGGACGCGCGGCGCCGTCAATCTCGCCGGTCTTGAGCGCCGTGAACATGGTCTGCGGATCTTTGATCATCACCAGGTTCAAGCGCTTCACCACGGGCGCGCCGCGCCAGTAGTCCTCATTTGCCTCGAACTTGTAGAACTGATCGGCCTTGTAATCGACGATCCGGTAGGGTCCGGTGCCAATCCCCAGATCGGTGAAGGAGCGGGGGTCCTCTACCCCTTGCCACTGCGCCTTCTGGATGATCGGGAGGTCGGCCGCGGTGACGCGGTCGAAATTGGGCATCGGCATCTCGGATGTCAGGCGCACCGTCAGACGGTCGATCACCTCGATCCCCACCATCCGCGGCACCGCGGAGGCATGGTGGGTCCAACGGTTGGCCGGCCCCTCGCGGTAGTACTCGAACGTGAAAGCCACGTCTTCGGCCGTGAAATCGGTGCCGTCATGCCATTTGACACCATCGCGAAGCTTGATTTCCCAAACCCTGGCGTCGTCGCTGATCTGGGTGACGGAGGTGGCGAGCCAGTCCTCCGCCTTGCCCACATAGGGGGAAGGCTCGCGCAGCTTGTCGAAAACCAGCCACAGCACCCAGTCGTTCCAGGAGTTCCCGATGGTGTAGGTGGTGACGTTGCCCGCGCCGCTCCACATCGCGAGGGTCAGCTCCTCCGCGCTCTTGGGACCCTGATTGTCGGTCGCGCTCAGGAATTTTGCCGGCGGCACCGAAGCGCCGGATACCCCCGCTCCGGGGCTTTGTCCCGACGCTGTGGTGGAAATGAGCGCGATACCGGAGGTAAGGACCAGCGCCTTCCCCATACGTCGGATTAGCTGTCGCATAGCAGAATTCCCCTGTTTGATGTTCCGTCCATCGCGGATGCCCTCGAATGCGTCGCAGCTTCCCGGGAACAGTGTTTACGGCCATCCAAAAACGCGAATGCGAGTCATCGTCATTCGCCATTGAATGACAGTCCGAGGCGCCCGTCAAGACCTTACTGTTTATGTGGATAAGAAAACTGGGGCGGCTCAAACGAAGTGACGCTTATTCACCAACGCCCTTAACCGAATGAACCCCGTGGAGCGGATGTCAGCCCCGCCGGCGGCGGTGCCGTTCGAAAGGCGGGGAAAGTCTTAACCCGCCCTGCGATGGGACCGGAGGGTCTCCGAAACGTCGGCTTCGGAGCGGCGCGTCCAGACGTCCGCAAGGCGTCCCTGGAACGGCCCCTGGCTCTCGATGTTGAGGCTTGCCGCGACAGCGGCGAAACGGCCGCATTCCAGCGGGTCGTCACAGTCGCGCCGACGGGACATGTAGGCCGCCAGATAGGTGTCGCCGCAGCCGGTCGTATCGACGACTTCGCGCGGCGGCAGCGCTTCGATCTCGGTGACCTGGTCGCCGAAGGCGACCATTGATCCGCGGCTCGCCTTGGTCACGATGACCTCCGCGACACCCCGCCGCCGGATTTCCAGCAGCCCTTCGTGAACAGACGGTTCGCCGGAAAACGCCGCCATTTCCTGGTCGTCCGCCTGAAGCACATCGACCCCGGGAAGGACCTCATCGGTACCCGCCCGCAGGCTCGGCACGATCCGATGGTCCGTCACCTTTCGGGTCCACCCTTGAGCGTCGACGGCCAGGATGTCGGCCCGCGCGGCGCAATGACCGATCACCTCGAGATCGACATCGTTGTGGGAAAGCGGCCCGATATGGAAGACGCGGGCGCGAATCGGCGGAACGTCCTCCACCCGGATCGGCTCGGCCAAGCTATCGACACTTTGCGTTCGAATATCCGGGTTGTCGGCGGCATAGTCGTTGTGAAACGTCGATGACGTGGCCGACGGCGAATTGAAAACCTGGATCCCGGCCGCGCGAAGCGACCCGAGGAGAACGTCTTCGTCTTCGCGCGCGACTCGTGTCACCACGGCGCAGCGCAAGCCGAGCGCCCGGTAGACCCGGGTTGAGTAGTACGCGGTTCCGCCGGGCGTCGGGACCTGGCGAAGGCCCCCAACCAAGTTGATGTCACGCACGACATGGCCCACGACGCAAACGTCGAATTGCTCCACCGCTCTACCCCTCTATGCGGAAAGATGCGAACCGCCGCGCGCCATGGGGCTCGGATCGGCCCACCCGACGCATCAGCTCTTTGTATGCCATGACTGGCGTTTTAGGGGAGTCTCAACACTCGGATCAAGGGAGGACGTGAAAGACGGGGACCGGCGCGCTGCGTCCGCGTATGGGGATCTCACCCATGCTCTCGAAGCGGAAGCGGTCCCGGACCAGATCCCGGGTCGCCTCGGAGACCAGGATGCGGGTTCCCATCTCCTTGTTGAGCGCTTCCAGCCGGGCCGCGAGATTCACCGTGTCTCCATGCACGGTGTAGCTCAGACGATCCCCGGCCCCGATCGATCCCGCGACGACATTGCCGCTGTTGATGCCGATTCGCGTGACCAGCTCGACGCCGCCGTCGAAGCGGTGGGCCTGGAGCCGCTTCTGGATTTCGAGCGCGGTACGGATCGCGCTCGCCGCGTGATCGGCGTCGGCCACCGGTACGTTGTAGGTCACGAGCATGGCGTCGCCCTGGAACTGATTGACCACGCCGCCGAAGGAATCGATGACCTCGACGAGAAGTGAGAAGTACGCGTTGAGCATCGCCACGAGCTGCTTGGGGGGCATGGCTTCGCAGATCGCCGTGAAGCCCTGGATGTCCGTGTAGAGCACGGTAGCCATGCGCAGCTCCGGGGCGAAGGAATCGCGATCCTTCAGGATGGCGGCGGCAACGCTCTCGGGGACGTATTTGCCGAAGGTTTCACGGATGAACTCGCGTTCCTTGAGGCCGTCGGCCATGCGGTTCAGGCTGCGGGCGAGATGGCCGATTTCGTCCTCCTGCCGCAAATGGACCGGCTCGTCGTAGCGGCCCTTCTCGATGCGCTGCGCGAACCGATCGAGCGCCTGAACCGGGCGCGAGACCGTGCGCGCGATGAGATTGGCGAGCACCACCGAAACGGAGAGCGCGACGATGGTGAGAAGAAACAGCACGAGGCGAAGGCGGAAAAACGGGGCCATGGCCTCTTCCCGAGAGCGCTGAAGAACCGCGTTGAAGGTTCCCTGCTCGCGGCTGTCGAGGGCCGTGATCAGGGTAACGAAGGCCTCGCCGCCGATGTCCAGGCCGAAGCTTCGATCGAGCGGCGGCCGTCGGTCCGAAAGAAGGTCCCCGAGCCGCGACCGCAAGGGGATGGGCAGGGTCGACGCGTAATCCGTCCAGCCACCCTCGGCGGTGCGCCAGAACAGCGAGACCTGAGAGCGCGTATCCTCCTGCAGCTCCCTGGCGAATCGGTCGTCGACCAGGAACCCGACATGGATCCAGGCCACCGGCAGCGGCGCCAAAACCGGCACCGTCACCATGCGATGGGGACTGCGATCCAGAAACAAGACGCCCGAGGACTCCAGCTCGTCGCTGTCCTCCGCGGCGGCGATCAGCGCGGCGAAAGCCTGGGGATCCAGGTCTGTTCTCTCGGGAATTGTATGGGCGATGATGTCGGCGCCATCCACCGAAGTTACGGCCATGGCGTCAGCGCCGATCCGACGCTGATGGTTGGCGAGGGCGGACTGGATGGTTTTGGCGTCGCGTGTCGCCAGCACCTGTTTGAACGCGAAATCCCCGGAGAGAAGCCGGGCGGCGACTCGGAGCTCGTGGCTTCGGGTCGCGATCTGGCGGGCGAACTGGCGGGCGGTGACCTCGAGGGCTTCGTCGATGAGCCGCCGGGCGTTCAGGGCATTGGCGAGATCGACCGTGACGAGGACACCGGCCTGAACAAGCACGATCAAACCAAGGAAAAAGACGAGGATGCGGCTGCGGAAGCTCCGGAACCTCATATCCATCGCCGACCGCCTTGGGTACCTCCAGCACGGGGCGGAGAGGACACGGCCGAGGTTCGCCCCGTCAGAGCGGCGAGGGCGGACGCCATATCCTCTCCGGGCGGAGGCGAACGGAGAAACGGAGCGCCTGGTCCTCGCCCCCGACGGCGATGGTCCGGGTCACCGCGCTCGTGGAGCCCTTCAATCCCGGATGCCAGACCTGAACGCGGTACTCCCCCGGTTCGAGGTCGCGAATTGTCGCCGCGCCGGCTGTTCGGGTGACGGCGTAGTGCGGCGTATCGAGGACGAGCAAATAGGCCACCATCCAGTCATGGATGTTGCACCCCAGCGTCACCACGCCCGACCGATCGAACAGTACGGGATCATATGGTTCCCCCTTGTAGAGGGGGAGTTCGAAGGTTTTGGCGGGAGAAAAGGAATAGACGTGATGGGCGACACGGTCGTTGTTGGGGAACCGGACCCTGGTTCCGCGTTGAACCGCCGACACGAACGGGCGAAATACCATCGAGGCCTGCTCGACGATGGCGGTTTTCGATGCTTCGGCCGAGGAATCCGCCTTCCCCAATGGGGTCGCATGGACCACCGCTTCGGCCAAGGGTTGGCCGCGCTCGTTCACCACTTCGACCTCAAGACCGGCACCTGGAGCCGTGTCCACCTGGCCGAGGAACAGGGCACCGATTATGAGAGCCTGTTTGAGAAGGCCCGCCCGAACCCGCTTCGCCCCAGATCCACCGCCGGGGGCCGCGGCCTGAATGGGTCCCAAGTGACGCATCGTTTCTCCCCTCCTTTCCGGCCGTGCGACGCAAGGCCGGAATGGCGCGTTTGCTTTTGCTTACCTGAGACTCTAGGGCCGGAGCGGGAGGGGAAAAAATCACTACGCTTCAATTCGAAGTGAGACGAACCCAGCGCCGGACAAAGGAATAACTCCAAGATCCCAGTGTACATATCTTCGAAGGGTGATTGCGAATGACAGAAGTTAAAAAAGGGGTGCGGGGCGATGGCAGTCGTTGGCCGTCTCACCCTTGGCGCCGTGACCCGGCATATGGAGCTGACAACCAAGGGCGAAGGCCCGTCCTAACCGAGCGAGCGCCCGACCTCCGTTGACTGTCCGAGCGGGCCTTGTCAGTCTGTTCGCGGACAGCCCGGAGCGCGGTTGGGGCACCATGGACGAACGGGATGCGATCAGTGCGGAGATCCCCTCGCTCAGGCGATACGCGCGAGCTCTGCTTAGCGATCCGGTAGCCGCCGAAGACCTTGTTCAGGATTGCTTGGAACGCGCGCTATCCCGGCTCCATTTGTTCCGCCCGGACACCAGCATGCGAACCTGGCTGTTCACGATCATGCACAACATTCACGCCAACGCGGCTCGCCGCCGATCCAAACGGCCCGATACGGCTCCTCTCGACGGAGCGACCGAGAACCGGGCCGGAGTACGCCACGGTCAGGAGGACGCGGTTGCGTTGCGGGACCTCTCCAGGGCGCTTCGGGAGCTTCCGTCGGAGCAGCGCGCGGTCGTGCTTCTCGTCGGGCTGGAGGACATGTCCTACAGGCAGGTCGCCGAGGTGCTCGACGTGCCTATCGGCACGGTCATGTCGCGGCTGTCGCGCGGGCGCGAGCGGCTCCGCCGGTCAATGGAGGGCGATGACACGCCCGTCCTGAGGAGGATCAAGTGACGATCCCGCGTCCCATCGGCGAGCCGGAGCTTCATGCCTATGTAGACGGTGAACTGGACGCCGACGACCGCGCCGAGGTGGAGGCCTGGCTCGCGGATCATCCGCAGGACGCGGCGCGCGTCGAGGCCTATCGGAACCAGAAACGCCAGCTGCACGCGCTTTATGACAGCGTGCGGGAAGAGGGCATTCCGGCGCGCATGACGGCGCTTTTCTCGCGGCGCAAGACTCCGGCGCGGTCGATATCCTGGATGCGGATAGCTGCTTCCATACTGCTCCTCGCCCTTGGCGGTCTGGCCGGGTGGGGCTCGCACGGCATCTGGCAGGCGCGACAGGATGAGCGCTTCGCCTTCGTCGAAAGGGCGTTGGGCGCGCATATCGTCTATGTCCGCGAGGCCCGCCATGCGGTCGAGGTTGGCGCCGACGAGGAGGACCATCTCGTCGCTTGGCTGTCCAAGCGCCTCGGGCATCCGCTCAAGGCGCCGAAACTCGGCGACGCGGGGTTTGAGCTCGTCGGCGGCCGGCTGCTGGCCGATGGGGCGGCGCCGGCGGCCCAGTTCATGTACGAAAACGCCGCCGGTCAGCGGGTGACGGTCTATCTGCGCACGGGGCGCGACGGCACCGACACCGCCTTTCGTTTCCTGGCGCGGAATGGCGTGTCCGCCTTCTACTGGGCGGACGGCCCCTTCGCCTATGCCCTGATCGGCAAGATGCCGCGCGACGACCTGATCGGCCTCGCAAGGCTGACCTATCGGGACGTGGAAGGCTGACGGCCAGCGCCCGATCCGAAGAGATCCGAGGAGACGCCGTTATGACTGATCGTGCGCGAGACCTCGCCCTCGCCTTTTCCGCCGGAAGCCTTGGCGGCCTCGCCAACAGCCTCGTCGCCTGGCTGTTCGGAGCCCTGAGCGTGACGGCTGCCCTCGGCGTCTCCCTCGCGCCGGACCTGACACCCGGCTGGCTCTATCCCCGCCTCGTCTGGGGAGGCCTTTGGGCGGTCCTGTTCGTCCTGCCCATTCTGGAGCGGTCCTCGTGGTGGGTTCGGGGATTGGCCTTCAGCTTGGGGCCTACCGCGGTTCAGCTCTTCATCGTGTTTCCGTTTCAGGCGGTGAAGGGCATACTGGGTCTGGACCTCGGGCTGCTCACCCCGATCTTCGTAATCCTACTCAACGCCGTTTGGGGGCTGGTCGCTGCGGCTGCATTCGACGCTCTTCAAGCTCCTCGACGCTCCGCGGCCAATCCTTCTTGAGCAGGCGGGACAGGGCCCGGTCCGCCAGCAGCTTGCCGTCGGTCTGGCAGCGCGGGCAGTAGTTGGTTTCGTTGGTGGCATAGACGATGCGCTGGATCGGGGTTCCACAATCCGGGCAAGGCCGGCGGTAGCGACCATGCACGGCCATTTCCTCGCGAAAGGCCGTCACCTTCTCGGGAAACCCCTCTCCTGTCTCGGACCGCAGACGCTCGATCCAGATCTGCAGGGTTTCGCATGTCGCCGCGTGGAGGCGGGCGGTCTCCTCCTCGCTCAGCGTCTGGCTCATGCGGATGGGCGAGAGCCGGGCCCGATGCAGGATCTCGTCCGAATAGGCGTTGCCGATGCCGCTGAACAGCCGGGGATCGGTGAGCATGCGCTTAAGTGTATGATTTTCGATCCGCATCGTATCTTTAAATGCCTGAAGCTTCGAGCCGAGGACTTCCATGCCGCCGGGGTCATGGGCGCGCAGCGCCTCCTCGCCCCGCACCAGGTGCAGAGAGGCCCGCTTTTTCGATCCGGCTTCCGTCAGGAGCAGCGACCCCCGCGGGAAATCGAAAGCCGCGAGCTGATACCGTCCCGCGAGCTTGACGCCCGGGGGCCGCCAGTGAAGCCGCCCCGCGATCATCAAGTGCAGGACCAGATGGAGTTCCTCCTCGAGCCCTATGACAAGGCGCTTGCCCAGCCGACGCAACCCCGTGACGCGTTTGCCCTGGGCGGCGGCAAGGGGCGGCTCGACCGAGCGCAGCAGGAACGGGCTGGCCGTACGCACAGCTTCCAATGGCTCGCCGAGGACGCGGCGCTCAAGGGCTTCGAGATAGACCGTGATGTCGGGCAGCTCCGGCATAACAAAGGAGATCTAGTGACGAAGGGATGGCGTCATCAAGCGCCGAGGCCCATGCCTCGGACTCGTGCCCGGCCTGAAGAACGGACGTATTCGTCCAAGTTAAAGGAAAAAACCTTCCTTACCAGTTGTGGTAGTTTTCCGGAGCCGATACCTGCTCGGCCGGACCAGGGTCACGTCGTCGCGATGCCGCGACGGCAATTGGCCGCCGATCAAGCCGGATGAACCGCTCGAAGAGGTTGCTGGAATTGGCGAACCGGGCGATTGCCATCATCTTTGGTTTCAGTGTGCTCTGTGGACTTTCCATGGGCGCCGCCATGGCCGCCCGCGCCCAAACCACCGCGGATCCGGCTGGCGCCACCGGCGTGACGGAAGGCGACGCTCGGCTCGACTACTCCGTCGGGATAGAGGGTGTGCCGGAAAAAGACCTGCATGATGCCCTCATGCAGGTCCTGCAGCTCAAGGCCCTGCGCCGCCAGCCGCCGCTGACCTTGGCGGGATTGCGGCGAAGAGCCGACGGCGATGTCGATCGCATGTTGGCCGTCCTACGCTCGGAAGGGTTTTACGGGGCCTCGATCGACGTCCATATCGACACGTCCGAAAGCCCCGTCGCCGTGGTTCTGGCCGTGGATACGGGCGCCGTCTATCTGCTGGCCGAGTACGACATCCGCTATGGCGAAGATACCCGCCCGCAGGCCGGCCTCGTCACCAACCTCGGGGAGCTCGGCCTGCATATCGGCATGCCGGCAAGGGCAGCGCCGATTGCCGAGGCTCAGCAGGTCCTTCTGCGTCGTCTCGCCGAGAACGGATGGCCCCTGTCCGAGATCCGCAACCGCGAGGTTGTCGTCGACCACGCGAACACGACCATGTCCGTGAGCCTGGAGGTCGATCCTGGGCCGCGAGCCACGTTCGGCCCCGTGTCGTTCGCGGGACAAGTCTCGGTTGAGGAGGACTATCTTCGGCGGTTCGTTCCCTGGTCACCCGGACAGCTCTATGAGCAGAGTCTGGTTGAGGAATTGCGCCGGTCGCTGACCGACACGGGGCTTTTCCAATCGGTGACGGTGGAGCTGGCGCCGCGTGTCGACGCCCAAGGCCGACTGCCGATAACCGTGCGCGTCAGCGAACGCAGACACCGCTCGATCAGTATCGGGGTGGGATTCGAGTCCGACACCGGGTTTCGTGCCGACGCCTCCTGGCAGCACCGTAATCTGATGGGCCGCCAAGAGACCCTGACGGTCGGAATCGTGGCCGCCGAAATCGAGCAAAGTGCCTCAGCCGAGTTCCGCAAACCGAATACTGGTCGGGTGGGGCAGGATCTGCTTAACAATGTCGCCATTCGCCATCTCGAGACGGACGCGTTCGACGAGGAAAGCGTAACCGCTTTCGTCGGTTTGGAACGGGAGCTCGGCCCCCTATGGACGGTCCGGGGTGGCGTCTCGTTCGAATTTGCCAGTATCGACGATCAGGAGGAAGAGGAGGAGTTCCGCCTGTTCGGCCTGCCCATCACCGCGGTCCGCGACTCCTCCGACGATCTCCTCGATCCGACCACAGGCAGCCGGCTTCACCTCGAAGCCACGCCCTATGTCGACCCGTTCGACGCGGACACCGAATTCCTCTCCCTCGAAGCATCCTTCTCCAAATACCTGTCGCTACTACCGGACGACCGTTTGATCCTGGCGGGGCGCGCCAAGCTGGGCTCGATACTGGGGGAAAATACCGAGGCGGTCCCCGCCAGCAAGCGATTTTACGCCGGCGGCGGGGGGTCGATTCGCGGTTACGAGTTTCAGACGGTCGGCCCCCTGGACGATGAGGACGACCCGGTGGGTGGCCGCTCGGTGATCGAGCTGGGCCTTGAAACCCGTATTCGACTCACCGACTTGGTGGGCCTTGTCCCATTCATCGAAGGTGGCAACGTGTACGACGATTCGCTCCCCGATTTCTCGGAGGAGCTGCGATGGGCCGCCGGGATCGGCGCGCGGGTATTCACGGTCGCCGGGCCCATCCGGGTCGATTTCGCTTTCCCGATCAACGGGCGCGATGGGGTGGACGATACTTTCGAGTTTTATGTGAGCGTTGGTCAGGCATTCTGACATGAGCTGGGCATTGCGCGTGCTTCGCCGTACGGCCATGGGGCTGGTCGCGGTCTTGGGCTTCACAGCCGTCCTTGTTGCGATCGCCTGGGGAATCCTGGCAACGGAATGGGGCCGCGACTCCGTGGCGCAGGTCCTGGCCGACAGTCTGAGCGCGCCCGACGCGGTCGTCACAATTCAAGACCTGGAAGGGCCGCTGCCCCAGCACATCGGCCTGCGCGGCGTGGCGATCTCCGACGCCCGAGGTCCCCGCATCACCGTCGACTCGCTGAGCATCGACTGGAGCCCATGGGGCCTGCTCCAAGGCCGGATTCATGTGCGCGCGGCCGAGGCATCGCGCATCGAGATCCTGCGCTCCGGCGAGGGCGAGACGGACTGGGCAGCCCTGGCCAGGGATATCGGAGAGTTTCCTTACGCCGTGGTTGCCGACCGCCTGAGCGTCCAGGAACTGTCGCTCGGCGAGGCGATACTGGGAGAGCCGGCCGCGATCCGCGTCGAGGCCACGCTGGCGAGCCGCGCCGGCGCCGCCCTGCGCACCGAACTCACCATCGACCGTGTGGACGGGCGGGGAGGCGGCGGTCATGTGCGCGCGGTCCTGGATGTCGCGAGCGAGCGGCTCGACCTGGACGCACGGATCGAGGAGCCGGCCGGCGGTGTTCTGGCCGGCCTGCTCGACATCCCCGACCATCCGCCACTCGCCGTTACCTTGTCCGGCGAAGGAGTCTTGTCCGACTGGCGCGGCAAGCTCTCGGCGCGCGCCGAGGGGCGGGGATCGATCAACGCGGAGATCGGCCTGAGCGGCCCTGACCCCATCCGCATACACACCCACGGCAGCCTCGAAGGCCTGTCGCTGGAGGATGAAACCCTGCGCGCCTGGCTCGCGCCCGGTCTGGAATTCGACTTGGCCGCGGACTGGAAGGCCGGACCGCGGATCCTCGGTTTCGAGCATATCCGACTCCACAATGCGCTTTTCGAAGGCGCGTTCGCCGGTTCCATCGCCCTCGGGGAGATGGCGGTCGGCGGCGAACTCTCCTTTGCCACCCGTGATCCGAGCGCCCTCAACGGGCTTCTGGAGCCGTTGAGCGTCACGCGGGGGTCGTCCCTGACGGCGAAGATCGATGGCCCCTTGATGCAGCCCGTCGCGCAAACACAATGGACTTTGGAGGAGCCGGATATCGAAGACATCCGCGCTAAGCGTGCGCGGGCCGCCGTGACGGTTACCGCCGACCGACCGCTTACCGACGCGGGACTGAGAATCGGTCTCGACGGCACCATCGAAACCGAAGGCTTCGAGACCGGTGATCCGATCGCACAAACGCTGCTCGGACCGGCGGTCAGGCTGGATCTGCACGGCGACTACGACCTGGATGGCGGATTGCTGGCGACGTCCGATCTGTCGATCGTCGGGGCCGCGTTGACCGCGCATGGCTCGGGGACGCTCGCGATCGAGGGACCGTCGGTCGACTTGGCCACGACGATCGATCTGCCGGATCTCACCCGCCTGCCCTTGGAGTCGCTGCCCATCACGGGGGGAAGGGCCGAGATCACGGTCTACGGAAGGGCCGGGCCGTCGGGCGTCGACGGGGTCGTCACGGCCGAGCTTGGGGATCTCGCCTATAGGGACGTCGCGATCGGCCAGCTGCTCGGACCGGCCGTCGCCGCGAGCGCCGACATCGCGGGGGATACAGCCTCTGGCTGGCGCTTGGCCAACCTGGCCGCCGATGCCCGGACCCTCCAGGTCTCGGGCGACGCCCAACTGGCCCCGGATTTCGCCCGTCTGGACTCCCGGTTTCGGGTGGCAGCTCGCGACCTCCGGCCCTTCTCCGAGCTCGCCGAAACGCCGCTGGCGGGAACGCTCGAGATCCGGGGCACCGCCATCGGCGACCCCATGGATCCCGCGCTCGAAGGCACGCTGCGCCTCTCGGATCTGGTCGTTTCGGATTTCCAGTTGGGCACGGTCACGGGAGACGTCTCGATCGAGCGGATCGCGACCGAGCCACAAGGCCGTCTCGCCTTGGCCTCCGATGGCCCGGAAGGCGAGATCCGGGGCCATACGGCGTTCGCCGTCGAGGATGGGGAGCGCCTTCGCCTCCAGGGTCTCGACCTGCGGGCCCTGGACACGACGGTTCTGGGCGAGCTGACAATCCCGCTTGCTGGTGGCGCGACCGTAGGCCGGCTGTCGGTTGCGGCGGCGGACCTCACGGCCGTCGCGGCGCGTGTCGGCTTGGCCGCCTCGGGCGCGGCGGAGGGGACGGTGTCGCTGCAGGACGAGAGCGGGAACCAGGCCGTCCAGGCGGATCTTCGCGGTTTCGACCTGCGCGTGGAGATCTCCCCGGAAACCGAGCTCACGGCCGGAAAGCTCCGGCTGACCGGCGAGTTGGGCGATCTCGCCTCGGTGCCCCGATTCACCGGCCAGGCGGTGGCCACGAAGGTTGCTCAGGGGGACCTCTCCTTAGACCGTCTGACCGGCGAGATCGGTGGAACCCTCGCGGACGCCGGCTTTCGGCTGGAAGGCAGCGGCGAAAGGCCGGGCAACTTCACGGCGGAAGGGCGTCTGAAACAGGAGGATGACTCGCTCTCGATGACCCTCGCGTCGTTCCAGGGGCGGATGGCCGGCCAGGATGCGCGACTCCGACAACCGGCGCGGCTCGTCTACGGCCCGCGGAAGATCGCCGTCGAAGATCTGGACTTCGAATGGGCGGGGGGCCGCGTTCAGACGGCCTTGAGGTGGTCTCCGGCGGATATGGAGGCAAAGCTTCGCGCCACCGCCCTGCCCCTGAGCCTGTTGAGGCTCGTGATGCCCGATGCTTCCCTCGACGGCCACCTGAACGCGCATGTCGATCTCGCCGGGCCGACGCGGGAGCCGGCGGGCGATCTGCTTGTCGAGGTCACCGACCTGACGCTCGCCGATCCAGTCCAGCCCGAAGCCGCGCCGCCGCCGCTCGGCGCACGCCTGGCGGGACGTGTGGAAAAAGGCCAGCTCAGCCTTCAGGGCAAGATGAGCGGACTTGCCGACACGGCCTTGGAAGTCGCGGGAAGCCTGCCCGTGGCCCTCTCCTTCCACCCGCCCGATTTCGAGTTGCCAACGGACCTGCCGATCGAGGGCCAAGCCAGTTTTCGTGGCGATCTCCAGTCGCTCTGGACCCTCTTCCCGATCGACCCGCACCGCCTGCGCGGGCGTGGAGAGGCGAACATCGAGGTCGCTGGAACCCTCGCGCAACCGGTGATCCAAGGCGCCATCGGGTTGCGCGACGGGGCTTATGAAAACCTGGAGACGGGGACCCAACTATCCGAGATCGTGGTGTCGGGCGACCTCGAGGGCCGGCAGCTGATCCTCCGCGAGGTTATGGCCACTGACGGCGGCAAAGGCCGGCTTACGGGCTCGGGGGCCGTCGAGTTGGCGCCGGAGCGGGACTTCCCGGTTCGCATCGACCTCGCGCTCGCGGATGCAACCCTGATCGCCCGCGACGACGTCACCGCGGCCGCGAGCGGCGATCTCTCCGTAACCGGCACGCTCGGTGCGCCGATGCTCAAGGGAGCGATCACCGCCCAACCGGTCGAGGTTCGTCTCGTTGGCGGGATGCCGGCAAGCGTGGTCACACTCGACGTCACCGAGGTGAACGCGCCGGCGCGGGAGTCCCGCGTGGCCGAACCGACGGAGGATGTCGTGGTCGGCCTCGACCTCGCCCTTTCCATTCCCCGGCGGCTGTTTGTCCGGGGGCGGGGCCTGGACTCGGAATGGGCCGGGGACTTCGAGATCGGCGGCACCTCGGCGGCCCCCGTGGTCAAGGGACTCCTGTACCCGGTACGCGGCGACTTCTCGCTCGCGGGTAAAATCTTCAAGTTCCAGGAAGGGTCCATCACCTTCGACGGCGGCGCGGAGCTGGTTCCGGCCCTCGATCTGACCGCGGAATACGCAACATCCGATCTGACCGCCGTGATTCGTGTGCGGGGAGCGGCGACGGCACCCGAGATCACGCTGGAATCCCGCCCCGACCTGCCGCAGGAGGAAATTCTTTCACGCGTCCTCTTCAATCGTGGCACCGGACAGATCTCGCCCATGGAGGCGGCGCAGCTCGCCGCCGCGGCGGCGGAGCTCGGTGGCATCGGCGGCTCCGGGCCGGGGGTTCTCGACCGCGCCCGCGCGCTGCTCGGCGTCGACGTGCTAAGGTTCGGCGCCGCCGAGGGATCGGCCGCTCCCAATGTGACCGCCGGGCGATACGTCGCCGACGGAGTCTATGTGGGAGTCACACAGGGCACGACGGCCAACAGCACTGCGGCAACGGTCGGCGTCGAGGTGACGCCCAACATCGCCGTGGAGAGCGATGTCGGGAGCGATGCCCGGGGCCGGGTCGGTGTGCGCTGGAAATATGACTACTGAGACACGGCCCAGCTAGGGCCTGTTGACATTCACCGCATCGATCTGGTTCGAGACCAAAATCGTCGCGGACAAGGAGAGAAGCGCAAGGAAGTGCCGGCCACTTTCGAGCATTCTCGACACCGTCCGCGGCGATTTTGGCCGAACCCCAAAGGGGCTGGGCGAAAACCCACCATTTCCGCGTCGCTCGTCCTCGAATATGCCTAGCATGTCCTTCGTCCTCGCTCCTAAAACTGACGGGTTTTCGACACCAGCCAGATCGATGTGCTGAATGTCAACAGGCCCTAGTCCGTCCTATACGGGGTCAGCCTGGGGTGGCTGTGCATTTTCCCGCTCTTGCCCCTCACACCCCCTGCGCCTAAAAGAGGCGCCATCCAACACTCGGCGGACGGCGCTACGAAGGAGGCCCCTTGCGCATCGGCATCGATCTCGGCGGAACGAAGATCGAGGGTATCGCCATCACCGACAATGGCGAAGAGCGCGCCCGCCGGCGCGTTCCGACGCCGCGCGAGGACTACCCGGCGACCCTGGCCGCGGTCGCCGGGCTGGTGGCCGAGATCGAGGCGGAGGTCGGCCCCGCGCCGCGCATCGGCATCGGCATCCCGGGCATCCTCTCGCCGGCAACCGGGCTGGTGAAGAACGCCAACTCGACATGGATGATCGGCAAACCGTTGGACCGGGACCTCGCGGACGCCATCGGCAAGCCGACGCGGGTCGAGAACGACGCCAACTGCTTCGCCATCTCGGAGGCAACGGACGGCGCCGCGGCCGGGGCCCAGGTGGTGTTCGGCGTGATCCTGGGCACCGGCACCGGCGGCGGCGTCGTGGTGAACGGGCGCGCGATCACCGGACGCAACGCGATCGCCGGCGAATGGGGCCATAACGCCCTGCCCTGGCCCGACGACGAGGAGCGGCCGGGGCCGGAGTGCTATTGCGGGCGCCGGGGCTGCGTCGAAACCTTCCTCGCCGGGCCTTCGTTCGCCCGGGATTTCCGGCAGGCGACGGGCGAAGACGTGAAACCGGCCGAGATCGCGGCCCGGGCCGAGGCCGGCAATGCCGCAGCCGAGGCCGCGCTCCAACGCTATGAGCGGCGGCTCGCCAGGGCGCTGGCGATGGTTGTGAATGTTCTCGATCCGGACGTCGTCGTGCTCGGCGGGGGCATGTCGAACATGATAAGGCTTTACGAGAACGTGCCCCGGCTGTGGGGCGAATGGATATTCTCGGACCGCGTGGATACCGCGTTGCGCCGCAACCGCCATGGCGATTCCAGCGGCGTGCGGGGCGCGGCCTGGCTTTGGCCGGCGGAGGCCGACATCGGCCTTTAAGGCAGAGACGCGAAGCGCCCGGTCGCTTTTTCAACCAATTTTCCACAAATTTTCCCCAGATCGCGAAACAAAAAGGGGCTTGATTATTTTCGCGACTTACAATTGTATACCCCCAATTACTTGGAAGACCCGTCCCGGGGAGAGACACGCGCTCTTATGACTGGTCGGCCAAAGGGGGTTTCACATGCAGGCATTCGAAAGCTTCGTAAACGCGGTCGGCTCCTTTATCTGGGGTCCCGTTATGCTGGTTCTGCTTCTGGGAACCGGTCTTTATCTCACGCTGGGCCTGAAGGGCATGACCTTCGCCCGCCTCGGCTACGGTTTCCGCATGCTCTGGCACGGCCGCAAGCCGGGCGAGGGCCACGAGGGGCAGATCAGCCCCTTCAACGCCTTGTCCACGGCGCTCGCCGCGACCATCGGCACCGGCAACATCGCCGGCGTCGCCACCGCCATCTATCTCGGCGGGCCCGGTGCCGTCTTCTGGATGTGGGTCACGGCCCTGGTCGGCATGGCGACCAAGTATGGGGAGTCCGTGCTGGCCGTGCGCTACCGCGAGGTCGACGAACTCGGCAACTATGTCGGCGGGGGCCCATGTACTACATCAAGAACGGCCTGGGCGAGAACTGGAAGTGGCTGGGTTTCGCCTTCGCCTTCTTTGGTATGTTCGCAGCCTTCGGAATCGGCAACGCCATCCAGGCCAACTCGGTGGCCCAGGCCGCCAACGACCATTTCTCGGTGCCGCTCTGGCTGACCGCCATCCTGCTCGCCGGCCTGACCTTCCTGGTCATTATCGGCGGCATCACGCGCCTCGGCGAGGTGGCCGGCAAGCTGGTTCCGCTGATGGCCATCCTGTACGTGGCCGGCTCGCTCATCATTATCATGGTCCACATCGGCCAACTGCCCGCCGCCCTTGGCCTGATCTTCACCAAGGCGTTCAGCTTCGAGGCCGTCGAAGGCGGGGCCTATGGCGCGCTGATCTGGGCGGCGATCCGGTTCGGCGTGGCCCGCGGCATCTTCTCCAACGAGGCGGGGCTGGGCACCGCGCCCATCGCCCACGCCACGGCCAAGACCGATAATCCGGTGCGTCAAGGCACCATCGGCATGCTCGGCACCTTCATCGACACGATCATCGTCTGTTCGATGACGGCGCTGGTGATCATCATGACCGGCGCCCTGGACAGCGGCCAGACCGGCGCGACGCTGTCGACGCTAGCGTTCGACACCGGCCTTCCGGGCCTCGGCAAGTATGTGGTGGTCGGCGGCCTTTTGGTTTTCGCCTACACGACCCTACTGTCCTGGAGCTTTTATGGCGAGCGCTGCGCCGAGTACATCTTCGGGGTGAAGGTGATCACGCCCTATCGGGTGGCGTGGATCTTGATGATCTTCATCGGCGCCCTGGCCAAGGAGTATCTGGAACTGCTGTGGCTGATCGCCGACACCCTCAACGGGCTGATGGCGATCCCCAACCTGATTGCGCTTTTGATCCTGAGCCCGATCATCTTCAGGATCACCAAGGAATACTTCGCATCCCAAGCGGCGTCGGCTCCGGCTGAGTAGGCGCGCTACCACCACGTGACCGCCGTCGGGACCCGGTCCCGGCGGCGGTTGCGTTTTATGATAGACGAATCAGTTGATCGTGAAAAAGTCCCTCGCCTTTGGCTCGGTATACTTTTCCCCGGATTTGAGTGGCCAAATCCGCCCTTGAGGCGGCTCTACGGGCGGATTTGAAGATACTTCCCGCCTGATCCGGCAACTACGCCGGATCAGGCGGAATCTCAAATCGCAAGCTTGCGGCCTGATCGGTCCGAAAGCTTGCGATTTGGCAACACCTGAAATGGGGGCGCCGGGCCGCCCCAAGCCCCCATTTCGCCTTGTAACCATTGAAAAAAAGTACAGTGAGCAAAGCGAGCGACTTTTTTTCACGGAGAACTGTTGACGGCCGTACCGTTCTTTTCAGGGCAATTCGGAAGGACCGGTTGAAAGAGTACCGGTTCAAAAGGTCGGTGCTACGTATGAGACAGTTCGGCCTGGAAGCTTTTCAGCCAGGCCAGCCGTGCCCGCACCGCCTCGGTATCGTGCTCCAGCCAATGGCCGAGATAACCCTCGTCATCCGCGTGATGCTGGCGCAGTTCGTCGAGGCGCGCCAACTCGTTCTCATACATGTCGATAAGCATGTCCGCCTGGGCGACCCGGTCGTCCTCGCCGAGGAGGTGCAAGAAGCGGAATTTGAGCGTGACGATAAGCTTGTTGAGCTCCGCCGCGCCACTGCGCAACGGCGCGTTCAGAAGCACGCCAAGCTCCTCACGTCCGGCCGGCGTGATTTGCAGTTCGGCGTCATCGGTCATGCCGACGCCATCCACCGCCTCGACCAGCCCTTCATACTTCAGAAGCTCGACGGATGTGCCCATCAGGTCCAGGGACGGGCCCAGAACATGGCCGACAAAGTGCCGGATGGAGGATGCCAGCGCCGAATAGCGCATGGGGCCGAGGGCGAGTGTGCCCAAGGCACTGAGCCGGATTGCCTCTTTCGGAGTCAGCGTGTTGTCGGCATACATCGCACCAGCTCCTTCTACCCATAATGATATAGGGATTCGGGCCGGTCTGTCCACTTATCCCACCCGGAAAACCAACGAAACCGGCGGCGCGGCTCTTGATTGGGGGAGGGGGTCTCGGTGTATGGCACTAGGCGTCGACGGCGGCGGCGCTTGCACCGCCCAGCTCGACTTCGTGCCTGCTCGCTGTCTTGGCGTGACAACAGCCCAGGGAGGTTCATCGTGCCCGGCAACCGCTCATTGAACGTGGACTTCTGCCGCTCCTTCTTTCCCACGCTCAACGACGATTGGGCGTTTCTGGAGAACGCCGGGGGCACCTATGTGCCGACCACTGTCATCGAGCGCCTGACGGACTACATGCGTTTCAATCAGGTTCAGCCCGGTGCCGGATTCGAGGCCTCCGCCGAGGCCAGCGACCGCATGGCGGCAGGCCGGGCCTGCGCGGCGGCGCTCATCAACGCGGAACCGGACGAGATCGCCATCGGCCCCTCGACCACCGCCAACGTCTACGTCCTCGCCCATGGCCTGCGGCCCTGGTTCGCGCCGGGGGACGAGGTCATCGTGACCGACCAGGACCACGAGGCCAACAACGGGGCGTGGCGCCGCCTATCCGAAATTGGAGTGACGGTCAGGGAATGGCGCCTGCGTCCGGAGACTTCGGAGCTCCACATCGAGGATCTGGACGCGTTGCTGACCGAGCGGACCCGCCTCGTCTGCTTCACCGGATGTTCCAACATCGTCGGCACGCTCTATGACGTGGCCGAGATCACACGGCGGGTGCATGCGGCCGGCGCCCTGGTTTGTGCGGATGGGGTGGCCTGGACGCCGCATCGGCGCATCGACGTCAAGGCGCTCGACGTCGATTTCTTTCTATACAGCCTCTACAAGGTCTACGGCCCGCATATCGCCGTGCTCTATGGAAAGGGCGAACATCTGCGGCGGGCGGAGAATCAGAACCACCATTTCGTCGCGGACGACCCGACCTTGAAGCTGAACCCGGGCGGCCCGAACCACGAGCTGACGGCTGCGAGCGCCGGTATCGGTGCCTATTTCGACCGCCTTTACGATCATCATTTCAGATCTGATAACAAAGGGTTAGGAGAAAGAATTTCCAGAATATATGAACTTATCGGCAGCCATGAGGACGCATTGTCCCAGCCGCTGGCCGCCTATCTGGGCGATCACACGAACGTCCGGCTCTATGGACGCGCGACGGGCGACGGGAAGCAGCGCGTGGCCGTCTTCTCCTTCACCGTCGAGGGGCGTGACTCCCGGGAGGTCGCCCAGGCCCTCAATGATCGGGGTCTTGCCGTGCGGGCCGGAGACTTCTATACCTCGCGCTGCGTTGACGCCCTCGGGGCACGACCGCAGAATGGCGTGATTCGGGCATCGATGTGCCATTACAACTCGGTCGCGGAGATCGGGCGGCTGATCGAGGCGCTCGACGCCGTGATCTAAAAAACGTGATCTGAAACCAAAAACGAAACACAGGGAAGCCAGGGAGCGCCTTATACTGGAGAACGGACGACATCCGGCGCTGACCGTCACGGATCTTCACAAGAGGTTCGGCTCGCTCGAAGTGCTGAAAGGCATCGATCTCGTCGCCCAGGACCATGACGTGATTTCGGTGATCGGCGCCAGCGGCTCGGGCAAGAGCACGTTCTTGCGCTGCATCAACTTGCTGGAGGTGCCGGACGCGGGGACGATCGCGGTCGACGGCGAGGAAATAGCCATGCGCCGGATGCCCGACGGCCGCTCGGCGCCGGCCGATCACAGACAGGTCGACCGCATCCGCGCGCGTGTCGGCATGGTGTTCCAGGGCTTCAATCTCTGGTCCCATATGACGGTGCTGCAGAATGTCATCGAGGCGCCGGTTCATGTGCTCAAGGTCCCGAAGAAGGAGGCGGTCGAAAGGGCGGAGGCCCTGCTCGACAAGGTCGGGATCGCCGACAAGCGCGACCACTATCCGGCGCATCTCTCCGGCGGTCAGCAGCAACGTTGTGCGATCGCCCGGACGCTCGCCATGGATCCCAAGCTCCTCCTCTTCGACGAGGCCACCTCGGCTCTCGATCCGGAGCTCGTGGGCGAAGTCCTTCGGGTCATTCGCGATCTGGCGCGGGAGGGGCGGACCATGATCATGGTCACCCACGAGATGGGTTTCGCGCGCGAGGTCTCGGATCGGATTGTTTTCCTGCACGAGGGGCGGGTCGAGGAGCAGGGGCCGCCCGCGCAGGTTTTCGGAAACCCCAAGTCGGCCCGTTGCCGGCAATTCCTGGCCAGTGTCTTGTAGGAACGCCCCATCCCACCGTGTGTCCGAATCCCCAAACTTGCCAAGGGGCGATTGAGCGGCCGGGGTGGCGGGGAGCCAAAGTTCGGGCGGGGAGCCCCCGCCTTGACGGGCCGAGCCTATTCGGTCATCGTATGCGTTGTTTTATACCGAGGCTTTAAGCTGAATTCGGCCAAGATTGCCGAGAATCTCGGCAATCTCAGGGAGAGTAAACATGAAAAAACTCGGTTTGTTTGCGGCGTTGGCCGCAGGGGCGGCTCTTGTCTTCAGCGCGCCGGCGATGGCGGATTGGAAACCGACGAAGCCGATCCGGATTATCGTGCCGTGGGGGGCTGGCGGCTCCACCGACCAGTTGGTCCGCACCTTGGCCGGTGATCTTGAGGACGCGCTGGGGCAGAAGGTCGTGGTCGTCAATCAGACCGGCGGCGCTGGCGCGGTCGGCACCAAGGCCGCCTGGGATGCGCCGAAGGACGGGTACACTTGGACGGCCGGCGCGGCTTGGGATCTGGGCACCTATGTGGTCACAGGCGCGCTCGACGCGAAGATCTCGGATTGGCATCTGTATCTGGCGACGGCCAATTACATGATCCTCTCCGTCCATCCGGACTCCAAGTTCCAGTCCGTGGACGACATCAAGAACGCCATGAACAACAGCCCGGATACGGTGACGATCGCCACCGGCGGCATCAACTCGTCCGGCGGCATGGCGGCGGAGCTTCTCAAGGCGGCGACCGGCGGCGACTACAAGATGGTCACCTATGACGGCGGAAATCCGGCGGTGAAGGCGGCCGTGGCGCACGAGACGGAAGTGACCACCCAGCTCGTGGCCGAGCAGTACGAGATGCTGCGGGCCAAAAAGCTGAAGCCGCTCGCGGCCTTCACGCCCGACGATGTGGAGATCCCCGGCGTCGGCACCATTCCCTCGATCAAGAAGGCCCTGCCCGACGCCAACACGTCCTATGTCCTGTTCGGAATCTGGGCACCGAAGGGGATTCCGCAGGAAGTCGTCGACACGATGGGCAAGGTCTGGGACACCAAGATCAAGAATTCCGAGCGTCTGATGAAGTACGCCGAATCGAAGGCCCAGGCCGTCAAGGTACATTGGGGTGAGGCGGCGGCTGAATCCGGCATGGCGGCGACCCAGGTCATGGCCTGGCAGCTCTACGCCGGCGGCAAGGCCAAGGTTAAGCCCGACGAAGTCGGAATTCCGCCGCTGAAGTAACATAGCGGGACGGACCTTTTTCGTTCCGCCTGAGTTGCGGAACGAAGAGACGCCGGGCGGGCGGAAGGCCATTCCGCCCGCCCTCGTCAACATACGCCAAGGTCGCCTCTGGTCATTGCCATGCCCAAACCCGGGATGCCGCGGGCGGACTTCGTTTCCGCCCTCATCTTCTTTGTTCTCGGCGTCTTCATGATCGTCTCGGGCACCCGGATGCCCGGCCAGGAAGAGGTCTCCTATATCGAGCTGGGTGGCGAGCCGGGGCGGGTTCCGATTTTGCTCGGTGGCATCATCGCCTTCTTTTCTCTGGTTCTGCTTATTCGATCCGTGCGTGCCGATGGCCACAGGCTGTGGGTCGGGCGGTCGGTGGCGGGCACCGATCGGGTTGGCCTCATCCGCACGCTCGGCGCCATTATCGGCTGCTCGGTCTATGCCGTGGGGTTGGTCGGGGCCTCGCTCGGCGGCTGGCAGGTGCCCTATGTCTGGGCTACCGGAGTGTTCGTATTCTTCTTCATTGTCGCCTTCGAATGGGAGCTCGCACCTCGGATCGCGGCGCGGCGATGGGCCGGCACCCTTGAGAAACGGCCGGGCCTGGCGCGGTGGCTGCAGTCCACATTCGGCTTCCTGCCGCCCTCCAGAGCCCCGTATGTCTGGCTGCTGGTCACGGCGTCGATCCAGGCCGTATTGGTGGCGATGATCGTCACCTATGTCTTCGAAAAAGAATTCTTCGTGACCCTTCCATGAGGGCCGGTTGGGAAAGCTGACGCCATGGATGTTCTAACCGGCCTCTTTGGCTATCTGGCGACGACAAGCGGCTTTGTCCTCGAGGCGACGGCCCGTTTCGCCCAGCCCGAAATCGTGTTGTTCGTGGTCGGCGGAACCTTGTTGGGCATCACCATCGGTATGCTGCCCGGCCTCACGGCGACGATGGGGGTGGCGCTGCTGACCACCCTGACCTACCGCATGGAGCCGGACGACGCGCTGATGATCCTCATCTGCCTCTATGTCGGGGCGATCTATGGCGGCAGCCGCAGCGCGATCCTGCTCAACATTCCCGGCACGCCGGCCAATGCGGCCACCACGGTGGACGGCTATCCCCTGGCCAAGGCCGGCAAGGCGGGCCCCGCCATGGGCACGGCCACCACGGGGTCGTTCCTGGGCACCTTCATCGGCATGTTCTTCCTGGCCACGGTGGCGCCGATCCTGGCCGACTACGCCTTGCAGTTCCAAACCCACGAGTTCTTCTGGCTGGCGATCTTCGGGATTCTGATATCGGGCCAGTTGACGGCCCTCGAGGATCCGCTGAAAGGCTGGATCGCCGGCTTCCTGGGCTTGGCCGTGGCCATGATCGGCCAGGAAGGCCTCTACATGACCGACCGTTTCACCTTCGGATTCACCGAGATGCAGGGCGGTGTCAACCTGATCCCGGCCATGGTCGGCGCCTTCGGTTTCTCCGAGGTGATCACGGTCATGTACAACCGGCGCGCCGAAGTCATCAAGGTGACCACCGGCTTGCTCGACGTGATCCCCAATCCACGCCACGTGCTGAAATACTGGCGCACGATTGGCCGGTCCGGCGTGTTGGGCACGCTGATCGGTGTCATCCCGGGCGTCGGAGAGGATATCGGCGCCTGGGTCTCCTACGCCGCGGCGCGCCGGGCCTCCAAGGAAAAGGAGAAGTTCGGCAAGGGCTCGGTGGAGGGGCTGATGGCCGCCGAGACGGGCAACAGCGCGGCACCGCCAGGCGCGCTGATCCCCGTGCTCACCCTCGGCATTCCCGGCTCCGCCCCGGCGGCGGTCCTTCTGGCGGCGATGATCCTGCATGGCGTACGCCCCGGCCCGATGATCATGATCGAGTTCCCCCTCTTCGTTTACGAAGTGGTGGTGATGATGCTCTTCGCCGCGGCCGCCATTTTCGTGCTCGGCATCCTTTTGACCCCGATTCTGCTCAAGGTCCTGGCCATCCGCCGCGAGCGCCTGATGCCCGTGGTTTTCGTGCTTTGCGTGATCGGCAGCTATGCCATCGAACAGCGCATGTTCGACGTCTGGGTCATGGTCATCTTCGGCATTCTCGGCTTCATTTTGCGGCAGATGAAGTATCCGATGGCGCCCCTGGTGCTCGGCATCGTGCTCGGCGACATCTTCGACAAGAGCTTCCGTCGTTCCTGGGTCATCCACAACGGCGAGTTCGAGTTCTACTTCACGCGGCCGATCTGCATTGTCCTGATGCTGATGTGCCTGGCCACTGTCCTGATGAGCTTCGGCCCGACTCGGACCTACCTGTTGCCCAAGATCCAGCGCATCAGCGGCGCCGTCACGGAGGGTCTGTGGTGGGCCACCCGCGGACAGGTGAGGCTGGTCGTTTGGATCTTCCGGTCGTTCAAGGCGGCGTTGGGACGCCCTCATGTAGAGGCGACCGGAGACGTATTGGGTTTCGGCGCCTGCTTGGCCACCGGGTTCAAGGTCTACGGGACGAGCTTGGTCGAGGTCGTTGTCGAACTCGTGACATCAATCCTCGCCTTCGTCTTCGCGCCGGTGGTAGATGTGCTGCGCCTGCTGCGTGTCGTGCCGAGAACGGAGGACAGGGGATGACGGACGGTTTGATCGGCGGCATCGGCATCACCCATCTCAAGGTCTATGACCAGCGGCCGGGGCCGGACGGAGTCAAAGCCGGATGCGCCCATATTCACGCCCTCTGCGATGAGGCCTATTTGGGGGTCAAGGGGTCCGGCGCGGTCGAGCTGCACGATCCAGAGCTGGGATTCCGGACCGTGCCCATCGAACCCGGGACCTATGTCCAGTTCCCGCCGGGTACCCTGCACCGCTCGGTCTGCTATGAGGATTTCGAGGTCGTGGCTGTCATGGGCAATTCGGGCCTGCCGGAACGGGGCGACGCGCGCATCTATTTCGGCCCCGAGGTTGACGCCGACGCCCAGGAATTCGAGCGTCTGAAGGGGCTTGCCGCCGATGGGCTGGACGGGGCGCTGGCCCGGCGGGACGCGTCCACCGAGGCGTATGGCCGCCTTTTGGCCTCGTGGCAGTCCGATCGCGAGGCCTACCGGGCCGAGCTGCGGCGCTTCTTCGACTGCCATTGCGCGACCTTGGCGGATCGCCGGGCGGAACTGGAGGCCGTGGTCCGCAACGGGCCGCTCGCCGGTGCGCAGGAAAGCCTCGCGCGCATTCAAATGCTGCCGGCCCAGGCCGCGCGCGGCTCGATCCTGCGGGCCGAGGCCGGCAGCGACGGGGTCAAGCTTGGCATGTGCGGCCTGCTCAGGCAGGTCTCCCAACTGTCCGATCTGGCAGGCTAAAAAGGAAGCGAATCGATGCAGGCCCCCAAGGTCGATGTCAGGGAAATCCGGCTGCACGAGCGGCCGGTGCGGCTGCGCCTGCCGTTCAAGTTCGGCATTGTCACACTGACCGAGGCGCCGCAAGCCTTCGTCCGCGTCCGCGTGGCCGTCGAGGGGTTGGGCGAAGCCTGGGGGCAGGCCGCCGAGCTGATGGTGCCCAAATGGTTTGATAAGAACCCCAACCTCAGTAACGAGCAGAACTTCGATCAGCTGCGCTTGGCGCTCGGCCTAGCCCGGGATATCCGCCTGGCCGCGCCCGCGCAGACGCCCTTCGCCCACTATGCCTCATCTTATGCCGAGGTCGTGGCGACGGGGCGTGAAAACCGCATCGATCCGTTGGTCGCCCATTATGGTCCGGCGGTGATCGACCGCGCGATCCTGGACGCCCTTTGCCGAATCCTCAACATGTCATTCCCGGACGCCATCCGTTCCAATTTGCCCGGCTTGACGGCGGAAGGCTTCGCCCGAGACTTGGATGGATTCGACCTCAACGGCTTTCTGGCGAGCCTCACCTTTCGGCAGAGTATCCATGCCCGCCACACGGTCGGCATGGCCGACGCGCTGACGGAAGGTGATATCGACCCGCGACACCGCGTGGGCGACGGACTGCCGGAGACGCTCGAGGAGGTCATCCGCGCCTACGGACAGACCTATTTCAAGATCAAGATCCTGCGTGACGTGGGCGAGAACGTCGCACGCATGGAGTCCGTGGCCGCGCTGCTGGACCGCTCGCCAAGTCCCTACCATGTCACCGTCGACGGCAACGAGCTGTTCGAGGACGGCGAGGGGGTGGTCGAGCTGTGGCGGGCCATGAAGGCGTCGCCGAAGCTCGCGCGCTTCACCGGTTCGGTGCTCTGGATCGAGCAGCCGATCGCGCGAGCCAGGACCTTCGACGTGGACATGTCGGCCCTGGCCGCCGAATGCCCTGTCATGATCGACGAGGCCGATGCCGATATCGACGCCTTTCCGCGCGCCCGCGCGCTCGGATATCGGGGTGTTTCAAGCAAGATCTGCAAGGGCTTCTACAAGTCGCTTCTCAACGCGGCCCGGGTCCGTTACTGGAACGGCGCGGGCCGCGATGCGCCATGCTTCTTGTCTGGCGAGGACCTGACCTGCCAGGCCGGGATCTGCATGCAGCAGGACCTTGCGCTGATGGCCCTGCTTGGCGCCGAACACGTAGAAAAGAACGGTCACCATTTCGGTCGAGGCATGGACGGAGCGCCGGAGAGCGAGCAGCAGGCCTTTCTGGCCGCCCACCGCGACCTCTATCGGCGCCAGGGGGACGTCACGACCTTGCGGATCGAAGAAGGCCGGATCGCGATCGGGTCGCTGAACTGCGTCGGCTACGCCAGCGGCGCCGAGCCCGATTGGGACTCGCTGGCCGAGATGCCGATGCCGGCGACGGTTTAGGGTAGGGGCGCCATGCGCATTTCGCTCTGCAACGAAGTCATCCGCGAGCTGGACTTTCCTGCCCAGTGCGAACTCGCCGCCGCCCTCGGCTATGACGGGCTGGAGGTGGCGCCCTTTACCTTCTCCGACGACCCCCACCTTTTGCCCGGGAGCCGCCGCATCGAAATCCGCCGCGCCGCCGCCGACGCGGGAATCGAGGTCACCGGCCTGCACTGGCTTCTGATCAAGCCGGAGGGGTTGCATCTGACCACGTCCGATTCCGCCGTTCGGGCGTGCACGCTCGACGTGATGGAGCGCCTGGTCGGGCTGTGCGCCGATCTCGGCGGCTCGGTGCTGGTTCATGGCTCGCCCAAGCAGCGCTCCGTGCCCGAGGGGGAGGATCCGGCCGTGGCCCGCGACCGCGCCATGGGGGCCTTCGCCGCCGCCGCCCGCGCCGCCGAGGCCGCCGGCGTCGTCTATTGCATCGAGCCCTTGGCGCCCGGCGAGACCGACTTCGTGAACACGGTGGCCGACGGCGCGGCCTTGGTGGACGCCATCGGTTCGCCGGCGCTGCGTACGATGATAGATAACAAGGCCGCCCGCGCGGCCGAGTCCGAGCCCGTCGCGGCGGTCATCGACCGCTGGCTGCCGAGCGGCCACATCGCCCATGTCCATCTGAACGACGGCGAGCTGCGCGGGCCCGGCCAGGGCAAAGACCGCTTCGCGCCATTGCTGGCGGCGTTGTTGCGCAACGGCTACGGCGGGGTCGCGGCGGTCGAGCCTTTCGTGTATGAGCCGGACGGCCCCTGTACGGCGGCGGTCTCCATCGGCTATGTGCGGGGTATTCTGGAAACCTTGAACGGGAAGTGAAGGAGGGGGACATGGCGGAGAGACGCCTCGGCATCATCATGCACGGGGTCACCGGCCGCATGGGCACGAACCAGCATCTCGTACGCTCGGTGCTGGCGATGCGCGAGGAGGGGGGCGTGGCGCTCAAGGATGGCACGCGCGTCGTGCCCGATCCGATCCTGGTCGGGCGCAATCCCGACAAGCTCAGGCGCCTCGCCGACGAGACCGGGGTGACTCGGTGGACGACGGATCTCGACGCCGCCCTTTCCGACCGCAATGACGAGCTGTTCTTCGATTCCGCCAGCACGCAGCTGCGGGCGGCCCTGGTCCGCAAGGCGATCGCGGCCGGCAAGCATATCTATGTGGAGAAGCCGACGGCCGACACCTTGGCCGACGCGATGGAGATCCACAAGCTGGCCGAGGAAGCCGGGATGAAGCACGGCGTCGTGCAGGACAAGCTCTACCTGCCGGGCCTTCTGAAGCTGAAGATGCTGAAGGATGCCGGCTTCTTCGGGCGGGTGCTGTCGGCGCGCATCGATTTCGGCTATTGGGTCTTCGAGGGTGACCTCCAGGAGCCTCAGCGGCCGAGCTGGAACTATCGCAAGAAGGATGGCGGCGGCATCATCCTCGATATGATGCCGCACTGGCGCTATGTGGTGGACAATCTTTTCGGCGAGATCACCGGGCTGTTTTGCATCGGCGCCACCCACATTCCGAAGCGCTGGGACGAGCGGGGCGAGCCCTATGACGCCGACTGCGACGACGCGGCTTACGCGATCCTGCAACTCGAGGGCGGCGCAATGGCGCAGATCAACTTCGACTGGTGCGTCCGCGTCCGCCGCGACGATCTCGTCACATTCAAGGTCGACGGCACGCACGGTTCGGCCGTGGCCGGGCTTATCGATTGCTGGACGCAGGAGCGGGTCAACACGCCGCGCCCGGTGTGGAACCCGGACGTGGCCGAGCCCGTCGACTATTTCGCCGATTGGCACCGCATGCCCAACCTCGTCAACCCGGCGAACGCCTTCCGCATCGAGTGGGACATGTTCATCCGCCATCTCTATGACGACGCTCCCTGGCCGCATGGCCTGTTGGAGGGCGCCAAGGGCCTGCAGTTGGTCGAGCAGGCTTTCAAGAGCTGGGAGGAGAAGCGCTGGGTCGAGGTTCCCAAGCTGACCGGTTGATGTCGTGGTGTAGGCGTCGCCAAGGGAAATGCTTAGAAGCGCAGTTTGATTGGGGGAATATGGCCGATACGAGGAAAGTGGCGTTGGTGACAGGGGGCCGCCGGGGCATCGGCCTTGGCATCGCGAAACGCTTGGCCGTCGAGGGCTGCGATATCGCGATCTGCGACATCGTCGAGGAAGGCGAGGTTGCCGGCGCCAGGGACGCGCTTCAGGCGCTGGGCGCCGAGGTGCTGTACGTGCGCGGGGACATTTCACGTGACGATGATCGCCGGGGTATCGTCGACGCCGTTGGCAGCCGGTTCGGACGGTTGCACGCGCTGGTCAACAACGCCGGCGTTGCGCCGCTTTCCCGCGATGACATTCTGGAGGCGACGGAGGAAAGCTTCGAGCGCCTCATCCGGATCAATCTCCAGGGACCGTACTTCCTGACCCAGCACGTCGCGAACTGGATGGTTGAGCAGAAGCGGGCCGATCCCGGCTTCGGGGGGACGATCGTTTTCATCGGCTCGATGTCGGCGACGATTCCCTCGGTCAGCCGAGGTGACTACTGCATCAGCAAGGCGGGGATCGCGATGACCGCGCGGCTCTTCGCGACGCGCTTGGCGGATTCAGGTATTTGCGTCTATGAGGTGCGCCCCGGAATCATCGCCACCGACATGACGGCCGGGGTCAAGGAGAAGTACGATCGGCTCTTTGCCGACGGCCTCGCCCTGCAGCCGCGATGGGGCACGGTCGAGGATGTGGGCAGGGCGGTCGCCATGCTGGTGCGCGGTGATCTTGCCTATTCGACCGGCCAGGTCATCGGCGTCGATGGCGGCATCACGATCAAACCGGTTTGAGGGGAGGGAGGAGATGATCCGGAGAAAGAAATCGAAGATCAAGCTGGGGAGTGGCCGCTCGGCGGTGAAAGCGCCGATGACATGGGCCCACACCCTTGTGATCGGCAGCGGCGCGGCCGGGCTCAATGCCGCGGTACAGCTTCACGCCCAGGGGGTCGAGGACGTCCTGGTGCTGACCGAGGGGCTCAAGATGGGCACCTCCATCAATACCGGCAGCGACAAGCAGACTTACTACAAGCTGTCGATGTGCGGGGAGGATTCGGACGCGCCCAGAACCATGGCCGAGACCTATTTCGCCGGCGGCAGCATGCATGGCGATCTGGCACTCGTGGAGGCCAGCTTGTCGGCGCGTTGTTTCCTGAACCTGGTCAATCTAGGAGTCCCGTTTCCGTTTGATGCCTTCGGCCAGGCCATCGGCTACAAAACGGACCACGACCCGCGGCAGCGGGCGACCTCGGTCGGCCCTTATACTTCGCGGGAGATGTGCCTCACCCTGATCCGCGAGATCGAACGGCGGGGCATCCCGGTGAAGGAGCGCCGGAATGTCGTCTCCCTGTTCACGGTCGGCAGTGGCCGCGGAAAACGCGCGGCCGGCGCGATCGCCGTCGATCGGCGCGGCAAGTTCGAGGCCTATGGCGCGGAGAACGTCGTCTTCGCCGTCGGCGGTCCCGGCGGGATCTACAAAACCTCGGTCTATCCGCCCGTGCATACGGGGGCCATCGGTTTGGCGCTGCTCGCCGGCGTCCGCGCGCAGAGCCTTCCCGAGTCCCAGTACGGCATGGCGTCGACCAAGTTTCGCTGGAACGTCTCGGGGACGTATATGCAGGTCGTGCCGCGCTTCATCAGCACGGACGCCAAGGGCAAGGACGAGCAGGAATTCCTGCGGCCCAATTTCGCCTCTCCCGGCGACATGAATTCGATGATCTTCCTCAAGGGCTATCAATGGCCGTTTGACCCGCGCAAGGTCGTGGGCGGATCCTCGATCATCGATATCCTCGTCTATATCGAGACGGTGCTGAAGGGGCGCCGCGTCTTCCTCGACTATCGGACCGAGCCGGCGGATTTCTCGTTCGACGATCTCAGCGAGGAGGCCCTGTCCTATCTCAAGAATTCGAAAGCGCTGGTGGCGACGCCGATCAAGCGGCTGCAAACCATGAACCCCGGGGCCATCGAGCTCTATCTCGACCATGGCATCGACATCCGCAAGGAGCCGCTCGAGATCGCGGTCTGCGCCCAGCACAACAATGGCGGGCTGGCGGCCAATCACTGGTGGGAGTCCGTGAACGTCAAGCATCTGTTCCCGGTGGGCGAGGTCAACGGCACCCATGGTGTCTACCGGCCCGGCGGATCGGCGTTGAACGCGGGACAGGTCGGCTCCACCCGGGCCGCCGACTTCGTCGCCCATCGCTACGCGGGCTGGACGGTGGATGCAAAGGCTGCCGAAAAGGCGGCCTCCGAAGCCCTGGCCGAAGTCAGCGAATTCGTTGCGCGCTGCAAAAAGGCGTCAACACCCTGGAAGGCGGTCCGCCGCGGTTTCCAGACCCGGATGAGCGAGTACGGGGCGCATATCCGCTCGCTCGACAAGCTCAAGGAAGCCGTCAAGGACGCCCGCGCGCAGTGGCAGGCGCTGGCCGCCGAGGGGTGCAGCTTCAAGGATACAAAGGGCATGATCGAGGCCATGCGAAACCGGCATCTCTGCTACGCCCATCTGGTGTATCTGGACGCGGTGCGCCATCAGGTCGCCAGCGGCGTGGGGAGTCGGGGATCGGCAATGGTCCTGGTGCCGCGCGGAGGCGCCAAGGCGCATCCCAAGCTGGGACCGGAATGGCGCTTCGCCAAGGAAGCGGAGAGCTTTCGCAGGAAGGTCCTGGAAACCGACGCCCGGGGCGACAAGATCAGCAATCGCTGGGTTGAGCGCCGACCGGTTCCGGAGTCCGATCTGTGGTTTGAAACCGCCTGGGCGGCTTTCCGGCGTGGCGAAACTTATCGATAGCCGATCGACCGCGGTCCGGCATCGATTGGCAACAGTCAGAGGCGATCTTCGATGGTGACATTACGACTTCCGGTCAAGGACGGCCCCTTGCGTCCCTACACCGCGCGCGATGCGGTGGATTTCGGCCCACCGCCCGAAAAGCCGCTGACGCGCATCGCGATGGCCGCACCCCATATCGTCAGCAACCCGTTGGCCCACACCAATCCATGGCTTGAGCCGGTGGTGGCCTGGGACGACACCCTCAAATACCGCCGGTATCTCTGGGGTCTCGGCCTCGGCGTCGCCGAGGCCATGGACACCTCCCATCGCGGCAGCGGGCTCGACTGGCCGACGGCGATCAGACTGATCGAGTTGAGCATCGCCGAATCCCGCGACTTTCCAGGCGCGGTGCTGTTCTCCGGCGCCGGTACCGACCATGTGAGCCCCGATGAGGCCAAATCCCTGGATGACGTGATCGCCGCCTATGAGATGCAATGCGGGGCCATCGAAAAGGCGGGCGGACGGATCGTCCTTATGGCGAGCCGGGCGCTCGCCCGCATCGCGACCTCGCCGGACGATTATGCCTTCGTCTACCGGCGGGTTCTCTCACAGTTGCGGGAGCCGGTCATCATCCACTGGCTGGGCGACATGTTCGACGCGCAGCTCGCGGGCTATTGGGGCTTCGACGACCCTCGCAAGGCCATGTCGGTCTGCCTCGACGTGCTCGCCGAAAACAAGGCGAAGATCGAAGGCATCAAGATGTCCCTGCTCGACAAGACTCTCGAGGTCGAGATGCGGCGGCGGCTCCCCGATGGAGTCCAGATGTATACGGGGGACGACTTCAACTATCCGGAGCTGATCGCCGGGGATAAAGAGGGCTTCAGTCACGCGCTCCTGGGGATTCTCGATCCGATCGCGCCGGCCGCCATGGCCGCCCTGGTGGCGCTGAGCGAGGGGGACCCGGCCCGCTACGACGAGCTTCTGAATCCCACAATTGCCCTGTCGCGGCACATCTTCCGGGCGCCCACACAGTACTTCAAGACGGGGATCGTCTTCATGGCCTATCTCAATGGCCATCAGCCCCATTTCGTGATGATGGGTGGCCAGCAGAGCGCCCACTCGCTGCCCTACCTGGCGGATGTCTTCCGCCTTGCGGACCAGGCCGGGCTGCTCATCGATCCCGAGCGCGCGGCGGAGCGGATGAAGACGGTGTTGCGGCTCTACGGGATCGAGGGGTGAGCGCGATGGGCGAGATCCGCTATCCGCTGTCCATCAACCAGGCGACCACGCGTGAGCAGTGGAGCCTGCCGGAAGCCATCGAGGGCTACGCCCGCCAGGACGTGCGCGGCATCGCGATCTGGCGCGACAAGCTCGCCGAATGCGGGGTGGAGAAGGCAAGGAAGCGGCTCGCCGATCACGGCATGACGGTCACCGGATTGTGCCGGGGCGGCATGTTCCCGGCGGCCGATGCCGCTGGCCGCCAGGCGGCGATCGATGACAACCGGCGGGCCATCGAGGAGGCAGTGGGAGTCGGGGCAAGCTGTCTGGTCCTGGTCTGCGGCGGGCTGCCCGAGGGATCGAAGGATTTGGCTGGCGCGCGGGAAATGGTCCAAGACGGGATCGCGGCGATCCTCCCAGAGGCGCGGGCGGCGGGAATTCCGCTCGCGATCGAGGCCCTCCATCCCATGTATGCCGCCGACCGCAACTGCATCAATACGATCGGGCAGGCCAACGATCTTTGCGATACGTTGGGGGAGGGGGTCGGCATCGCCGTCGATGTCTATCATCTCTGGTGGGATCCCGACCTTGAGGGCGAGATCGGTCGGGCCGGCCGCGCCCCGGGCACGCGGCTTCTCGCCTTTCATATCTGCGATTGGCTTGTCCCCACCAAGGACCTGCTTCTGGATCGGGGCATGATGGGAGATGGCGTCATCGATATTCCCGCGATCCGCGGATGGATGGAACGCGCCGGCTATGAAGGCTCTGCTGAGGTCGAGATCTTTTCGACCCGATGGTGGGCGGCCGATCCGGACGACGTGGTGGCGGCCTGCATCGCGCGCCATCGGACCGTATGCTGAGTGCCCAAATTTTGACAAATCTCGCGGGTATTGAGGCCAAACGATACTATGTAGAGGGGCGTGGGCGTCGACCACTTCGGTAGAACGGGGAGCATTGTCGGACCAGATGGCGGCAAATCTGATAGCTGCGCGGTATGGCGGTCCGTCCGGTGTCGGACGCGGCGCGATGCGGGATTAGCCGCCTTGGATCCGTCAGAGTTTTCCGCTTGGTCCGATAATGGCCAAGGATTCACACTTGACCGGGGCGGGCATGGCGCGAGGATATGGGCGTATCCAGATATCGGCTGGATGGCTTGTGCCAGGCGGAGGGTCTCAGGAATGGTCTCTGTCACCTGCGAGGGGGCCTTGGCGGCTCGGCGCCGGGATGGAGGTTTTGGACGAAATCGGCTCGAACCTTGGTTGTTCCGAGGGTGATCGGCGTTTTCGTTTGGTGCGTAGAGGGCTTGTGTAGCCATTCTTGGTTTAGCGTATTGGCGGGAGGCTTGATGATGTCAAGGATTGTAACGGTTACTGTGATCGGGCTTGCGGCCGGCGTTTTGTCGGCTTGCGGCATTCAGCTCGAGAAGGCACAGAGGATAGACCCCCAGGGGACCAGTTTCGACCGTGAACTCTATGCCGAGTATGTGGGTCTGTCCTCGTCCGAATTTGACGAAGCGGACTACAGGGATTCCGATGTGTTTGCCCGACGCGCGATGTCTTCGGGCGAGGGGCAGACGGTGGCTCCGGAAGCGCTCGAGGCAAGGAATTTACCTTCAAGCATGACCGGAGAGCTCGGCGCGGCGCGCAGTCGGCTTGTTGCCGCCCTTGATGGCGGCGCGAGGGAATCAATGCCGGACGAGGCCGCGCGCGCGCAGGGGATGTTCGATTGCTGGATGCAGGAGCAGGAAGAGAACTTTCAGCCGGAGGATATCGCTCGATGCCGCGAGGGCTTCCTTGATTCGGTGGCCAAGCTCGAGGCAGGCATGCAGCCGCCGCAACCGGTCGCCCAGCCGGCGCCTCCGCCTCCGCCGCCTCCGGCCGCGCCGCCGCCACTTCCCGGACCGTTCCTCGTGTTCTTCGACTTCGACAGTTCGGTTCTTTCCGAAGGGGCCGAACGCACGATCGGTGACATCGCCTCGGCCATCGCCCAGAGTGGCTCCGCCTCGATCAACGTCGCTGGATATACCGATACATCCGGCACGGCAGAGTACAATCTTGGGCTTTCGGAGCGGCGCGCCGATGTGGTCGCGCAGGCGCTTCGGTCCGCTGGGGTTTCCTCGGGCATCCCGATGACGACCGAGGCATTCGGCGAGGATTCACTCCGTGTTCCGACCGATGACGGGGTGCGTGAGCCCGCCAACCGGCGCGTTCAGATCATGCTGTCGCGTTAGAAACAGGCCGGGCTGAGGCATGCTTCAGGGGCGCCGCGTTCGCGCGGCGCCCCATTTCTACGCAATTTGCCGGGCCATCCAGCGTTTCAGGCGGCGAAGTACTCGGCGGCCATGAGTTTGGGATGCGCCGGCATGAGCGGCGCGAAGCCCATGGCGCCCAGCACATCCCGTTCGAGATTGACGCCTTTGGCGATCTCCACCAGAGCGACCCCCTCCGGAAACAGGCGGAAGACCGCGCGCTCCGTTACATAGACGACCTCCTGGCCGCGGATGCGCGCCTGATCGGCGCTGAACGTGATTTGCGCGACCCGCTCCACCAGCTTTTGGATCCGCCCCGGCCGTGCCACCTTCAGACCGCCGTTTTGAAGCGCGACCTCGCTTCCCTTCGTATCGAAGGTGCCGCAGAACACGACCTTTCGCGCGTTCTGGGAGATGTCGATGAATCCGCCGGTGCCGACCAGCCGGCCATTCAGATGGGAGACGTTGACATTGCCTGCGGCATCCATCTCGCCCATGCCGAGGCAGGTGACGTCGATGCCGCCGCCGCCATAGAAGTCGAATTGGTTGACCGAGCTCACGATGGCATCGGGATTGACGGCGGTGCCGAACAGGGCGCCGTCGATGACGGCGCCGTTGTGGATGCCCTGCTCGATGGTCAGCCAGTAACGATCCTCCTCGCCCCGCTCGGCCAGCATGTTGAAGATGCCGCCCGGGATGCCGTAGCCGAAGTTGACGACCGCGCCGGGCCGCAGCTCGGCCGCCGCCCGTCGGGCGATGACTTGGCGCGGGCCGGCCTGGGGCGCCGCGTTGGTCAGGGCGAGGGGGTTGTCCGTCCGCTCCTGGCCGCAGAGGGCGGGCTCGTAGGCGGCGCGATGGGTCTGCATCTGGGTCGGGTCCGGCGTCACCATATCGACGAGCACGCCGGGTACGCAGACCTCGCGCGGCCGGAAGCTGTGCGTTTTCGCAAGTTCCCGCACCTGGGCGATCACCATGCCGCCCGAGTTGTGCGCCGCCAGGGCGACGGCCAGGGAGTCGAGGTCGGCCGGCTCCTCAACCGCGCTGATGTTGCCGTCGGGATCGGCGAAACTGCCCCGTATGATCCCCAGGTCGACAGGGAAGGGCTTGTAGCGAAGGATCTCGCGGCCGTCGATCTCCAGAAGCTCGACCAACTCCTGTTGCGTCCGGCGGTTGCAGCGGCCGCCGCCCAGTCGCGGATCGACGAAGGTACCGAGGCCGACCGGCGTGAATAGTCCCGGCCGGCCCGCCCCGATCTCGCGCAGAAGCTGGGAGATGACGCCGCCTGGCAGGCAGTAGGCCTCGACCGCGTCGGCCTCGACCATGTCCTGAAGGCGCGGGGACCAACTCCACAATCCCATGATCACGCGCTTGACAAGGCCTTCATGGGCGAAGTGGTTGATTCCCTTTGTATGGCCTGGATCGCCGAAACCGAGGCTGTTGACGATGGTCAGGTCACGCGGGTGGCCGCTCGCGAGGAAGCGGGCCTCCACGGCGGCGCAGACGGCCTCGGGTTCCAGCAGGCCGCCGCCGGCGGCGGCGATGGCGATGGTGGCGCCGTCGGGAATCCGCCCAGCCGCCTCTTCGGGTGTCAGAGTTTCGATCGTCATCGGGAAGCAGAGGTCACCGCTTGTTGAATTGCCTCACCGGGCTGTTTAGCATGCCGCGCGTCGAATTTGGGCACCGATGGCAGGGGGAATCACAACGGCCATCCGGGGCGCCGACTTTAGCGATCCAGACACGACCCGCCAAGTCATGCGCCGTCGAGCGTTGTGCGGGAGGACGAAGAAGGTTTGCTGGCCCACGTCCGATGTAGGAGGAGGAGTTCCATGTATCTCTCCGAGCAGCACGAAGCCATTCGCGACATGACTCATGATTTCGCGGAGAACGAGATCCGTCCGGTCGCGAACGAGCTGGACGAGAGCGAACGATTCCCCTCGGAGATTTACGCCAAGATGGCGGAGCTTGGACTGTTCGGCATCTGCGTGCCGGAGGAGCTTGGCGGCGCCGGCTGCGACGTGCTGTCCTATGCCATCGTCATGGAGGAGCTGTCGCGCGGCTACGCGTCAGTTGCCGACCAATGCGGCCTCGTCGAACTGATCAGCACGGTCCTGACCGAGCACGGCACCCCGGAGCAGAAGGAACGCTATCTCAAGCCCTTATTGAAGGCAGAGCTTCGCTGCGCCTATGCCCTGACCGAGCCGGAGGCCGGCAGCGACCTGTCCAATCTGCGGACCACCGCCGTGCGCGATGGCGAGGGTTGGCGGCTCACCGGCAATAAAATCTGGATTCACAATGCGCCGATCTGCGATTTCGCCGTCGTGCTCACCCGCACCGACAAGGAAGCCGGCCATCGCGGCATGAGCATCTTCATCGTCGAGCGCGATTGGCCGGGTTTCAGCACCGGCCCCAAGGAGCACAAGATGGGTCAGCGCGCCTCGCAGGTCGGAGCGCTGGAGTTCGACGGCGTGCCGTTGCCGCCGACCGCCCTGCTCGGACCCGAGAACCGAGGGTTCCACATCATGATGAGCCTGCTCGACAAGGGCCGCGTGGGCATCGCCGCCCTGGCGGTGGGGATCATGCGGGCGGGGCTCGATGCCTCACTCGAATACGCCCGGGTGCGCAAGCAGTTCGGTCAGACGATCGGCGAGTTCCAGGGCGTGCAGTGGATGCTGGCCGACATGGCCAAGGACGTCACCGCGGCGCGTCTTCTCGTGCACAACGCGGCGACCGCTCTCGATCACGGGAAGCGGGCGACGCTGGAGGCCTCGATGGCGAAGTGCTTCGCCGGCGACGCGGCAGTCCTGCACACCCAGAACGCCGTGCAGATCTTCGGCGGCAGCGGCTACATCCGCGGCTTCGAGGTCGAGCGCCTCTATCGCGACGCCAAGATCACCCAGATCTACGAAGGCACCAACCAGATCCAGCGCATGATCATAGCGCGTAGCCTCCTCAAGGAATAGGGCAGGGAGCATGTCGGACGGAAAGGAAGACGGCCAGGGCCGAGCCCCGGTGGCCCTGGTGACCGGTGGGCGGCGCGGCATCGGCCGGGGCTGCGCCTATGCCCTCGCCGAAGCGGGCTACGACGTCATGATCAACGACCTGGAGCGGTGCGCGGACGCGGAGGAAACCCTCGCCGGGATCGAGGCGCGGGGTCGGCGAGGCGCGTTCGTGCGGGCGGATATCTCGGATCTCGGCTCCCACGCCCGGCTCGTGGACGAGGCGCTCGCGGCCTTCGGCGCCGTCGATTGCCTCGTCAACAATGCCGGCGTTTCCGTGCTCAGCCGCGGCGACCTGCTCGATGTGACCGAGGAGAGCTACGACCGCTGTCTCGATACCAACCTGCGCGGAACCTTCTTCCTGACCCAGCGGGTGGCCCGATACATGCTTGAAAACCCCGCGGCGGAGGGCGATCCGCCCCGGTCGATTGTCGTCATCTCATCAGTCAACGCCGAGATCATGGCCATTACGCGCGGCGAGTATTGCCTGTCCAAGGCGGCGCTGGCGATGCTGACCAAGCTGTTCGGCATTCGCTTGGCCGATGCCGGGGTCGGCGTCTACGAGGTGCGCCCGGGCATCATCCGCACGCCCATGACCGGGCCCTCGGCTGGCCGCTACGACCAGGAGATCGCCAAGGGGCTCTCACCGGTCCGCCGCTGGGGCGAGATCGAGGATGTGGGGCGGGTGGTGGCGACGCTCGCCACCGGGGGCCTGCCGTTCAGTGTCGCCCAGCCGATTTATGTGGATGGCGGTCTGGTCTGGCGGCATTTCTAGAGGGGCTGATTGGCGGGGCGGAAGAGTTTCAGGGCTTTTCCCGATGGGGCTTCGAGGCTACTTTTCCCCTAACACGGATAATTACCCGGGCGAGAAATGGGAAGGAACGCAGAATGAGCGACATGTTTCAACAGCTTAGCGACTTCGGACTGATTCCCGTGGTGGCCATCAACGATGCCGATCACGCGGTGCCGCTGGCCAAGGCGCTGGTCGCCGGCGGCTTGCCGGTGGCGGAGATCACCTTCCGCACGGCGGCCGCCGAGGAATCGATGAAGCGGATCGCGGCCGAGGTGCCGGAGGTCTTGCTCGGGGCCGGCACCGTGCTCACCGTCGAGCAGGCGGAGGCGGCCGTCAACGCCGGCGCCAAATACATCGTTGCCCCGGGCTTCAATGCCAAGATCGTCGCCTACTGCGTCGACAACCGCATCCCCGTGACGCCGGGCGTGTGCACGCCGACCGATCTTTCCGCGGCCCTCGATTTCGGCCTTGAGGTGGTGAAGTTCTTCCCGGCCGAGAACGCTGGCGGGCTGGCGACGCTGAAGGCAATCAGCGCGCCTTACGGCATGGTCAGGTTCATCCCCACCGGCGGCATCAACGCCGGCAATCTCAATACCTATCTGTCCTTCCCCAAGGTTCTGGCCTGCGGCGGCAGCTGGATGGTCAAGTCCGACCTTATCGCGGGCGAGCAGTTCGACGCGATCACCGAGCTCACGCGCGAGGCGGTCAACACGATGCTCGGTTTCGATCTCGCCCATGTCGGGCTGAACGCGCCGGATGCCGACACCTCGCTCAAGATCACCCAGGATATCGCGGGGCTGCTCAACCTGCCGGTGAAGCAGGGTAACAGCTCCAACTTCGCCGGCAGCCTCGCCGAGGTCATGAAGAGCCCGTTCCTGGGCACCCACGGCCACCTCGCCATCGGCACCAACAGCGTGCCGCGGGCCATGGCCTATCTCAGACGGCGCGGCGCCGAGTTCGACATGTCGACGGCGAAGCCCGAGGGCGGACCGATCAAGGCGGTCTATCTCAAGGGCGAGATCGGCGGTTTCGCCATTCATCTGCTGCAGAAATAGGAATCAGATCCCGGCATACGCCCTTCCCCTTTGGCCGGCCCCGCCAAACCGACTAAGATTGGCTGGCGGGGGTCCGATGCGGACCGGCCGGTAGGAGAGAAGGGGAGGGGCATGATGCATCGGGTCTTGATCACCGGCGCCGCCGGCTATCTGGGTGGGCTCGCGCGCGAGGGGCTTCAGGGGATCTACCCCGTGCTTCGCTTGACGGATCGGGCCGAACTCGGGGAGGCGCGGTCGGGGGAGGAGGTCCTGCGCGCCGACCTGGAAAACCTGTCGGAAGTCGAGGCCGCCATGGAAGGCGTCGACGCTGTGCTGCATCTCGGCGCGCGCGCCGACGAGGACGATTGGGACGTCATCCTCAACAGCAACATCATCGGCACCTACAATGCCTTCGAGGCGGCCCGGCGGCAGGGCGTCAAGCGCATGATCTATGCCAGCAGCCACCATGTGGTCGGGTTCTACCGGCGGGAGCGGATCCTCGGACCGGACGAGCCGCCACGGCCCGACTCCCGCTACGGCGCGGCCAAGGTGTTCGGCGAGGCGCTGGGCCGCCTCTACGCCGACAAGCATGGGATGAGCGTGCTCAGCCTGCGCATCGGCGTCGCCCGGAACAGGCCGCCGCATGTGCGGTCGCTGTGGACATGGCTCGGCCCCGAGGACTGGGTGCGGCTCGTGCGCGCCAGCCTCGATGCGCCGGCCGATCTTCATTTCGCTGTCGTCTACGGGGTCTCGAACAACGCGCGCAAGCTCTACGACGACCCTCACGGCGAGGCCATCGGGTATCGGCCGGAGCAGAACGCCGAGGACTACATCGAAGAGATCTTCGAGATCCAGAAGCCGGAGAACGAGCCGCCGCTCGAGAAGCCCTTCCATGGCGGGCATCTCTGCGCCGGCGAGTTCAGCGGCGACCTCGACAAAATCGACTGAAGGGGGGCGATCCTTCCCATCGTCACGCTTCCTTCCAAGGAAATAATATTTGGAATAGGTTATAATGATTTTTTGATGTCATAAATCAAATTAGGGCAGGTGACCCGCGCCGCGCGATCTGTGGCACCGCGTTTCGCCGGTTTCGCTTAAAGCCCCGCCTGGACGGCCTCCAGCCCGCCCTCGAAGTAGCGGTACGCCTCGATGCCGTCGAGCAGCACGCCATCATAGCCCTGGTCGATCACGCCGTAGATATAGGATTTGGTGCCGCCGATCAGGATCTCCCGCCATCCCGGCTGCCAGTACTCGACGAAGTAGCGGTCGGCCTCGCCCGGAACCGGGGCGCTGACCCAATGCGGAAGGGCGCCGATCCATTCCGGCCTCCAATAATACCGGTAGGCGGCCGCGGTGCCGATATCGACATGGGCGAAGACCAGGCGTTTCGCCCCGAGCTTCTTGTATTTAAGGGTCTCCACCGCGCGCTTGGTCAGGGGCTCGCCGAGCCGGTGGAACACGTCAACGATGACAAGGTCGTAGTTGGTGCCATGCACTTCCATGGCGAAGGCATCCTGCCGGCCGAACCCGCCCGAGTCCCGGATCACCAGGAAGTTTCGCACGTCGCGCAGGGAGAGGGCGCTGCGCCCGTTCTCTGCGAAGGGATGTCCCGGAATCCGTGGCAGACGGTTGAGATTCAGCCCGCGGGCGTAGGCGGCAAAGGCTGCATAGCCGCGACGGTCGCTTAGTTGTCCCAGCTGGGAAACCGTCCCCGGCATGGTCACGTGATCCATCACCAGGACGGAGAGACCATGATCCTGGGCTTGTTTCAAACGCTCCCGCAAGCGCGCACGTCGTTCCTTCGAGTTGCGGTCGTTCGCGTTGGGGTGGCCGAAGAAGACGTCGCGCTGAAGCACGCCATGGATGGTCCGCAGATAGGTTGCGGCGGGAACCCTGCGCTCTTGATCGGGGTCGGTGAGGTCGGTCTTCAACAGGAGTTCCAGCCCGTTGATCGGGACAATGGCGAAGTCGCGGCGATGGTCCCGGGCGAAGGTGGAGATGGCCTGTATCAGCCGCCGCATCTCCTCGCGGTGATCGATCAGCCCTTCGCCGGGCAGGGCGCCAGCATCCGGCGTCGCCAAATTATCGCTAGGGAGCACCTCCCGGCCATCGGCGCGCACCTGTCCCGGCACCTGGGCCGTCGCGAAAGCAGGCGCGAGAAAGAGCAACAGAATCGGCCAGAACGAGCGCCTTAGGCGCAGTCGTGGCATAAAATCTCCTTCGCCGACGGAATCCGACTTCTATTTCTGTACAGCAAATGCGTTTGGGAAAGGTAAACCCGCGGAGCTAGCTCAGCCGCTTCGCCACCTCCTCGGCAATCGCGAGGGAAGCGGTGAGCCCCGGCGATTCCATGCCGTAGAGGTTGACCAGCCCCTTGACCCCATGCACCTCGGAGCCCTGGATGATGAAATCGGCCGCCGGCTCTCCCGGGGCGGAGACTTTGGGCCGCACGCCCGCATAGCCCGGTTGCAGGGCGTCGTCCGGCAGGTCCGGCCAGTAGCTGCGGATCGCCTTGTAGAATTTGTCGGCGCGGCCGGGATCGACGTCGTAGTTGATCTCCTCGACCCATTCGACATCGGGGCCGAAGCGGGTCTGCCCGCCGAGGTCGAGGGTCACATGGACGCCGAGCCCGCCGGGCTCGGGCACGGGGTAGACCAAGCGGCGGAAGGGCGAGCGGCCCGAAAGAACGAAATAGGTCCCCTTGGCGAGATAGCGCGGGGGGATCGTCTCCGGTGGCACGAAATCGAAGGACGAGGCCAGCGCCTGGGCACCCAGGCCTGCGCTGTTGATGACGATATTGCAGGCAAGCTCCATGGGTTCGTCGCCATGGACCTGGATGACCATCGCGTCGCCCTCCATGCGGCCGCCCCAGACCGGAGCCTTGAAGGCGATGACGCCGCCGCAGTCTTCGGTATCGCCCTGATAGGCGAGCATCAGGCGGTGGCTGTCCATGATGCCGGAGGAGGGGGAGTGCAGGGCGGCGACGGCGCGCACGGCCGGCTCCATGTTGTTGATCTCCGCCGCGTCCAACCATTCCAGATTGTCGACGCCGTTGGCCTTGGCTTTCTGCCTCAGGTCCTCGAGCTTCGGGATCTGACCGTCGTCGGAGGCGACGATCAGCTTGCCGCAGCGTTTGTGCTCGACCCCACGCTCGGCGCAATAGGTGTACAGCATCTCGCGTCCCGCGACGCAGAGGCGTGCCTTGAGGCTGCCGGCCGGGTAGTAGATGCCGGCATGGATGACCTCGCTGTTGCGCGAGCTGATGTCGGAGCCGATGGTGTCGGTCTCCTCGAGCACGATGACCTCGTGCCCCCTCAGCGCCAGGGCGCGGGCGATCGCCAGACCGATGGCTCCGGCGCCGATGACCGCGCAATCTATGGACTCCGTCATAAATCCGTTATTCCTCTAATACTTGTTTGAAGGTCCTTCATATAGCGTCGAAATCCGCGGGCGGTAAGACCGACATTTCGCGTTGCCGGGTATTTGCCCTGGAATTCGGGGCCGAAGGCGTGGCAGGCTCTGCCCGTGTCCATTTCCACATGCTCCGCATCGCCTTCCAGCCGGGTTCCATCATGCCAGGGTCTGCCGCCATGAAGCTCTCGTCTGACCTCATTCAAAAACAAGCCGCCGAAGCTCATGATCGTCCCATCGAAGACGCCCGGACCGCCGAGCTGGCCGAGGAGGTCGGGCGCCTGAACGCGCGCATCGCGGGAGTGGCCGACGGGGCTCTCGGCCCCTTCGACGAGCCGGCACATTTCCCGCTTGCGCTCGAGCGGTTGCGGGACCGCTGGCCGGAATGAGCGCCACCGACCCGACCCGTTGGTCCCTGACCGAGGCCGCGATCGCGATCCGAAACGGCACCGTCTCCTCGCTTTACGTCACCAAGGCCTGCCTGAATCTCATCGAAACCTGGCAGCCTCACATCAACTGCTTCATCGAAGTCGAATCCAAGGCGGCCCGCGAGGCGGCGAATCGGGCGGACGCCGCCCTCGTCAAGGGACAGATCCTGGGGCCACTGCACGGCGTCCCCGTGGCCTACAAGGATCTGTTTCGGCGGGAGGGTCGAACCCTGACGGCCGGGTCGCGCATCCTCGGTCAGCAGGTTTCGCCGGATACCGCCACCATCGTCGCGCGGCTGGAAAAAGCGGGCGCGGTGCCCTTGGGCGCGCTCAATCTTGCCGAGTTGGCGGCCTACACCACCGGCGAGAACATCCACTGGGGCGACTGCCGGAATCCCTGGAATCCGGACCATATCCCCGGCGGGTCCTCCAGCGGATCGGCTGCTGCGGTGGCCGCCCGGCTGGCCTACGGCACGCTGTCCTCCGACACCGGCGGGTCAGGTCGGCATCCGGCAGCCTTCTGCGGCGTCGTCGGGCTCAAGACAACCCATGGTCGGGTCAGCCGCCATGGCGCCTATCCACGCGCCTGGTCGCTGGACACCATGGGAGTGATGGCGCGGACCGCGGCCGACTGCGCCGTTCTTCTCGGGGCCATCGCCGGACACGACCCGAACGACCCGACGTCCAGCCGGCTGCCTGTGCCCGATTACGAATGGACCCTCCACTTTCCGGTATCCGGAATGCGGATCGGCGCGCCCGGGGGATACTATCGAAACGATCTCTCGCCGGCTGCCGCCGATGCGCTGGAGCGCAGCCGGTCGGTGCTGGCGGACGCGGGTCTGAATGTCACGCCGGTCGAGGTGCCCGATCCCGGGCCATACTCGGATCTCGCCGATGCGATCATGAAATGCGAGGCGGCCACCATTCACGGCCGCCGGATTCGGGAAAGGCCGGAAGACTTCTCGGCGCCCGTGATCTCCCGCAACGAGACCGGGCTCCACCTGCTGGCGCCGCGCTACATCTCGGCTCTGGCCATGCGAGGCCGCCTGCTCGAGAAGTTCGTGGCCACCGCCTTTGCCGAGGCGGATGTCCTGCACCTTCCCGCCGTCGGCTTCCCGGCGCCTTCCTTCGAGGAGGTTCGCCGCGGCGGCCCAGGGGGTGTGCCGGACGTCGTCCGGCGGATTGCGCGCTTCCACCGGCCCTTCAACTATCTCGGCCTCCCCGCCGTGGTCGTTCCCTGCGGCTTCTCCGAGGACGGCCTGCCGCTTGCCTTTCAGCTCGTTGGCCGCCCGTTCTCCGAGGCGCGTCTGCTCGCCATCGCCCACGCCTACCAGGCCCGCACCGATTGGCACAAGCGAGCGCCGCCGGCCCTGGCCGAGGAGAGCGCCCCGGAGGGATAAGGGCCGGTCGCGGCCGCGACCGTCCAGCCTCGCGGACATGTGACGGCGCGAGAGTGGTGGATTCATCCCGTCGTGCCAATATCCCTGTACATGATCAAAAAACTCGCAATGTCCGTCGGAGCCGCCGCCGCCCTTCTTGGAGCCGGGTCCGCGATGACCGCGGAGGCCGGCACCGAAGCCCCCACGGGCAACCTTGCCGTCGCCACCTTCGCCGGCGGCTGCTTCTGGTGCATGGAGCCGCCCTACGACAAGCTTCCCGGCGTCGTCTCGACCGTCTCCGGCTATATCGGCGGTCATGTCGACAACCCGTCCTACCACCAGGTCACGCAGGGCGATACGGGGCATTACGAAGCGCTGCAGGTCACCTACGATCCCGCGAAGATCGGCTACGAAAAGCTGCTCGACGTCTTCTGGCGCAATGTCGACCCGCTCGACGACGACGGCCAGTTCTGTGATCGCGGCCCGCAATATCGAACCGGGATTTTCTATCACGACGAGGAGCAGAAGCGCTTGGCCGAGGAGTCCAAGGCACAGATCGACGGCTCGAAAGTCCTGGATCGCCCGATCGTGACGGAGATCATGACGGCGCCGACCTTCTACCCGGCGGAGGACTATCACCAGGACTACTATCGAAAGAACCCGCTGCGGTACAAATTCTACCGCTACAGCTGCGGGCGCGACCGGCGCCTGGAGCAGCTCTGGGGAACGACCTCGCCACCGGCCTGACTCGAGGTTTAGCGTCCCCAACACGATTCGTCTCCCACGCTCCCCTGGGTTGCATTGCCAGGGCGGCGGCGACAGGCTAAAAACACCCTGTCCAATATCAAATAAGAGAACGTGGCCGGGCGCTGACGCGGGCGAAACACCGCCATTGCCGTCCCGGCGCGATCCGGAGGAGATTTCCATGAGCCGTGTCGCCGTTACCCCCGCCTTTTTCGGGCGTCATCCGATCCTGCGCGAGGAGTTGCTCGCGCGCTATCCGGACGTGACGTTCAAGGAGGACGACCGCATCCTTGCCGGCGAGGATTTCGTCGACTTTCTAAGGGGGCACGACAAGGTCATTATGTCCATCGACAAGCTGACAGACGACGTGCTGGCGGCCGTGCCGGAGCTCAAGGTGGTGGCCAAGCACGGGGTCGGCCTCGACAGCCTCGACCTGGAGGCGATGGCCCGGCGCGGCGTCGAACTCGGCTGGCGGGGCGGGGTCAACCGGCGTGCCGTGGCCGAGCTCGCCCTCAGCTTCATCATCACCGTCCTGCGCAACCTGCCGCTGGCCAATCGCGACCTCTGCCAGGGCGTCTGGGAACGGCGCATGGGCTCGCTCCTGACCGGCAAGACGGTCGGGATCATCGGCTGCGGTTTCATCGGCAAGGAGCTGGTGCTCCTTCTCCAACCTTTCGACTGCAAGATTCTGGTCAACGACATCCGCGACTATCCCGACTTCTACAAGGCCCACGACATCGAGACGGTCGGCCTGGAAGAATTGCTGGAGCGCTCGGATGTCGTCAGCCTCCACACCCCCCTGGACGAGACGACCCGCAACATCCTCTCGCCCAAGCGGCTGGCCCTCATGAAGCCGACCGCCATCTTGATCAATACGGCCAGGGGCGGCCTCGTCGACGAGGCGGTCCTGAAGGCGGCGCTCAAGGAAGGGCGGCTATGGGGCGCGGCCTTCGACGCCTTTGCCGTCGAGCCGCTCACGGATACCGAACTCTATAACCTGCCGAATTTCTGGGCGACCCCGCATATGGGGGCGAATGCCGAGGAAGTGGTGCTGGCCATGGGCCGCTCGGCCATCGCCGGGCTGGACGAGCACCGCCCGCCCGGGCCCGACTGGCTCGACGCCTGGCCGAGTTAGCTGCGTCAACTCGGCGGGCACGCAGAACTGCGAGCAAGGAGCTATTCAATCCAAGGACTCGCCCAATGACCGAGGGACACAAAGGGCCCAGGTCAGGGGCTGGAGCCCGACACGCCTTGCCTCATCCTGAGGCTGTCGAAGGATGGGTCTGTCGTAGGGTGAGCGCCGTCTAATCAGGTCGGGACCCTGTAGATTTTGCCGTCCTTCGTGATCGGGCGAGCGCAACGCCGTCGACGCAAGTTAATTGATTTTCTCGCACTTAGATCGATATGACCATTGGTTACCGGAATGTCCGGAAATGCTCACGTCGGTGATTGCTCAGCTAAGCAGCCTCCCGCTAAAATTGGAAGGTCGACGATGTCATCAAATCAATGGTTTGGCGTATGCCTTTTTCTATCCCTAGGCATTGCTCTCTCAGTCGGTACTGCACCTCCTGCACACGCGGCAACCGATCGGGTCACCATCACCATAGCCACCGGTCCCGTGGGTGGCCTCTACCACCCGTTTGGCGGCGCCATCTGCAAGCTGGTCAACGAGCGGCGCCGTGAACACGGGATTACATGCACGGTCAGCATAACCGGCGGCACGGTCGAGAATATCAGAGATCTCCGGCGGGGTGACGTTGACTTGGTATTGTCTCAGTCCGATTGGCAGCACGATGCCGTCAAGGGTGAAGGGCCATTCACCGCGGACGGCCCGTTCGATGACTTGCGGTCCGTCTTCGCGGTGTATGTGGAGCATTTCACAGTTGTCGCGCGGCCCGATGCCGAAATTACACAATTCGAGCATTTAAAAGGAAAACGCGTTTTTTTGGGTGAACCGGGGTCCGGACACCGCCAGACGATGCGCGTTCTGCTGGATTCTTATGGCTGGGCACCCGCCGAACTCACGGACTTCTCTGAGTTTCAGGCCGACAGCCTATCCGAGGCGTTGTGCGACAACGAGTTCGACGCCTACGTTTATACGATCGGTCACCCGAACCCAACGGTTCAGGAGTCGATCAGCACCTGCAACGCCGTACTCGTGGAGGTCACGGGCCAGATCGTCGACGAACTCGTCGCCGCAAATCCGTTCTATGTCAGCTCCTTCGTTCCGGCGAATTTGTACCAGGGAATGGAGCGAGACAAGAAGGGGTTCGGATTGGTCGCGTCATTGCTGACGAGGAAAGACGTCGAGGACGACGTCATATTCGAGATCACCGGGGCCTTCGTTGAGAATCTGGATCGGCTGAGGGACGCTTCGTCCGCCTTCCGAACGATCAGACCCGGGGATATGAAGCGGCGGGGACTGACCGCACCGCTGCATGACGGGGCGATCCGTTACTTCGATGCAGCCCGGCTCAATTGAACGAGGCTGCGGCTCGATGAGGGGCATATCCCAGGCATTCAGGCGCTTCTTTTGGGTCATCCTTTTTTCTTTGACCGCTGTCACTATTTCATCGGGCACGGCACGCGGCGATCTCATTGGCGGACTCGAGGATCCCTATCCGCTTCGTCCCGCCGACACCGCAAGCCCGCGTGACACCCTGCGAAGCTTCATTCGCATATTCAACACGGCTGTCAAGGATTGGCGAAATCTAGAGGAACGGCCGGATATCAATCTCTCGCTCCGTCGCGCGGCGGACACGCTGGACTTCAGCGAGCTTCCGAGTTTGCGCCGGGATGCGGCCATGGTGGTCCATATGGTGCTGCTGAAGGAAATCCTTGACCGCGTTGAGCTGCCTCCATTTAACGAGGTACCAGGAGTTCAGGACGTCACCGATAATCAGGTCTTGAGATGGACCGTTCCCAATACTGAGATTGAAATTGCGAAAATTGAAGAGGGACCTCGCGCTGGTCATTTTGTCTTCACCAAAAATACCGTTGCAAACCTGCACGAGTACTACCGCATAGCGCAGGACTTGCCATACAAGCAGGGAGCGACGGTCGGAATATACGACGAAATCCGATACTCGGCGGGCCCCTGGATCTCAAAGGAGTACACGGATCGACTCCCCGCTTGGTCGACGGAAATTGTACTCGGGCAAGGTGTTTGGCAGTGGATCTTCTTCGGTTTGCTGCTGGTCGTGGCGGCCGTCTCGTTTGTATGGCTTTACAGGATGGGTAAGGCTTGGGATGAGCTTACGCCTACAAACCGCCCCTGGCGGCGTCTTGGAATCCCCCTTGCACTGACAGGCATCGTGGGCGCCGCGGAACTGGTCTATCGGACAGCCCAAAACGGGGTCGGCATGATCGAGGAACCGCTTGAGTTCGTCGCCTACCTCACCCTGCTCATACAGATAGGGGGCCTTGCCTGGCTCGCGCTGGTGATCGCCGGACGCTTTGCCGAACTGTTCGCCTATGGTCAAAGTAAGCCTGAAGCGAAACAACGCGCTGACGCAGCCCTGATGCGGATCGTCTTTCGCCTGATCAGCATCATTATCCTCGTCTATCTCGCGATTTACGCCGCTGAAGCGGTCGGAATTCCGTTGGCACCGCTGGTCGCTGGTCTCGGTGTCAGCGGTCTCGCCATCGCGTTGGCAGTGCGGCCGACGCTGGAAAACATCATCGGTGGGCTGACGCTCTTCGCCGACCGGCCCGTCCGGGTGGGCGATTTCTGCCGGTACGGCGATCAGGTCGGGACGGTCGAGCAGATCGGATTGCGATCAACGCGCATCCGCTCCCTTGAAAGGACGATGGTGAGCATCCCGAACGCCGAGTTTTCGCAGATGCAGCTTGACAATTATGGGGCTCGCGATCAGCGGCTGCTCAATACCGTCCTTCAGCTTCGCTACGAAACAACACCGGACCAGTTGCGGTACGTCCTCGCCAAGCTGCGAGAGTTGCTCCTCGGCCATCCCAAGGTGACGCCCGAGCCGGCGCGTGTTCGCTTCGTCGGGTTTGGCGCGTATTCGCTCGATTTGGAGGTGTTTGCATATCTCCGCTGCCAGGACCAGGATACCTTTCTCGCCATTAAAGAGGATGTCCTCCTACGGATGGCCGACATCGTAAATGGGTCGGGCGCCGGCTTCGCATTCCCCTCGCAGACCGCCTATCTCACGAGGGACAGCGGTGTCAGCGCGGAGCGAAGGGATGACGTCGAAGCCGAGGTTCGGGGCTGGCGGCTCAGGAGCAAGCTCCCGTTCCCGGAGTTTGAGGAAGAAGAACGGGAGCGGCTCGAAGACACGCTCGATTATCCGCCTCAGGGATCTCCGGACCACGAATCGCGCGTCAGCGCGCCCGATCAACCGACAGAGCCGGTTACGCCAGCGACGGCTAATCGCGGGGGGTGGCGTGATCGACGTTTCTTCTTGGGCAAGAAGCGCTAATCAGCGACACAAGCGCGAGGCGTGACGGCGTCCGCTTTCCGGGAGCGCCTGGGCGGATCGTGCGCTAACGAGCCACTTGCTAAGCTGCCGCCTTCGCCTCGCGGATCTCGCGGATGAGGACCGGTAGAATCTCCATCGCGTCGCCGACGATGCCGATATCCGCGACCTTGAAGATCGGCGCCTCGGGATCGTTGTTGATGGCGACGATGGTGCGCGAGCCGCTCATCCCGACCACATGCTGGACGGCGCCGCTGATGCCGACGGCGATATAGAGGTCCGGCGAGACCGTCGTCCCGGACTGTCCGACCTGGATCGTATGGGGAATCCAGCCGGCCTCGACGATGGGGCGCGATCCGGCCATGCTGCCGCCGAGTTCCTCGGCCAGCTCGCGGATCAGCGACAGATTCTCCAAGGCCTGGCAGCCCTGGCCGGCGGCGACGATGACGCGGGCGTTCTCGATGCTTTCCACCGCCTCCTCGACAACGGCCTCGACCTCCAGCAGCCGCGTCCGGACGGCACCTTTGTTCAGGGTGACCTCGAAGTCCTCGACCTCGCCGGTGCGGCCGGGCGCCGCGTCGCCGACCTGGAACACATTGGGCCGCACGGTCGCCATCTGCGGGCGCGAGAAGGGGGTGAGGATCGAGGCCATGATGTTGCCGCCAAAGGCTGGCCGGGTCTGCACGAGCTGCCGGTCCTCGTTGATCTCCAGCATGGTGCAGTCGGCCGTCAGCCCAAGCTTCAGCCGGGCCGCCACGCGCGGGGCCAGGTCGCGACCGTCCGGCGTCGCGCCCAGCAGGAAGACGGAGGGCTTCTTCGCGGCGATTATGCCGGAGACGACGGTGGTGTAGGCATCGGTCGAATAACGGTCGAGCAGCTTGTTCTCATAGCGGATGACGCCGTCGGCGCCATGCGCGAACAGCGGGTCGAGATCGACCGGCCGCCCGTCGGTGAGCACCAGCACCTTGACCTGCTCGCCCAGCTGTTCGGCCAGCCGGCGTCCCTCATGCAGCAGTTCGAGAACCACCTTCTTGGGAACGAGCCGGTCGCCATGCTCTTCGCATTCGGCCCAGATGAAGACGCCGGAGTACCTGGCGAGCTCCTCGGGCGAGGCCTGGGCCCGCTCGATCTGGATCGCGTGCTCGGAGCACACGTTCATGCAGGCCCCGCAAAGGGTGCAGTTCTCAAGCGCCTTGGCGGTGCCCTCGACGACGATCATGGCGCTGAACGGGCAGTTCTTCTCGCACAGCTTGCAGCCGGTACAGGCCTTGCTATCGACAACCAACATGCTGGGCACCTCCCTCAGACGAAATGCTTGTCTTTGAGGAACTCGACGACCTGGCGGGCGGCGAGCGGCGGGTTCGTCCCGTCCACCACCCGTCCCGCCTCGCGCTCGACCGGCGGGAAGATCTTGACCACCTGGGTCAGCGAGCCCTTGAGCCCAAGCTCGCTCTCGTCCACGCCAAGATCGTCGGCGGTCATGGTGATGAGTTCCTTGCGCCGCGCCTCCAGAATGTCCTGGAAGGAGCAGACGCGGCGAAGCGCCGCGCCCTTGCTCACCGAAACCAGCCCCGGCAGCCGCATCTGCACGACCTGATGGCCCCGGTCGGTCTCGCGGCGCACGCGAACGCGTCGGCGTTTCTCGTCGAGCTCGAGGCCGACGGCGTAAGTGACCTGGGGAATGTTCAGGCATTCCGCCAGCTCCGGCCCGACTTGGGCGGTGTCGCCGTCGATCGCGTGCTTGCCGACAAGAATCAGATCCACCTTGTCCAGCTTCTCGACGATCTTGGAGATGGTCAGCGCCGTGGCCCAGGTATCGGCCCCGGCGAAACGCCGGTCTGTGACCAGGATGGCCCGGTCGGCGCCCATCTCCAGGCAGCGCATCAGCGCCGCCCGGGCCTGCGGCGGTCCCATGGAAAGAACCACGATTTCAACGTCATCCATGCCCTTTTTAAGATCCAACGCGAGGTCCATGGCATATTCGCAGAAGGGATTGAGGATCGAGGCGACGCCGTCGCGGTTCAGCGTCCCGGTCTCCGGATCGACCTGGACGTCGGTGACTTCCGGCACCTGTTTGGCGCAGACCAGCACTCTCATTGGACGGCTCCCTGAATGTCGAGAATGTCGCCGGGATTCATCATGGCCTGAGGATCGAGCGCGAGCTTCAGCGCCGCCATCTCCTCCAGCTCATCGGGCGTGAACATGACGGCCAGGAACTTCTTCTTCATCTTGCCGATGCCGTGCTCGGCCGAGACCGTGCCATGGAGGTCGACGGCCTTGCGCGCGAAGTCCCGATAGATGTCGAGACCGCGCGCCAGCTCGTCCATGTCCTTGGGCAGGATGTTGACGTGCAGGTGGTTGTCGCCGATATGCCCGAACACCACCCATTCGAGCCCGGCGGCGGCCAGCCTTTCTTTGTAGAACTGCCAGATCTCGCGCAGGCAGGCGTCCGGGACCGCCAAATCGGTGCCGAGCTTGTGGAGACCGGGGTGGGCCTTCTTGCGCTCGCCAATGATGCTGTTGACGGTTTCCGGCAGGGCGTGGCGGAAATGGCGGAACCGGGCGAGGTCGCGGCGTTCATAGCCGGCCCAGGTCTGGGCCAGGGAGGCGCCGCAGCGCCGAGTGACCTCTTCCAGCCGTGAGAAGTCGGGCGCCGCCGCGTTGCCGTCGAACTCGATGTCATAGAAGACGGCAGCCCCGGCATCCTCGGGAATCGGCGGCATGTCGATGAATTTGGGGTTTTCGCGCTGGCGGTCGCGCAGCAAGGCGAGGGCGCCGTCGTCATAGAACTCGACGAACTCCGGCCGGATGTCTTTCTCCTCGCGCAAGCCGATGACAAAGTCGAGCGCCGCCTCGTCGGAGGGCAGGAACTGGACCACGGAAATGCTGCTGTGCCAGACCTCGAGCGCGATCTCCACACGGGTGATGATCCCGAACAGGCCCTCGGACCCGATAAACAGGTCGATCAGGTCCATGCCGGGCGCGGAGAAGAACCCGGCGGTGTTCTTCTTGGTTTCCGGCATGCGGTAGGAGGGCAGGGTAAGAGGGGTCCGTTCGCCAGCCCCGTTGACGACCGTGAATTTGCGGTCCCCGGTGACGAAGTACTTTCCGCGCGGCACATCCAACACCTCGCCAGAGGCGAGCATGACCCGGAGGCCGCGGATCCATTCGCGCGTTGCGCCGTAGCGGAAGCTGGCCGCACCCGACGCATTGGTCGCCACGGTTCCGCCCAGCGAGGCGCTCATTTCAGTCGGATCAGGGGGGTAGAAGTAGCTCCTTGGATCTTCCTTGAAGAGTCCGAACTGCTTCTCGGTCTCGGGGGAGGCGCGGCCAAGCAGGCCGGGAAAGCTCTTCTTGTTGATCCAGTCTCCCAGGTCGCGCAGGCTGACCGCGCTTTCGACCGAAAGCCGCCATTCCTTCGATCCCTCGTCGTAACGGATATCGACGACCTTGTCGAAACGGTCCATGGAAACGATGGCCCCGCCGGCCGGCACGGCGCCGCCGACAAGCCCGGTGCGGGCGCCGGAAATCGTGACCGGCTTGCCCTGCCGCGACATTTCCCGCATCACTGCGGCAAGTTCGGCCTCGTCATTGGGAAAGAACAGGTAGTCCGCTCCTTGATGGGGCAGGCGGCTTTCATCCGCCAAATAGGGAGCGTAGTTGGCGGCGATTTCCTCCAGCCCGTCGATTCGGCGCACCGTGTCGAAGGCAATTTCGGGCACCGTCTCGGCGCGGATCTCGTGCTGACTGTTCGTGTTGTTCATGAGTGCTGTTCCACTGGCTCCATCAATCCCAGGCGCCTTGCCGCGCGTGTCAGATGCGACCGGACCGCCAGCCGGGCGGCGGCCGGGTCCCGGTCGGCGATGGCCTCGCAAATCCGTTCATGCTCGCGCTGGGCCGTCGGGGTCCACTCGTCGAACAATGCCGAATTCTCCCGCGCCGCGGCGATGCTTTGGGCGACGCCGACGGCGAGGAAGATCATCAGATCCCGGTAGTAGGGGTTGTTCGAAGCCTCGGCGATGGCGCGATGGAAGGCGGCATCGGCGGCCACGCCGTCGCCTTCGTTGGAGATCGCCCGTCCCATATCCTCCAAGGCCTCGCGGATGGCGGTGAGCTGGGCCTCGGTCCGGCGCTGGGCAGCGAGGGCGGCGGCGCCGGTCTCGACCTCGGCGCGAAGCTCGAACACATGGCGCAGGTCATCCTCCGCCGAGAGGTTTTCGGTGCCGATTCGATAGGATAGGCTGACGGGATGCGCGCTGACAAAGGCGCCGAGCCCCTGGCGGCTCTCGATCAGCCCGTCCTGTTTAAGCCGGGCCACGGCCTCGCGGACGACATTGCGGCTGACGCCGAATTCCTTGGCGAGTTCGGCCTCGGTGGGCAGACGGGCGCCCCGCTCGATCCTTCCCTCGACGATCTCGCGCTCCAGCACGCCGGCGACCTCGTCGGGCAGCGGCTTGCGGCGAACGACGGTGGGGAACCGCTCGCGTCGCCGGGATCCCATGCCAGGTGTCTCGATCGAATCCATCTGCATCGGCCTGCCCTGGGGTTGCGGGCGGGCCTCCTATAAGCCTGTAACGATCTCATATCTTACCAGATGTCCGGTTGTTGGACAACCGGACAATTTTGCCCGTCAATCCGGCAAAGTAGCCATGCCGCGCCGCCCGCATCACCGGAATGTGAGCGGAGTTGAGTTGCCCGCCGGATCTTCCGGCGGCCACGTAACCCTTGATCGCGGAGCTGTGAAGAGTCGTGCTGCGACTGATGCGGAGGAAAGAGAGATGGGAATGGGGCGCGCAACTCTCGCCTTTTGTGCTGTGGCCTTTCTCGCCACGCCTGCATGGGCCAATCCTCAGATGTGGGCGGCGACTTGGCCGAACACGGATTTCTCCAAGTCCTCGGTGGATTTCGACGAAATCCTCTGGGGTGGTGTCCCTAAGGACGGCATTCGGTCGATCGAAAATCCCCGGTTTGTCGCCGCCTCCGAGGTCAAGGCCACGGATCTCACCGAAACGGAGCCGGTGATCGGGCTGATCGTCAACGGCGACGCCCGCGCCTATCCGCTCGGCGTCCTCACCCGGCACGAGATTGCCAACGATGTCGTCGGCGGCGTTCCCGTGGCCGTCACCTATTGTCCGCTGTGCAACTCCGCCGTCGTTTTTGATCGTCGGGTCGAGGGCCGCATTCTCGAATTCGGGGTGTCGGGCAACCTTCGCAACTCCGACCTCGTCATGTATGACCGGCAGACGGAAAGCTGGTGGCAGCAATTCCTGGGCGAGGCCATCGTTGGGGAGATGACGGGCACCCAGCTCACCATGATCCCGGCGCGGTTGGAATCCTTCGCGAATTTCAAGGAGCGGGCGCCCGACGGCAAGGTGCTCGATCCGCGGGGATACGGCGTCAACCCCTATGCCCGCTACGATTCCCGCGACGAGCCTTATCAGTTCTTCGCCGGACCGTTCCCGGAGGGAATCGAGCCCATGGTGCGCGTCGTGGTGGTTGAAGGCGAGGCCTGGAGCCTGCCGCTGCTCAGCGAGAAGGGCGAAATCAGGCAGGACGATCTCGTCCTGACCTGGACCCCCGGCCAGAACTCGGCCTTGGACACGCGGCGGATCGCCGAGGGGCGCGATGTAGGCAACGTCATTGTGCAACGCGTGAAGGATGGACAGGCCGAGGACGTGCGGTATGACGTTACATTCGCCTTCGTCTACCACGCCTTTCATCCCGATGGAGTGATCCATTCCCGGTAGCTTTTCGCTATAATTGCTATTCGGGGACGCAACCGGGCCGGGTTCCGATCGGCGGCTTCGGTCGGTGGTAAGGCTGTGGCGCACGGCCGGACGGGACGCTACACTGGACACGGTGGTGGAAGCGGTCGACGCCTCGAACTATCTCAGGGGTAAGGACCCACGGGGTGGTGATGACGAGCGGCAACAACAAACTTCCGACGAATCAGAGTTCCACGGCCGAGGTCGACGCGTTTCTCAGGAAGGTGGCGGCGACGCCCACCAACACAGCGCCTGGCGGCCGTGGGCGGCTGATCTTTGCCCTCGACGCGACCGCGAGCCGGCAGCCGGCCTGGGACCGCGCGGCACAGATTCAGGGCGAGATGTTCAGCGAAACCGCGAATCTCGGCGGGCTGGAGATGCAACTCGCGTTCTATCGCGGCTTCGGCGAATTCAAGGTCAGCCCCTGGGTGGCGACACCCAAGGACATCCTGCGCATGATGACCTCGGTCTTCTGCTTGGCAGGCGAGACGCAGATCCGCAAGGTGCTGCGGCACGCAATCAACGAAACCAAGAAGCAGAAGGTCAATGCGGTGGTGTTCGTCGGCGACTGCCTGGAAGAGGACGTGGACAGGCTCGGGGCCCTGGCCGGCGAGCTGGGACTGCTCGGTGTGCCGACGTTCATGTTCCATGAGGGCGCGGATCCCATCGCCCAATTCGGGTTTAAGCAGATCGCGCGCCTCACCAACGGCGCCTATTGCCGCTTTGACGCCAACAGCGCCCATGTCCTGAAGGACCTTCTGAGCGCCGTGGCGGTCTACGCGGCGGGCGGTCGCCCCGCGCTCGAGAACCTGGCCAGGAAGCGCGGCGGCGAGGTGCTCAAGATCGCGCATCAGGTGAAGGGCGGTTGAAACCGTGCTTCCGTACCTGATTCTCGGCGTGGCGTTGCTCGGCGGCTTTCTTCTGGTTGGCCGCTGGTTCATCAACGCCGACCCCAAGACCCTGGTCAAGAGCCTGAAATGGCTGTCCATCGTCCTCGGCGTCGGGGTGATCATCTCGCTGGCGGTGACCGGGCGGCTGGCCTGGGCTGTCATGGCTCTTCCCGCATTGCTACCCTGGTTCATGCGGGCTCGCGCCTTCGGCCGGGCGGCCAGGAACTTTCAGCGCATGTCGCAGACCATGCGGGGCGGCGGAGCCACTGGCCAGACCTCCGAGGTGCGGACCCGGTACCTTCGCATGATTCTGGACCACGACAGCGGCACCATGGGCGGAGAGATCGTGGACGGGCCTTACAGCGGCCGCCAGCTCGAAGATCTGTCGCTTCGCGAGCTCGTCGACCTGCTCAATACCTGCTACATGGAAGACCAGCAATCCGCGCAGGTCCTCGAGTCTTATCTCGATCGCGCGCATCCGGATTGGCGGGAGCGGGTGCAAGCGGCCGGCGCGGGGGAGGGAACCCAGCAGGGACATTCCGGCGGCGGCCGCCCGGGTCAGCAGCGAATGAGCCGTGACGAGGCCTATCAGGTCCTGGGCCTCGAATCGGGAGCGGACGACGAGGCCATAAAGGCCGCCTATCACCGGCTGATCGCCACTGCCCATCCAGACCGCGGCGGCTCCACCTATCTTGCAGCGAAAATCAACGAAGCCCGAGAAGTGCTCCTCGGAAAGTAAAGCACTCCGACGGCGATGTCAGGCGGCCCCGCCGGGAAGCCCGAGGAACTTCACGATCTGCGGAAACTGGTTGTCGAGCATGTACTGGCCGGGCTGAACTCGGCAGCCCCGCTTCTCCGCTTCCCGCAGCAATCGGGTCACCGCCGGTTTCATGATGGCGTCGGCGACCAGGGCCCTGGCCGACAGACGGTCGGGATCGATCGGCAGGGGATCGTCCTCGCACATCCCGAGCGGCGTTGCATTGGCGACGACGTCATAACCGTCGGGATCGGGGTTGGGGCCAACCGCCTCGACGGCGACCTCCGGGCCGGCTGCGGCGAGTTTTCGGCAAAGGACTTCGGCTCTTTCCGGAACCGCATCGGCGATGGTCACGCGCGACGCCCGCGCCGGCAGCAGGGCGCTGCCGATCGCCGAGCCCGCGCCACCGGCACCAATGATGAGAAAAGACTTCCCCGCGGGCTCATAGCCCCCGGCGCGCAAGCCCTCGACAAAGCCGATCCCATCGAATAGCTCTCCGATCCAGCGGTCGTCGGCCGTGCGTCGCAGCGCGTTGATCGCGCCGACAAGGCGGGCTCCGTCGCCCAACTCGTCGGCGAGCTCGGCGAAGGCGAACTTATGCGGAACCGTGATGACCAGCCCGTCGAGATTGCGAAGGCTTCGAAACCCCTCCATGGCTGCCGCCAGCCCATCCGCCCGGACGTGAAACGGGAGAAACACCGCGTCGAGGCCGAGTTTCGCGAAATGCGCGTTGAAGGCTGCGGGCGAGCGCACCTGAGCGATGGGATCGCCGACGATCCCATAGAGCCGCGTTTCCCCCGATACGTCCGTCGGACCGCTCAAAACCGTTTCCTTCCAGTCCTTTTGATTGGCGGCACAGTGCCAGACTTGTTGCGCGTCGGTAAAGGGTGTTGTGAGCTTGGCGCCCTCTTGATGGCTCGGCTTGCGGCCATGCGACGGCTATGGCACAAAGGGCGGGGTTTCGAGAGGTGATAGATCCCCGTCTTCGTTCGACCAATCACAGGAGATCGCGAATGAACGAGCCTGTGCGAAAGGCCGTGTTTCCCGTTGCGGGCTTGGGTACGAGATTCCTGCCGGCGACCAAGGCGATGCCCAAGGAAATGCTGACGATCGTCGACAAGCCGTTGATCCAGTACGCTGTCGAGGAGGCACGGGAGGCGGGCGTCGAGGAGATGATCTTCGTCACCGGTCGCGGCAAGGCCATGATCGAGGACCATTTCGACGAGAGCTACGAGCTGGAGAGGGTTCTCGAAGATCGCGGCAAGGCCGAGGCGCTCCAGCTTGTCCGCGAGGGCAGGCCCCAACCCGGGCAGTTTTCCTTCACGCGACAGCAGCGGCCGCTGGGCCTCGGGCATGCCGTGTGGTGCGCGCGCAATTTCATCAACGACGAGCCCTTTGTCGTTATCCTCGCCGACGATCTCATCCTCGCCAAGCCGGGATGCCTCAAACAGATGATGGAGGCGTATCGCCAGGTCGGGGGCAATGTCGTGGCCGTCGAGGACGTGCCACGGGAGCTGACAAATCGTTACGGCATCCTCGATGTCGTCAAGGATGATGGGCGTTTGGCGGAGGCTAAGGGCCTGGTCGAGAAGCCGGCTCCCTCGGAGGCGCCGTCGACGCTGTCGATCATCGGCCGCTACATCCTCCAGCCGCAGGTGTTCGATTATCTGAATGAGCAGAAACCGGGAGCGGGCGGCGAGATCCAACTGACCGACGCGATGGCGGCGACCATCGGTAAGGTACCGTTTCACGGGTTCCGGTTTCAGGGTGAGCGCTTCGACTGCGGCCATCGGCGGGGATTCATCGAGGCGAATATCGCCTTCGCCATGCAGATCGACGACCTCCGCGGTCAGGTCATCGAGGTTCTGAATAAGTTCTCGTAGTTAGTCTGAACGGCGCGCCGGGTGCGTCGGGAGGGTTTTCGGCGATCAGCGGGAGGGGACGGACATGCGTATCGCCATGATCGGCACCGGCTATGTGGGGCTGGTATCCGGTGCCTGTTTTTCGGAGTTCGGCGTCGATGTCATCTGCGTAGACAACGCTGTGGACAAGATCGATCGCCTGAATCGTGGCGAGATACCCATTTACGAGCCCGGTCTCGAAGGACTGGTGGCTAGCAACGTCAAGGCGGGCCGGCTCTCCTTCACGACCGATCTCAAGACGGCCGTGCACGGCTCGGACGCGGTGTTCATCGCGGTCGGCACGCCGACCCGGCGGGGCGATGGACATGCCGATCTCAGCTATGTCTATGCCGCCGCCAAGGAGATCGCCGAGGCCCTGAACGGGTATACGGTTATCGTCACCAAATCGACGGTCCCCGTTGGCACCGGCGACGAGGTCGAACGGATCATTCGCGGGGCGCGTCCGGATGCGGAATTCGATGTCGTCTCCAACCCGGAGTTCCTGCGCGAAGGTTCGGCGATCAACGATTTCATGCGGCCCGACCGGGTCGTGATCGGCACCGAGGCCGAACGCGCCCGAGAGGTCATGCGTCAACTTTACCGGCCACTTCATCTCATTGAAACACCGATCATTTTCACCACCCGAACGACGTCGGAACTGATCAAGTACGCGGCCAACAGCTTCCTCGCCACGAAGATTACGTTCATCAATGAGATCGCCGATCTATGCGAAGTCGTGGACGCCAATGTGCAGAACGTGGCCAAGGCAATCGGACTGGACGGTCGGATCGGTGGCAAGTTCCTGCATGCCGGCCCGGGCTATGGCGGGTCCTGTTTCCCGAAGGACACCATTGCCCTGGTGCGCACGGCCCAGGACGCCGGGCGTCCCCTTCGCATCGTCGAGGCCGTCATCGACATCAACGATACCCGCAAGAAGTCGATGGCGGGACGGATCATCGAGGCCTCCGGCGGGTCCGTCGAGGGCAAGATCGTCGCCTTGCTCGGGCTCACCTTCAAACCCAACACCGACGACATGCGCGATGCGCCCAGCCTCGACATCGTGCCGGCGCTGATCGCCGCCGGCGCCCGGGTCCGGGCGTACGACCCGGAAGGGATGGAGGAGGCGAAAAAGCATCTCGACGGCGTGGAGTGGTGCGAGAACGCCTATGACACCATGGAAGATGCCAGCGTCGTCAGCATCATCACCGAGTGGAACGAGTTTCGCGCCCTTGACTTGAAGCGCGCGAAGACTCTTATGAAAGAGCCCGTTCTGGTGGATTTGCGGAACATCTACAACGCCGACGAGATGGCCGCGGCGGGCTTCCGCTACAGCTGCATCGGACGGCCGGGCGTGGCTGCGGGATAGACCAAGTTCTCGAGGGAGGATTTTGAACCATGGCGGAAGCCCGAAAGCTCGATCCCACCATCCTGCGCGAATATGACATCCGGGGCGTTGTCGGCAAGACGATGACGGCCGACGACGTCCGCACCGTCGGGCGCGCCTTCGGAAGCATCGTGGCGCGGGAGGGCGGCAAATCCGTCGCCGTCGGTTATGATGGCCGGTTGAGCTCTCCGGAGCTCGAGGCGGCGCTGGTCGAGGGCTTGGTGGCTTGCGGGCTGGAGGTCAAGCGGATCGGCCGTGGTCCGACGCCGATGCTGTACTTTGCCTCTTACACGCTACAGGCGGACGCTGCGGCGATGATCACGGGCTCGCACAACCCGCCCGAATACAACGGCATCAAGATGATGCTGAAGGGCCAGTCCTTCTTCGGCGCCGACATCCAGCGCATCGGCCAGGTCGCGGCGGCCGATGATTTCGTCTCCGGCGAGGGGCGGCCGGTCGACGCGCCGGTCACCGACAGCTATGTCGAGCGGTTGCTCGAGGGGGTCGGCGGCGGCCGTCCGCTGACCATTGCCTGGGATCCGGGCAACGGCGCGTTGGGAGAGGTGCTGCGCCGGGTCTGCGACAGGCTGCCGGGCCGTCATATCGTCATCAATGAAAAGATCGACGGCACCTTCCCCGCCCACCACCCCGATCCGACTGTCGAGAAATACCTTGAGCAGTTGAAGGCGGCGGTGGCCGAGCATGGCTGCGATTTCGGGGTCGCCTTCGACGGCGACGGCGACCGCATCGGCGTGATCGATTCCAAGGGACGGGTGCTCTGGGGCGATCAGCTCCTCGCGGTTCTTTCGGGCGAGGTGCTGGACGAGCTGCCCGGCGCCACCATCATCGCCGATGTCAAGGCCAGCCAGGTTCTGTTCGACGAGGTCGCGCGCCGGGGCGGGGCGCCGCTCATGTGGCGCACGGGCCATTCTTTGATCAAGGCCAAGATGGCGGAGACCGGAGCCCCGCTCGCCGGCGAGATGAGCGGTCATATCTTCTTCAAACACCGCTATTACGGTTTTGACGACGCCCTTTATGCGGGGCTGCGCCTGCTTGGCATCGTCGCCGCGTCGGATGTCAGCCTTGCGGAAATGCGGGACCGCCTGCCGGGCATGGTCAATACGCCGGAGTTGCGCTTCCCCTGTCCGGAGGACCGCAAGTTCAAGGTTATCGACGAGGTGAAGGGCCGCCTCGCGGGGCTCGACGGCATCACCGTGCACGACATCGACGGCGTGCGCGTTCAGTCCGACGACGGCTGGTGGTTGCTGCGCGCCTCCAACACCCAGGATGTCCTGGTCGCGCGCTGCGAAGCCGCGGACGAGGCCGGTCTGACGCGGCTGAAGGGCAAACTGTCCGAGCAGCTTACGGCCAGCGGCGTGCCTTTGCCCGACTTTTCATAGCTCTTTTCCGGTAATCGGGGAGGAGACGATGACCCACGCTCCGACCATCGAAACGGCCTTCGAGGCCGTCCGTGAACACCTGCCCGTTGCCGCGGTGCCGTTCGACATCGGGGATCGGCGTTGCGGCCTTGTCATCGTCGACGAGGTCAACGGCTTCGCCAGCGTCGGCGCCGGAGCGCTCGCCCCGCCGATGCCCAATGAGCAGGTCGACCGCATGATCGCGGAGACCGACCGGCTGGCTCGCCGGTTCGCCGAAAGGGACGCGCCCATCCTCGCCTTCCTCGATACCCACGAGCCTGGCAAACCGGAGCCACCCTATCCGCCACACTGCGAGCGGGGCACCGGCGAGGAGGAGTTGGTGCCGGCCTTGGCCTGGCTGACCGATTGCCCCCAGGCGACGCCGATCCGCAAGGACTGCATCAACGGTTTCGTCGGAGCCATCGATCGGGACAGCGGGGAGAACCACGTCGCCGGCTGGGTCAATCGCGGGCGGCTGGACTCCGTGCTCGTCGTCGGGATCTGCACCGATATCTGCGTGATGGACTTCGTGCTCACCATGTTGTCGGCGCGCAATCACGGCCTCATGCCGACGCTCGTCGATATCGTGGTCTACGATGCGGGCTGCGCGACCTATGACCTGACCAAGGAGACGGCACGCAATCTGGGGTTGCCGGATACCGCCGTCCATCCACAGGCGATGACGCACCACCTTGGCCTCTATTTCATGGCCTCCCGGGGGGCGGTCCTCGCGTCGTCCGTTTCGTAGGAGCAACGGAGGGGGCGTGCACTACTTCTTCTACGGAACGCTGCTCGACCGCGGCCTCCTCGCTCGCGTCATCGGTCGGCCGGTTCCCGAGGCGCGGATCGAAGGCGCCACGCTCGAGGGCTACCGGCGCCTGCGCATGGCCGGGACACCTTATCCGATGCTGGCCCGCGAGCGTGGGACGCGCGTGGATGGTATCCTGGTCAGGGGGCTGGATCAAACCGCCGCCCGCCGCTTGGCCGACTATGAGGGCGCGCGCTATACCGTTCAGGTGCTGCCGGTCGTTGGGAGTCGCAGCGGTGTGGCTCGGGCTCGTGTCTTCATGGCCAAGCCGGGAATCAAGCCCTCGTGCGAGCCCTGGGACTTCGAGCGTCGGTTTAACAATGCTCAGGAACGGCCGGAGCCATAAGCGGCGGTGATGTCTGATCCTATTCTATCTCTCCATGAGGCGCGCCGGATCGCCCTCGCGGCCCAGGGCTTCGACCGCCCGCGACCGCGGGGAAGGGTTGACGCGCGCCACATCCGCCGGGTCATCCGGCAACTCGGCCTGTTGCAAATCGACTACGTCAACGTCCTGGTGCCGGCCCATTACCAGGTTCTCTTCTCGCGGCTTGGGCCGTATGAGCGGTCTCGCCTCGATGATGTCGTCTATCGGCGGCGCGAGTTCACGGAGCAGTGGGCCCATGAGGCGTCGATCCTGCCCGTCGAGAGCTGGCCGCTTCTGCGTCACCGCATGGACGCGCATACGATGCGCCCTTATGGCTTCGAGTCGGTCATGGAGAAGAACCCGGGCTATGCGGATCGGGTGCTGGAAGAGTTGCGGGCTCGTGGTCCCCTGGCGGCGGATGACCTTCCGGGGCCGGAGGGTGTCCCGCGCCGGCTCGTCGGCAGCTGGTTCGGGACCGTGCCTCGGGCCGTGCTCGAGGCGCTTTTCGGCCGGGGCCTGCTGGCCGTGGCCGACCGCCGGCCCAACTTTGCGCGGGTTTTCGACCTCGCGGAACGCGTGCTGCCGCCGGAGCAGTATGGGCGCAAGGTGGCGCGCGAGGAAGCGCAGCGGGAGCTTCTGCGCCGGGCGGCTCGTGCCCAGGGGGTGGGTACGGCGTCGGATCTCGCCGACTACTACCGCATGCCCATGAAGGAGACGCGTCCGCGCCTCGCCGAGTTGGTGGCGAGAGGGGAACTTCTGGAGGCCCGGGTCGAGGGCTGGACACAGCCGGCCTATCTTCATCCAGAGGCGCGGCGGCCACGTCGCATCCGCGCCGCGGCTCTGCTGTCGCCGTTCGACCCCGTGATCTGGACGCGGCCCCGCACATCCCGGCTGTTTGGCTTCGACTATCGTTTCGAGATTTTCATCCCGGCCGCCAAGCGGCGATGGGGAGCCTATGTTCTGCCGTTCCTGCACGGCGAACGCCTTGCGGCCCGGGTCGACCTCAAGGCCGAGCGTTCGCAGGGCACCCTGCTGGTGCGGGCCGCGTATATCGAGCCCCATGCCGAACCGGAGGCCGTCGCCGACGCCCTCGCTTTGGAGCTTCGCACCATGGCGGCGTGGCTCGGGCTCGGGCTCGGTTCGGTCGCGGTCGGCCGGCGGGGCGAATTTATCAAGCCGCTCGCGGCCGCGCTTTCCCGCGGTCAGGACTCAAACCTTAGAGCGTGATGTATCGGTTCAGAGGCGGTGAGGGGTGGTCAGGCCTTGTCGCTACGGATGACCTTGATTCCCTTCATGCGCACTTCCATGCAATCTCTGCCCTTGCGCTGAAGCGCATCACAGGCGCTGTAGGCCTGTTCCTTGGTCAGGCCCATGATGCGGGCCCGCCACAACGTCCGCCGGTTTTTCTTTTTCAGCGGAATCACCTTGATCACCCCGCCTTCCAGCATGTCCGGCACCTGATCGACCGCCAGGCGGGCCATCTTGTGAGCGGGGTTGTAATAGCGATAGGCGCCCACCTGGATGGCCCAATCGGCCGTTCCGCTGCTCTTGGCGGGCGGCCGGGAGGCGCGCGGTTTCGCCGGCGGAGGCGCGGCATTTGGCCGGGGGGTCGGGCGCGCATCCGCGACCTTGGCCTTCGCGGGCGCGGTCACGCGCGGCGCAGGTGCCGGGTTCGGCGCCGCCCGGGCGGTCGCGACGGCGCTGCCACGGTTCTGGTTTACCAGGCGAAACCCCTTGTCGAGCAGCTTGATCATGTGACGGTTGCGCGAGGACGAGGAGCGCCCACCGAAAACAACTCCGATCAGGCGGTGCCCATCCCGCTCGACGGAGGCCACGAGATTGAATCCCGACGCGTTGATATACCCGGTCTTGATACCGTCCGTCCCGTTGTAGGCGGTCAGCAGCTTGTTGTGGCTGCGGTATCTGTTGCCGCCATGGGCGAAGGATTTCTTTGAAAAGTAGTGATAGTACTGTGGAAAATCGCGAATCAGGGCGCGGGCCAGGACCGCCATGTCTCGCGCCGTGCTCAGCTGTGCCCGGTTGTACAGGCCCGAGGCATTGCGGAAGGTGGTCCGCGTCATGCCCAGCTTGCGGGCTCTCGCCGTCATTTTCAGGGCGAACTCGCGCTCGCTGCCGGCCAGGGCCTCGGCCACGACCGTGGCCACATCGTTCGCGGACTTGACGATGAGGGCCTGAATGGCCTCTTCGACCGCAATCGTCGTTCCCGCCCGCAGCGCCAGCCTCGAGGCCGGCTGACGGGCGGCACGGTGCGACACCTTGAGGGGTTTCTTGAGCGTAATCTTACCCTGCTCGAGCGCCTCGAACAAAAGGTAGACCGTCATCATCTTGGTCAGCGAGGCCGGATAGTTGCGGGTGTTTGAATTGACCGCGTGGAGAACCCGACCGGTCTCGGCGTCCATGACGTAAGAGGCATATTTGGCGAAAACCGGAGAAGCAGAGCCGATCAGGACAATAACGGTCGCAATGGCAATGGCGGCGGCGCGGGGAAACCACTGCGTCGTCCGTCGTCCGAACCCCTTCATGCCGTCTCGCCCCTCCTTCGAAGGATCTCTCATTGACTCGCCCGTGTTCCTATAACCGCCACGAACGCCGGGCTCAAGTCAATTAACCCAAAGGTTGCAAAGGCTTCGTCCGAAGAATCACATACTCCTTGTGGATATAACAAAAGGTTAATGAGCTTTTTGTAAGATCTCTCAAATCCATCAATTTTACGCCAGGTTGGGGAGGGGGGCTTTCAATCGGGCCAACCGAAATCTAATATAATAGGTGCTGTGGCCGAAGCGGGTTTGGGTCCAGCTTGCGGAGCGAACGGAAGGCAGTGATGGGCGGTACCAAAAGGCCGAACAACGAGGACAATCCGGTCACCGGCGTGGTGACCAAGACGCGCCCTCGTACGAAAAAGCCGGCGCTTTACAAGGTCTTGATGCTGAACGACGACTACACGCCGATGGAGTTCGTCGTGCACGCCCTTCAGCGATTCTTCGGCAAGAACCACGAGGAAGCGGTGCGGATCATGCTGCATGTGCATCAACGCGGAGTTGGCATATGCGGCGTCTACACCTACGAGGTCGCCGAGACCAAGGTCAATCAGGTGATGGATCTGGCTCGTCAGCATCAGCATCCTCTTCAATGCACAATCGAAAAGGAATAAGCGTCGATGCTGTCACGCAACCTGGAACAGACCCTTCATCGGGCCCTCGCCCTGGCGACGGAGCGGCGGCACGAATATGCCACGCTTGAGCATCTGCTTCTGGCACTGACGGAGGACCAGGACGCCATTTCCGTTCTCCGCGCCTGTGGGGTCGATCTTGATCGCTTGCGCCAGGACTTGACGGAGTTCATCGACAACGAACTTTCCGGTTTGGTCACGTCCCGGGTGACCGACCCCAAACCGACAGCCGGATTCCAGCGCGCCGTCCAGCGCGCGGCGATCCACGTGCAGTCTTCCGGGCGTGAGGAGGTGACCGGCGCCAATGTGCTCGTCGCGCTTTTCTCCGAGCGTGAATCGCATGCCGTCTACTTCCTTCAGGGCCATGACATGACGCGGCTCGATGCCGTGAACTACATCTCCCACGGCATCGCCAAGGTTCCGGGTCAATCGCAGCCCCGCGCGGCGCGCGGCTCCGAGGAGGAGTCCTCGGCCGAAAAGGTGACCGCGCGGTCCAACGAGGCGCTGGAGGTGTATTGCGTCAATCTCAATCAGAAGGCGCTCGACGGCCGTATCGATCCGCTGATCGGGCGGGAGCCGGAGATCGAGCGCACGATCCAGATCCTCTGCCGCCGCAACAAGAACAACCCGCTTTTCGTCGGCGATCCCGGCGTCGGCAAGACGGCGCTCGCGGAAGGGCTGGCCCGGCGCATCGTCAACTCGGAGGTGCCGGAGGTTCTGCGCCACGCCACCATCTTCGCGCTCGACATGGGCTCGCTTCTCGCCGGAACCCGCTACCGGGGCGACTTCGAGGAACGGCTGAAAACCGTGATCGCGGAGCTTGAAGCGACCGAAGGAGCTATCCTGTTCATCGACGAGATTCACACCGTGATCGGGGCGGGGGCCACCAGCGGCGGCTCGATGGACGCCTCCAATATCCTCAAACCCTCCTTGCAGAGCGGCAGCCTCCGCTGCATGGGCTCGACCACCTACAAGGAGTATCGAAACTACTTCGAGAAGGACCGGGCTCTCGTTCGCCGCTTCCAAAAGATCGACATCTACGAGCCCTCGGTCGAGGACACGGTGAAGATTCTCCGCGGCCTGAAGCCCTATTTCGAGGAGCATCACAAGGTCCGCTACACGGCCGAGGCCCTGCGCACCGCCGTCGAGCTCTCGTCCCGCTACATCAACGACCGCAAGCTGCCGGACAAGGCGATCGACGTGATCGACGAGGTCGGTGCCTCGCGCATGCTGCTCCCCGAGCACAAGCGGCCGAAGACGGTCACCGTCAAGCATGTGGAGGAGGTGGTCGCCAAGATCGCGCGCATTCCGCCCAAGACCGTCTCCACCGACGATCGCAAGACCCTGGGTAATCTGGATCGCGACCTGAAGACCATGGTCTTCGGGCAGGACATCGCGATCGAGGCTCTCTCAAGCGCTATCAAGCTGTCCCGCGCGGGTCTGCGGGAGCCTGACAAGCCGATTGGCTGCTATCTGTTCTCCGGGCCGACGGGTGTCGGCAAGACCGAAGTAGCGCGCCAGCTGGCGCGGACGCTCGGCGTCGAGCTCGTCCGCTTCGACATGTCGGAATACATGGAACGCCACAGCGTCTCCCGCCTGATCGGGGCGCCGCCGGGCTATGTCGGCTTCGACCAGGGCGGCCTGATGACCGACGCCATCGATCAGCAGCCCCATGCCGTGCTTCTGCTCGACGAGATCGAGAAGGCGCATCCGGACGTCTTCAACATCCTGTTGCAGATCATGGATTATGGGAAGCTCACCGACCATAACGGCAAGCACGTGGATTTCCGGAACGTCATCCTGATCATGACGACCAATGCCGGCGCCGCCGATCTCGCCAAGCCGGCCATCGGCTTCGAGCGCGATGAGCGGATCGGCGAGGATCAGGAAGCGATCGAGCGGACGTTCACGCCGGAGTTCCGCAACCGCCTGGACGCTATCGTGCCCTTCGCGAGCCTCTCGACGGATGTTGTCGGACGGGTGGTCGACAAGTTCATCATGGAACTCGAGGTTCAACTCGCCGACCGCCATGTTACCATCGAGCTCACCGACGAGGCCCGGAAATGGCTGGGCGAGAGAGGCTACGACAAGAGCTTCGGCGCCCGGCCCCTGGCCCGGATCATCCAGGAGTACATCAAGAAGCCGCTCGCCGACGAGCTTCTGTTCGGCCGCTTGGCCAGCGGCGGAACCGTGAGCGTCAGGGTCGAGGGCGGCAAGCTCGCCTTCGAATACTTCGAGGCGACCGGGGACAAGAAGGGCGGCAAGGCGGCGAAGAAGCGTGGCCGGGAGGACGTGGTTCCCGCCGACAGCTAAGGGCTTTCAGCGCGGGCAGGCCCTGTCCGCCACGATGCGGATCTGGGCGGCGCCTTCCCGGGCCAGGGTCATATGGCTTCGCGAGGTCAGGGCAAAGACCCGCCGCTCGCGCTGGCCGCTGCTCGCCACGCGTTCGATGGAAACCGCTCGGCATTGCTTGCAGGCGTTGACCAGCACCACGTTTCCGCTTTTCCGCTTCAGAAGGTGGGCGCAGTCGCGCTGGTTGTTCGCGCCCGAAGGCGTGGACTTGTCCCGGCAGGGCGTGTCGGTGAGGATGCGGGTCGCGCCGGTGCCGCGGAAGGAAAGCTGGATTTCGGATCGCGGCGGGACCGAGTAGGTGCGGGCGACAGGAAATCCGCTCCCCGGTCGCTTGTGTTGAAGCGAGACGGACCGGCATTCACGACAGGAATTGACCAGGGTCGACCGTCCGCCGCGCTGGCGGGCTATCACGCATCGCTGCTTGCTCGCTGCGGCGATCCAGATGGGCGCGGGCGGCAGATCCACACTTGCCGAGACCTGTGTGCCGGCTTCTACGTAACCGGACGAAACTGCAAGTAAATTATAAACTAATCCGGTTAATATAAAGATTTTAAATGCTTTTCTCGCCTGAAGAACAAGATGTCGATCAGCCATGTCGAACGCTCCCTCGCGGTTCGGCTTCGATTCTAGTGGCGACGTGTTAAGGGAGCGTAAGCGTTACTCGGGAGTGCGGAACATGCTCTAGGGCCTGTGGACAGTTAGCACATCGATCTGGCGGGTTTTCGCCCAGCCCCTCCGGGGTTCGGCCAAAATCGCCGCGGACATTGTCGAGAATGCTCGAAAGTGGCCCACACTTCCTTGCGCTTCTCTCCTCGTCCGCAACGATTTTGGTCTCGAACCAGATCGATGCGGT